>CAYHXX010000008.1:0-1571 GCA_964360785.1 uncultured Gammaproteobacteria bacterium | reverse complement strand
TCCAACAAAGAAAATCATGTTAAAACTTGAAAATAAAGCTGATCTTTCAACCGCCTACACACCCGGTGTAGCTGCAGTTTCAAAAGCAATTGCCGAGAATACAAAACTTGCACGAAATTTAACTATCAAGGGAAATTCTGTGGCTGTAGTCTCAGATGGTACAGCAGTTTTAGGACTTGGCGATATCGGACCAGAAGCGGCCATGCCTGTCATGGAAGGTAAAGCGCTCTTGTTTAAAGAATTCGCAAACATTGACGCTTATCCAATCGTTTTAAATACAAAAGATCCTGATGAAATTGTCTCAGTTGTTAAAGCGATCGCTCCTGGGTTCGCTGGAATTAACCTTGAGGATATTTCCGCTCCGCGTTGTTTTGAAGTCGAAGAGCGTTTACAAAATATCGGCATCCCTGTTTTTCATGACGACCAACATGGTACAGCGATTGTAATTCTTGCAGCCTTGCTAAACAGTCTTAAAGTTGTCGAAAAGAAAATGAAGGACGTCAAAGTTGTCATCGCTGGTGCCGGAGCAGCTGGTATTGCTACTGCCAAGATCATTAAACCCGGTAAATTGGTTCTAATCGACTCTAAGGGATCAATCAACAAGACACGAGCTGACCTTAACAAATATAAGAAACAAATTACCGCTCTCCCCTACTACGAAAATTGTAAAACTTTGGATGAAGTGTTTCATAACGCCGATGTTTTCATTGGACTCTCAGGTAAGGGTGTGCTAACAGGAAAAGAAATTAAGCTGATGTCCAAGGATCCGATTATTTTCGCTCTTTCCAACCCAACTCCGGAAATTCTTCCAGAGGAAGCAAAAAAGGCAGGAGCAGCGATTGTCGCTACCGGAAGAAGCGACTACCCGAATCAGATAAACAACGTACTAGCTTTCCCCGGAGTTTTCCGAGGGGCGATCGACTCTGAAGCTAAACAAATCACAGAAAAGATGAAACTCAATGCTGCGGAAACTCTAGCGTCTTTAATAAAAAAACCAACAACTGAACAGATACTACCTTCACCGTTAGAAAAAAGTGTCGCAAAAAAGATTGCTCTATCTATTATTAATAGTTAATTTTTTCTCATGAATAATGAAAACGACCCTTGGACTCGCTCGCAAGAACAATTAAAAAAATCTGCTGCGAAATTAAATCTTGATCCAATGCTTCTGGCTTCACTATTGGAGCACAACCGCGATGTCAAAGTCAGCTTACCAATAAAACTAGATAATGGTGAGGTAAAAGTATTTACCGGTTATAGGTTGCAACACAACAATCTACGCGGTCCCTACAAAGGCGGTCTTCGCTACCACCCCCAAGTCACCGAAGAGGAGGTTAAAGCACTCTCATTTTGGATGACAATGAAAAATGCTGTGATCGATGTCCCATTTGGCGGTGGTAAAGGCGGTATCACGGTCAACCCTAAGGAACTTACTGAAAACGAGCTAGAAGCCCTTACACGAGCTTTTACCCGTGCAATTGCCGATATTATTGGCCCGGAAAAGGACGTGCCGGCTCCAGATGTAAATACCAACCCAAAAATCATGGGTTGGATCGTCGATGAGTATTCAA
>CAYHXX010000007.1:0-23772 GCA_964360785.1 uncultured Gammaproteobacteria bacterium | reverse complement strand
GGGATTCGAACCCACGGCCTACTGTTTACAAAACAGTTGCTCTACCACTGAGCTAACTCGGCACATCTCCAGAAAAACGCAAAATGCGTAAGCGGTTTATTTTAATTTAAAACAGAGAGCATTGGCGAATCTACAAAACAGCTGCTCCACTTTTTGCAATGCAAAATGCAAGCTCTGCTTACCGCTGTAGCTTTCGGCCTGGTGCCGTGTGTGAGGAGCCGACTCAATTGTTGCACAATTGGCGAACTCCTCTTCTGGTGCCGAGGGGAGGATTCGAACCTCCGTAGCCGTAAAGGCGCCTGATTTACAGTCAGGTACGATTGACCGCTCCGTCACCTCGGCACATTGCCGCTTGAAGCTTTCCAAGCGCATGACTGAAGTTATATTTACAGTGAGTCGCTTTGCGACCCGCTTTTGCTTCGCAAAAGTCATTTGCGTTTGGCCACTTCGCTAACCCGGCATGAATTAGCCTCGGTATTATACAGTCCTTTCAAGGTTTCTTCAAGTTCGCTACGTTGAATATGTACTCAAATTGAGGTAAAATCTCTGTTGCTTTGTACGGGTGTCGTTCAGTGGTAGGACAGAGGTCTCCAAAACCTCTAACGGGGGTTCGATTCCCTCCACCCGTGCCATTTACAATTGGGAAAGCTGGAGGCTATTCCCTCCACCCGTGCCAATAGCATTGACCTAACCTGTATAATCTAGACCATGGCAAAAAAAGGTAAACGAAACATCATCAATCTTGCTTGCACCGAGTGCAAGACACAAAACTATGTTACAGAGAAGAACAAGGTCAATGACCAAGAACGTCTTGAGTTCAATAAATTCTGTTCTACTTGTAAAAAAGTTCAACCGCACAAGGAAGTTAAAAGTTAACCAACTTTATTTCTAGCCGATCAACGGCTCAGTGGTAAGCAAAGCTTGCTACTTCGCACTTCGAAATGATTTGCCGACATGGCTCAGTGGTAGAGCGCGTTCTTGGTAAGAACGAGGTCCTGGGTTCGATCCCCAGTGTCGGCTCCATTTAGTCTAAGATCGCCGCATTGGGGATTGGATGCGAAGCATCTGCCTCCCAGTGTCGGCTCCAGCGTATTCCAACTTCAATTGACAGTATTCGTAGGTTAGCTGATAATTAGGCAGACTATGCACGCTGCCGATTTATTTGAGAAACAAGTTCTTTACTCTAAACCACATAAGATTTTAAAACACGCCGCAAACAAATATTGGATAAAAGTAAAACCCCCTTATAAAACGCAAGATCTTTTCACGATCGCCATCACATTTTTTATATTTTTGACGATACCTATAACTGTTTTCGTTGCAAATCAGGTTCGCGACCACCGAGGTCAAGCGGCTTCTGGTCAGATTGCAGTTTTTGAAGAAAATTTCAAAAAACTGGATTTAAAGTTTGCTGCCAAGGAACAAAAACTTACTTTAATTAAAAAAGTCGACGATGACACCTTACCTCAACCTGAAATTGACAAAAAAGGAGAAAAAAATCTCAAAGCATTAACTTTTGAGGTTAAACAAACAAACAAAATTGGCCAACCGATATTTAGCAGTTCTCAAGATGTAATTGTAGAAGTAAATGGTAAAGGCGAAGCTTTGGGTAAGGATGTTTATTTTTCAGTCCAGGTGCCAGATGAACAGAGTACTGTAACTGTTATTCTGGCGGGGAAAAAACTGCTGGAGGTAGGAATCTGATGTCTACCAGGGTAAGAGTGGTTTCAACACTTGCAATTATCGTCACAATAATAAATGTTGGTATTGTATTTACTGTTTTGAACCAACCCAAACACGCTGTTGCAGCTGTCTCTGGGTACAAACTGACTCCAATCCTAATGATTCCCTCGGACAAAACTGCAAAACCAGAGTATCAAAATAGTATTAACCAAGCGATGGTTGATATTCAAAAATGGTACGCCACCCAGATTGGGTCAACTTTTAAATACGATCCAGTAATTACAGTTACAAGTTCGCACCCAGATAGTTATTTTCGTTGTACAACTGGTTCTTGTGCTACTGCTGGTGGTGTTGGAACTGATTATAATTTAGTTAACGATGATCTCGACTCTCTAGTTAGTTCGCGAACTGCTCAGGCTGATCGGATAATATTTTTGGTTGGGGCAGGACCATTAGCCATTGGAGGTGGTTCTCTTGATAGTTCTAGGTTCGCAATATTGGGAGATACTAATCTCGACGGCATTTCCGGTCTTACTTCACCAGCTGCAATTAACCAGCAGATAGGTGCCTTAGCTCATGAAATTGGTCATACCTTTGATTTACCACATCCAGAGTCCGATCTTGCAGAATACAATAATTTAATGGGATTTGGCTGGTACTATTATCCCAATGTTGTAATTAACGACACAAATGCAGTTTCAGAAGAAAATTACATAAAAAAGAGCCCGTTTTTACTTAAACAATCGGTTCCAGGTTGCACCCAATTTACTGGAAGCCATTTGTCAATTACTCAAGACACAGTTCTTTGTCCCGGAGTTTTTCGAGTCAGTGGTTCGGCAACTGGTGTAATTTCAATTGACGCCAATAACGTCACATTGGATGGTAGCAATGCTAGCTTTCTTGGATCAGATACTACTAGTGGAAAGTATGGGCTAATAATAACCGGTCGGACTGGTGTGACAGTAAAAAACATCCGCTTTAGTGGATACTTTTATGGCATAAAAGCAGAAAATTCTTCTTCAATTTCTATCCAAGACATAGTCTCCAATTATAATTCTAAATCGGATGGGACTTTTCTGAGTATTAATATTGTTTTCCCGGGAATGGGTGGAGGAGTTGTTTTTAACAATGTGACAAACTCAATCGTGAAAAATAATGTTTTAATAAATCAAAACACTGGAATTCACCTCTATAATAGTAACGGCAACACAATCGAGAATAACCAAGCTTCATTTAATAAAACCTGGGGGGTCGCTCTATACGGTAGCAGTAATAATAATGTACTCCAAAATGATACCCAACATGTAAATCGTTGTGCAGATGGTGGTTGTGATTCCGCAGGTATCCTTCTGGTTCATAGTTCCCACAGTAACTTGATTGAAGGGAATAATATGAACTATTCTGGGGATGGTTTTTTCATCGGGAATGAAGCGGGCCTACCAAGCAATAACAATATCATTAGAAATAATATCGCCAATTATTCACCTGCCAATGGTTTTGAAGCGACTTTCTCCACAGGTAACGTGTTTGATTCAAACGAAGCAAACGGGAATAACTACGGATTTTGGTTGGGTTTTTCATATAACAATACTGTTACTAACAATATTGTCAAAAACAATCGAGCCAGTGGGATTGAACAAGAAAATGGTCGTTATACAACAATTTCCAACAACCTTTTCCAAAACAACGTTAACGGTGTTTACTTGCGAAATAACCCCAGTAATAGTTTGGTTCCAAGTTTTCCTGGGAGTGAGGTTTCAACAAATTACACAATCACCAACAATAACTTCTTGGCCAATACCAGGGGTTTGGCGATGCAAAACGTGCAGACTTCAACTGTAACCAATAACACCTTTACTTCAAACGGCAAAAACTTGGAATACGGTGACGCAACGTTACCAGTTTCCGGTGTAACTACGGTAGATAATAATTTTATTTGTGGCTCCGGCTCTAGTTCTTTGACTAATTTATTACTTAACAAAACTTCAACCTCAAACGTAGCCAATTCTTTTCCGGAAAGAGCCAATGATGGAGATACAACTGGCGGTCTTGGAATACCGTATGATTTTTCCCATTCTTGGGTACCAGGAACAACAGTTATTGGTAACTGGTGGAAAGCCGATATGGGTTCGATACAAACGATGAACTCTGTCGTTGTTTATTCGTACATAAATAATTACGGAGATATCCCGCATATATTTCATATTGAAACTTCCACAACAGGAGCATTTAGTGGGGAACAAACTACAGTTGCAACTGAACCAGATTGGTGGACTCCAAATAGCCCTCGTTACAAGATTTATACTTTTAGTCCGATATCAGCTCGCTACGTTCGTTTTGTTATTGATGTTGATGGTCAATCTTGGGGTCAGGTTCAAGAAATTGAAGTTTATAATGACCCTAATATTTTGAGTGACTATACCCCAAACAGTTTCTGCAATTATAATTTTTACGATAATCTCCCGGCCGGTTCAACGACAAATCTTCAAAATAACTACTGGGAGTATGCACCAAAAGGAAGTTTGGCTGAAACAATCTATGATCATTCAGATAACCCAGGTGTTGGAACCGCCGACTATTCGAGTCCACTAGGTTCTAGGGCAACCACGACAAGCGATATACTAGATCCAAGTTTGACCATAAACAGTCCTAGCTCAGGAGCTACCTTGTCGGGAAGTTTAACTACTAGTGTAACTGCTACCGATAACGTCAGAGTCCGCAGTGTTGACTACTATGTTGACGATATTTACTTGGGAAATAGTTTTATCTCTCCGTTCAGTTTGACATTCAATACAGTTAGAATCGCCGATGGGGCTCATACTTTCAAGACGGTAACAACTGACAACGCTAATAATGTCAGAACGACGACAACTCCGGTTATCTTTAGCAACAATTTTGTTTTGGACTTAACAGCCCCGTCAGTTCCTGGTGGTTTGGTAGCAACTGGTGTTACTTCAAACTCAGTGCCACTATCCTGGACAGCTGCTACCGATAATGTGGGTGTTACAGACTACTTGGTTAAGCGAGATGGAAGCTTAATTGCGCAGGTAAGTACAACTTCTTATACTGACAATAATTTAACTAGTGGGGCTTCCTATAACTATAATGTTGCTGCCGCTGATGCTGCGGACAATATTTCTGCTGACTCAAGCGATTTACTAGTAACTACCGAAGGACCACCGCCTGCGGTAACCTCACCGGCTATGGATCCAAACCCAACAGCAGCACCTGGAAATGGCAATTCTACCTACAGCTGGAACCATACAGTTGGCTATGGGTCCAACCGTTTGTTGTTAGTTGGGGTGAGTATTAGATCTGCTGGAACAACGAGCGTTTCCAGTGTTGTTTTTGGTTCCCAGACCTTAAGTTTTGTTGGTGGTTCGGGAACAAACGTGAGGACTGAACTTTGGAAATTGGTCGCTCCTGTAAGTGGTACAAATACAATTACAGTTAATTTAACCGCTGGCGTTTGGGGTTCTACTGCAGGGGGAAGCAGTTGGTATGGGGTTGATCAGACAAACCCACTTGGAATCTACACTGGAAGGGTTGGTTCGTCAACGGCACCATCAGTGAGTGTATCCACGTCCGCTACTGACAAGGTAGTCGATGTAATGTCTATTCCCAACGGTGTGTCCGATTCAGTCCTTGCCTCAGCAGGCCAATCAGAAATTTGGAATCAATATTCAGTTGGGGATACTAAAGGGGCTTCAAGTTACAAAATAGGTAGTAGCGGAACTACAACTATGTCTTGGACGACCAAACCCGAATCTTGGTCAATCAGTGCTGTTCCTCTTAAATTATTTGTAAATTCCAAGATTGGGGATATTAATAAGGATGGGAAAGTAAACTCTGCTGATCTTGCAATCCTGGTTACTACTTGGGGGAGCACAACGGATCTTAGGGCAGACTTAAACGCCGATGGTCGAGTAGCTTCGGGTGATCTGGCAATAGTTATCAGTCGTTGGGGAAGCTAAAGTATTTGACAGGAGCTTTTTGGTTGGTATAAAGTTAAATTGACAGTAATTATCCCTGCCAATGAACGAACGATTCGATCTTAAAAAACCGCAACATTTGATAGCACTTTTTTTGGTGCTTTTTGTTTTACTGACGATTCCCTTGACAGTAGTTTCCGTTCTCACCAGACGAGACGATCGTAGCCAAGCAGCCAATACTACTTCAATTTATCTTTCACCAGCTAGTCAAAATGTCAATGTTAACTCTGATTTGGTAGTTAATGTGCGTGAAAATAGTGGAGTTACTCCCGTTATCACAGCCGAAATATCTCTAAACTATGACGCAACCAAACTAGACTATGTTAGTACCGATGCGCCCGACCTTTCAGATTTTAAGGATCCTATTGTCAACGCACCGACTACCTCTACTGGTGTAATTTACTTTGTTCGGATTGTACGCCAACCTATTACAGATTGTCCGGTTCCCGGTGTACCATGTCCTAATAGTGTCACTGGAGACAAACTGATCGCTACCGTTCGATTCCGTGCAAAAACAATTGCTGGACCAACAGCCATAAATATTGCCGCAACTTCAAATGTTTGGGGGTTGAATGAGGATGAAACAAGCACGAGAATTGGTGGTACGTACACTGTGGTTGATGTACCTCCAACTGTCTCAATGACTGCTCCAGCTGCAGGTTCGTTTGTTAAAGGGAATGCAGTAACTTTATCTGCTGACGCTACCGATAACCTTGGAGTTACAAGAGTTGAGTTTTATGATGGCGCGGCTTTGGTAAGTACTGATACAACTGCCACGGTTAATTCATATTCAGTTCCTTGGAACACTACGCTGGTGGCTGCGGGAAGCCACACTTTAACCGCAAAAGCTTTCGATGCTAACGGTTCAACTACTTCTGCTCCGGTTACTGTAACTGTTGATAATACAGCCCCAACAGCGGTGACGATCAGCGGTCTTGCAGCGAAAGTAAAAGGGAGTGTCATAGTCACCTCCACTGCAACTGATACAAACATGGATCGGCTTGCATTTCAGGTCGATAATGGGACAGTAACAATTGATAATACTTCACCCTACAACTACAATATAAATACAAATTTGCTTGCCAATGCTGCCGACCATACTTTGAGTGTGGTAGCGTATGATAAAGCTGGAAATCAAAGTCTAGCAACTGCCCAAGCATTTGCAGTTGATAATTTACCTCCATCTGCCCCAGTACTTTCCGGTACAGCCATCAGTGAGACTCAGATCGATCTTTCCTGGACTGCTAGTACAGATACTCAGAGCGGTCCGGTCACCTATGATGTCTATCGCAATGGTACCAAGATAACTCCAACACCCCAGAGTGCTACCACTTACTCAGCAACTGGTTTGACGGCGTCCACCACTTATAGCTTTTTAGTGAAAGCTTTGGATACTATGGGAAACTCAGTTGATTCCAACACCCTCACAATTGCTACCAAAAACCCACCAAAAGAAGGGGACATTAACTTAGATGGTAAAGTTAGTTCCTTAGACTTAGCTATTCTCATAGCCACATGGGGTAGTACCACTGATCTACGAGCCGATATTAACAAAGATGGTAGAGTTTCGAGTGCCGACTTGGCGAAACTTATTTCCCGTTGGGGTTCTTAAAGAAACAGTTCCAAGTCGGTTGTTAAAACTAAGCTAAGCCATGTTTAATACTCATATTTTCCGTAAACATCTCCAACCACAAAGATTTAGCAATGTGCTAGCTTTGGCCGGTCTTTTAATAGTTTTTATTGCTGTTCCTCTGACTGTAATAGTCGTTCAGAAAAGTGAAAATGAGGCTAAAAGTCCGAAGGCGGCTGTTACCGACGAGGTCAACACAGTTGATATGGTTCTTCGTGATATGACCGCCAACCACGATGGAAAAATTTGTGGTGTAGAGGGTTATGATTGGGAACTTCATGCTGCGAACCAGGGTGGGGTTCCCGGATCAGGATTCACTCGCGCGACAGGTTGGGGTGTGTTTCAGTGGGATTGCAACGCCGGTCCTGTGGCAAACGTAACAGTTGAGACACAGAATATACGAGCTTATGTGTTTAATGGTTCCTGGAATTTAATTACCGACCATGTCGGCTGGTGTTCCCTGACCGATCAAACGACGGCTACAAATGTCGGTGACTGTCCTGGCGGGGGTTTAACTGGCCCAAACTGGCAGATGCCAAATTCCAAAGTTGCATTGCATTGGGCGAGTGACCACAATACAATTCCTGCAGGAGTAACCTGTTCTTTCACAACACTGCAAGCTAGAATTAGTGGCTCTGGGGCCTCGGGGGCGTATTTTATGGGAGGTAGTGGGTTTGACTATTGGAACACAGCCAACACTGCTATTGACGCTTCATTTGTCGGTCGTTACCGCAGGCTAACTACCAGTTGGTTAAATCTCAATGGGACAAGTTGTTCTGCATCTGTCATTCAAAACAACCCTCCTCCTGGATTATCTTCTGGAACACCAGTAGATAACCCCCCAACAGTATCGATTGCTACTCCGGCAAACGGAGCTACTATTACTCCTGGAACTAACGTAGACATCAACGCAACTGCAACTGATGACATTGGTGTCAACAAAGTTGAAATCTCAGTTGATGGGGCTGTTAGATGTACAGATCTGACTTCACCTTACACTTGTGCTTGGGATACAACCGGACTAACCGGAATTCATACGATCTATGCAAAAGCTACTGATTCTATTGGGCAGATAACCCAATCATCTACTATTACCGTAACTGTTGGTAGTTCGCCCTCCACCTGTAACACAACTTTCCCGACCAACAAATTCCATGTTTGTTTCTTTAACTCTATTAACCCAAGCACAGGTGTGTTTCTCGGGGAAAGGGACGAAGGAACAGTTACTTCTCTGGCACCGACTTCCGCAACCCCGATACTTCATGATTATCTAACAGGTGGGGAGTTTGGTGTTACCGATAATTTTTCTGGAGTTTGGCGAGGCACACTAAACTTTCCAAATGGCAGTTATGTTTTTACTGCGACTGGAGATGATGGTTTAAGGTTGGATATTGGTGACGATGGTACTTACGAAATTAATCAATGGATCGATCAAAGTAAAACCAGTTACCAATCTAACCCCATAACTTTGAATGGAGCCACAAAAGTTCGTTTTGAATGGTACGAAAATCAATATGATGCCTATACTAGTTTAGGTTGGGGTTTGGTTAGCTCAGCAAAACCAGGGGACGTCAATGGTGACAACAGGGTCAACAGTACTGATCTTGCTGCAATAGTTAGTAGGTGGGCTACTACCGATACTGCAGCCGATCTAAATCATTCGGGAAAGGTAGACTCTGGAGACCTGGCTATTCTTATTGCAAACTGGGGCAGATAATTGGTACTCTTGATCTAGAGTCTTGACCATGAAAATATTCAAATCAAAAGGTTTTTTGCTAGCTGTAATGGTTTTTCTACTGGCGACCATTCCAGTTACAACATATGTAGTTATCAGAAGTGAGCAAACCTCTAGAGGTCCACAAGCAGCTACTGTCTGTGAAAAAGACTGTGTTGCAGAAGAGACCTTATCACAACAGGTTCAAATTGACGCAGATTTTAATGACGACGGACTTGTTGATAGTAAGGATCTTGCTATTTTAGTGACTGCTGTTGGTAAAAAAGGTGATCATGTAGCGGATCTTAACAAAAACAAGATTGTCGATGAAGCAGATTTGGTTATTTTTCAAACAAAATGGACCGTTACTACAAAATGAGAAAAATTTTTCTCCTAACTTTGGTATTTTCCATACTCCTGCTCTTAGGCTTATTTGTTAAAGTCCCCTCAATATCGGCGGCCTCAGTATATTTATCTCCTGCTTCCGGGGCGGTCCAAATAGGTAACAATCTCAGTATGGATATACGTTTGAGTACTGAAGGTAAGAGTGTAACTTCGGTCTCATTGCGAGCGGCGTTTGATACAAATCAGTTTGACGAATCGCAAAGTAGCTACAGTGTTAGTGGTTCTAGCCTTTCACAAACATTGTTTATGTCGCTAAATAACGGTATTTTTTCCATCCAACAGTTTTGCCCGATCGAAACTGATCCAAGTGGAAACCCAATACCACCTGTACCTGTAAGTGGCGATGTTCTTTTGGGTAAACTGACTCTGAAAGCTGCAGCTGGTTCAGGATCTGCAAATGTGAGTTTTGTACATACTGGTGACAACGGTACCGTGGCTTTTGAGTCTCCAAGCGGGGAGCCACTGGCGACAACTTCTACTAGTGGGACTTACAGTCTAACTTCTCCTTCACAGCCACCTCCACCACCACCTCCACCACCCCCGTCGGGTGGTTCTACTAAACCACCAACTTCATCGTCGTCACCTTCAAGTCCAACTTCAACCGGAGAAGAAACGGTCAACGTTACCAACACGGTAGGTGATACCACCGCACCGACAATATCAAATATCAAAGTTTCAGATATCACTAATACATCAATTGTCGTAAGCTGGACAACTGACGAACCCTCAACCTCGTATATTGATTTTGGGGAGACACTCAATTATGGTTCAGGTAATGGTGATGCGAACTACACCAAGGATCACAAGATAACTATCGCCAATGGTCTGAAGGCAACGACTGAATACAACTTTAGAGTCTTTAGTAGCGATCAAGCCGGGAATACTGCTTATGGTAAAAACCAAACCTTCACAACCAAACCGCCAGTTTCGGTACAGAGAACCTACAGATTTATTGGACTAGCGATGATTATTGGAGGAATTTCCGCCCTTGCGGTGATTGCTTTCTTTTACTTTAGGAAAAAAGGTCCACATCCAGATAATTTAGAGCCGCAAGAACCAAGTGGCCCAGTCGCCAATCTAAACCCACCAATTTAGTCATAAAAAAAGACCCCAAATGAGTATCGTGAGTCTTTAGGCAAGAAGCTATATTATATCTGCCCTTGTGACTAAAGTTACTAAGACCCCGTTCCTTCTAAAACGAAAGTTATGGCGGTTCTGTTCACAGACATTTTCTGCTGCGATGCACGAATGCCAAGCGTTTAAGGTATAAAGAAAATCGGGCTAGGACTTTAGTTAAAGGGCGTTAGCATTTATCATGCTAACTATTTTGTAGCAAAACAAAGCTAACTAGTCAACAAACAAGCAGCTTAGGAACCTAGGAACAGAGTTAGAAGTGGGGCCACCACAATAGAGAGGAATCTTCCTCCGAAAAAGAAAAAGAAGATTAAAAAGAAGGGGCCGATACGTTCGAGTTCCATCCATTGTATGTAGGTACTGCGGGGCAAAAGGCCACCGACAACTTTGAATCCATCAAGTGGGTGAACCGGTATGAGATTGAAAATTGCTAACACGAGGTTGAGGTGTACTACAGCTGAGAAAAGCCCAAAACCAGTAAGTCTAAAAATTAGAGAAAAGATAACTGCGAGCACAAGATTGGAAAGCGGTCCGGCTAGGGAGATGAGCGCGGCGTCACGTTTTGGATTCGATAGGTTCCAAGGGTTGAAAGGGGTCGGTTTGGCCCAACCAAAGGCCGGCAAGCCACTAATTATTAGTATCAGAGGGAGTATGACTGTCCCCAAGGGGTCGATATGATCCAAAGGGTTGAGACTGATTCGTCCCTGATGTGCAGCGGTAGGGTCTCCTAGACGGTTAGCAGTCCATGCATGAGAGGCTTCATGGATAGTGATAGAAAAGGCCAGTATTGCCAAAGAAATTACCAGAGTTAGAAAAATAGAAAATGGGTCGGTAGTGGTTAGCATTGCTTAAGTTGATTTTATTTGATATATTGTACCAGCTCAAAACTAGTTATTACAGTTTATATTAATTATGTACGTTTGTGATCGGTGTCAAACAGGGTTGCAGGTTGGGATGAGCGTTTCTCACTCTCATATCCGCACCAAAAAGAGAAGTCTTCCAAATCTTCACGTTGTAACGGTGAAGATAGAAGGAAGGAACAAAACCATGCGCTTGTGTACCAAGTGTATTCGTATTGTGCGCAAACTGTACCCCTACAACCAAGCGCCAGTGGTGAAAGTTGAAAAGAAAGAATCCACAAAAGAAGTAGTCAAGAAGCCCAAGGTTGAAAAGTTAGAAACCCTGGAAGTTAAATCCGAAACACCCAAGGAAGAAGTCGCACAAGTAGTCTAAATTTGTATCCCGAACAAAAAAAGTTTAACTAGTTCATTGCAAGAACGGGCCTTGCAGATGTGAATTACCAAATTAACGTGAAGTCTTTATGACCGGATTTAAAGTTCTTGAGAGTAACGGGGTTTTTACCCTCAAGTTGAACCATTTGGCCGGGGAGTAGTTTCAAGATTTTCCCATTGTATTCGGTCCAGACGCCTGGCCAAGGATGGTATGCTCGGATCATTCTTTCCAAGTTCGTTGGTGGTTTGTTGAGATCAATTTTCCCATCTTCCTTGTGAATCATTTTTGTATAAGTTGCTTTAGTCTGGTCTTGTGGACGAGTCTTGATTTTCTTCACGGCCAAGTAATGAATCACATGATGAACAAGATCTTTACCCATATTTGCTAACTCTCCTGAGAGCTTTTCCGCGGTTTCGTCGCCTTTAAGAGGTAAGCGGCTTTTGAGATAAATATCTCCTTCGTCCATCTTCTCATTCATTTTCATGATCGTGACACCAGTAGTTTTATCGTCATTGAGTATTGCATTTTGTACGGGGGAAGGGCCACGGTATTTTGGCAAAAGAGATGGGTGAACGTTGATTGGAGCGATTCTTGGCAGATCCAAAATTTCTTTTGGTAATATCTTTCCGTAAAAAGCAAGTACAAGAATATCGGGTTGGGCTTTTTTAATTAGCTCGTACGCTTCTTTATTTGTGAGTTCAAAAATATCTCCATTTCGTTTAGCGAGTTTTTCAGGAGTAATAATAGGTATATTCCATTCTTGTGCCAGCGCTTTCACTGGGGAGGTTTGTACTTTTTGACCTCGGCCAGCGAGTTGATCAGGTAAGGTTACTACCAGCGGTATTGAATAATCACCAACAACTGAAAGACCAATGATACTTTTGAGAATAATCGCCGAGAAATTGGTGCTACCGAAAAAGACGATTCGGGTGGGTTCAAAGTGATATAGATCCTTCTTTCTTTTGATCCGCTCGGTATAAAAAATTGAACTTAAGTGATCATATTCATGCTGGATGATACGAGCGTAAAATCCGGAGACTTTAGCACTTTTTCTTTTACCGGAAAGATCGGTGTATTCAATCTCAAGTTCGGTTGACCTTTCGGCTAGACCACGATAGCTGGGAATTGAAAGACAACCTTCTTCAACAAAATCTGTTTCCGCATTCTTCGAGAGGACTTTAGGATTGATAAAGGTTTCCTTCAGGTCCGCGTAGTCAACAATGAAAAGTCGATAAGGATACCCAACTTGAGGAGCAGCCAAACCCACACCTTGAGTAAAGGCGAGAGTTTCTTTCATATCTTCGACAATCTTGGTTAACTGTGGGGTAACCTCAACATCGACAAACTTCTTTTTCCAGATCGGATCTGTGCTTTTAGTAATTTTCAGAATCATTTCTGCGAGATTATATCATTCTTATGATACAAGCTAAACTTGTGATGCTTATAGCAGAGCCGTATAATCACAGAGTGTAAGGAGGGTGTGATGGATCAAAGGACGAGAGCCAACATTGCGCTGTTTTGGAGAATGCTACCAAAAGAGGTAAGGAGAAACCTGTTTGTAAAAGAAGATTTGTGTGAGGTTAACGTGTATTTGTTAGTGCCGGAGGACTCGTTGCTACGAGATGTTGACCACGCACATGAATTAACTTTAGCCGAGGCCAGATACTGTACTGGTTTTGACTTCTTTCCCATATCAGCGAGACATATAGGACGAGGTTCTACAGAAGTATTACTTCGTGGAGCGTTGAGATTCGTACCAGTCCAATCAGAGCGATGAGCTGGACCCGTTAAACCCGACGGGTCTTTTCTTTTTTCTCAGTTTCCAATTCTTTGAGTCCCACCTAAACAGTTTTCTCCGAGTTAAAACTTTTGGGAAATACATAAAACTAGGATCATTTAATTTGCATCAGTTTTTAGAGTAGAGGATAATAAACACAAGTGTTAACTGCCATTATGGCTAATCTCAAACTACCTGCCAATTTAAAGGATAAAAAAACTATGGCTACAGTGGCAGGAACAACATTACTTTTTCTAGCACTTCCTTTAACTGTCTTTGTTACGCTGCAACAAAGAGATTTTCGAGGAAACGCAGCTACAGCTCCGGCTTTTGAGTTTGTTACCAGAGAAGGGAATAAATTAATTCTTTCTGGAAACGAGTTTAAATTTATTGGTGTTAATCGGGAAGGTTTAGCCAGCTCCTTATTTTATAGATTTCCCAACTTAGTTCCTATAGGAGATACTCAACCCGAGATAGACAGCTTTTTAGATAACACATTTACAAAACTAAAGGAAAATAATATCAATGTTGTCCGTTTTTTCGCATTTCAGTCATATGTACCTGTTGATGCTACAACCAAACTTGGGGATTTTTCTGCAATTGATAATGTAATAAACAGAGCTAAAGCACACGGAATAAGATTAATCCCGGTACTGGAAAACCAGTTCCATTGGAGTACTCAAGAGTGGCGTGTACCAAAAGGTTCCAAAGATTCAACTTGGTATAAAGATGGTTACAAAATCCCTAACGGTAGTTACAAGCTTTCTTACAGTGACTATGTGCAACAAATTGTCGGAAGGTATATTGACGAACCGACAATATTAATGTGGCAGTTAGTGAGTGAGGCCTCATTGGAACAAAACCCCACTTACCCCACAGCCTTAAAGGATTTTACTTTGGACATGGCGAACAAGATAAAAAATGTCGATCCTAATAATGATCCTAATCGTCATATTCCACTGGTGAGTATGGGTGTATCAGGTACAGGCCAACCGGGAACAGAGGGCACAGATTATAGAGAATTGCATAGTATACCAAGTATCGATGTTGTCACTGCCCATGATTACAATTATCCGGAAGAACCTTTGCCAGGATCTTTGGAGTCGCCCAGATCACACGTAGAGTTTGAGCTTTATGCACAAGATTCTGAAACACCTGCTACACCTACGACACCCTATAAAAAACCCAATTGGTATACTGTTGTCCACAGACAAGTAACATTGGGCAAATGGGTCACTCTATATGGCAATATTCCTTCCACAATAGCCACTTTGCCAATTACAAAAGTAGCAATAAATATTAAAGTTGATGGAATGCCTGCATGGACAGGGCCAATTTATTTTGACAATATTACGATCGGTACGACATCTTATGACTTTGAGAATGGATTGGCTGGATGGGCCAGAGAAGGATTGTCTAGCGAACCCACTCTTAAAATATCAAACGCTATTACCGATAAGTTTTCTTTAGGGTCTTTGGAAGTAGATATAAATAACAATAGAACCTCAAATACGCGTTTGTTCCCAGTAACACTACCAGCAAATTTGCCGGGTTCACAATTTAAAATACGTGTCTATGTGCCCTCGACTGCACCAGTTTCCTCAAAAAATACAATGTATTCGGATTTGCTGGATGCAAAGTCATTAGTTAAACCATTTTTCTTTGGTGAAGCTGGAATTTACACACGTAGACCAAACGAGACTAATCCAAATCTATTATGTGATAATTCAGATTATTGTTATTTAAAGCAGGATCGAGCTGACCTTTTTGATGCGAAGATTGGCGCTGCGTTTGCAAATGGTGCATCCGGGTACATAGTCTGGTATTGGGATAATAGCAGTGTTGCTAACACGAAACTTGGGACTTCGTGTACATTCTTTGGTCCATATTGTTTTGATGAAAACGATCCTTTGGCAACCACGCTAAAAAGAAATGCTGATCTAATAAATATACAACCCCCGTCTCCACCAACTGGGTTGAATACTACTCAAATTGGCTATCGGAAATTGGGTTTGAGTTGGACAGCTAGTACTGCTAATATCCCAGGGGCTGTAACATATGAGGTTTATCGTAATAGTACTAAGGTGGGGGTGGCTACAGGTACAAATTATTTGGATTCAAGCTTAAACCCAGCCACGGCCTACAGTTACTTTGTCAAAGCCAAAGATGCCGCTGGCAATCTCTCTGCCGCCTCAACTACACTAAACGTTACAACCAGAAAATTAGGTGATGTCAACGGTGACGGCAGCGTTAACCAAATTGATTTGGAGATCTTCAAAATCAAATGGAAGTTAGTTGATGAATCTGCTGACTTTAATGGTGATGGTATCGTGACTATTGTTGACTTAAGTATGCTGCTAACACGGTGGGAGAGCACAACTGCGCCAGTGTTTTAGTGGTACTCTAATTTCTAGCAAATCCGGATTTGCAGTAATCTTTAATTAGGGAGATAATTTCCCTATAGGTGTTAACTGCCTTTATGGAGCTTCTTAAACAACCTGCCAATTTAAAGAATTTTAAAACTATGTCTACTGTGGTAGGTACAATTTTGCTTTTTCTAGCGATACCTATAACAGTTTTTACCGTTCTACAAACTCGCGAACCAACCGGCCAGGCGGCAGGAGCGACGAACAAATGGATCCCATTCATGCGCGGCGCCGATCAATTCCTGACTGATATAACCGTCAACCCTAATGATTCTGACGATGCTTTCATTAGTGTCGATGTTGCCAGTCCGCGGCGAACGAAAGATGCAGGCTTGAATTGGTATATACCCGGCTATGACAATATAAATCCTGATAATGGTTTCCCCGGTTTTCCGGGAGCGTTTACCAGTTGGTCGGTGCTCTTCTCGCCGCATTCAACGCCAAGCAACCAGATAATTTTATCTGGTGGAAGTGGCGGAAATATTTGGCGCAGCAGCGCTGGCGATACTTGGACAAAGACAAATGCAAATGCAGTCAACTTAATTGACGCTCTCGCTTCGGACCCCAACAACCCCAACATTTTTTATGCTGGTACTGGTACCACCCACGATTTTACTTGGGATTTTCCTAAAGGTCCAGGCAGTGGTTCTGCTCAGATCTTAAAATCTACCGATAGCGGCAGCAATTGGCTGCCGGTGTACACTAACACGGTCAAGGAAGATGCTGTCATCGGTTATGACCCACTTACGATGATTCCAGCCGGTCGGTCTATCTTTTCAATCGAAGTCAAACCAGAATCCCCAAATGTTGTCTTCGCAGCGACTGAGAAAGGATTGTATAAGAGCGAAAATGCTAACTGCACAACTAGCAACTGTATGACCTTCACAAGAGTTCCAGTAGATACCACGGATCCTACGGATCTTACGAGTCCTACGTTTTTTGTTAGTGATACCCAAATCGATCCAGACAACCCAGAAAAAATGTGGGTCTCTCTTAAGACTGCATGGGTAAATCCCACTTCCAATCACGGTGGAGTGTATTTCTCTTCCAACGGTGGTTCTACCTGGCAAAAGGTTAACAATACGGAAACGAACCACAATTTACCGTTTAATAACGCTGCCTTTTTTGGGTATGATCGTTTGCTCTTAGTAAAACACAACGATAGTAGTCGCAAACTCTATGTTGCCAATGGAGCTGAGGCAAATTCCGCCGCCGGGCTTTGGGTGTCAAACAATTTGGATGCAACTGACGCAATTACCAGTTGGACGAAACTGACGAGGTATCCGGGAGAGACCAACAGCAACATCATCGATAGCTGGAGTGGTAAGAGAGGTCTTTTGTCCATTGCCGTTGCCAAAAACGAACCGGATCGGATTTGGGTTTCCGGTCATGGTGGAATTATCTACAAAAGTGATGATAAAGGGTTAACTTGGGATTATGTTGCCGCTAAAGAAAAGACAATTACTACTACTGATTTTGGAACCAAGACTTACTGGGCCAATAACGGCTTAGCCTTGGAAGGTTTACTGTGGATGAGTGTCGATCCACACGACTCCACGCGGTTGTACGGCGGGGACATTGACCACGGATTGTTTGTTAGTGTCGATGGGGGCGAGAGCGCCAGGCTTTTGTGGAGACCGACTTATACCGATACTGGAACCGGTCCAAGCTCGTTAATTGTAGATCCGGATCCAGCTTTTAAAGATCGGATGTATGTTGGACTTTATCAGCAGGTAACTGATCTTCCTTACAAAGGTGGGGTGGCTTACAGCGAAGACCATGGAAAAAGTTGGACAAAAATTGGTGGCGGTATTGAACCTCCCGTGGGTGCTAATGGTTTGCCAGTGGGAAATGTATTGGGGTTGCAGTTGGACCTGTCAAGCGTTCCAGGGAAGCGTGTTTTGATTGCAGTCCTTGATGGGGTTGGGATTTATCGGGGAAGGCAGGACCCAAACAACAACGGCAATACCAAGCAATGGGTTTGGGAACCTTTTGGATTAAACGCAACAAACCTTGCAAAATGCGATTTTAACGATCCAATAAAAGGAACAGATCCGAGTAACTGTGGTCCTGGTTTTTCCGAATTGAAAACTGATCCAGCCAACCCAAAGCGAATGTATGCACTGGGACCAGGATCAGAGACTAGAGCCTATGCGGTTAATACTGCCACTACTGGAATTTACCGCTGCGATGATATTACAGTCGTCTCTCCCTGTAATTGGAAACTTATTTCAAACGATACTTTAACAACCTCTAAACCATTTGATGCCCTTGTTATTGATCCGTTGAACTCAAATATAGTTTATTCTCTGGGGACGAAGGGAGTGTATTACACGCTAAATGCGCAAGCAGCGACAGTGAGTTGGCAACCTCTGCTGCATTCAGACACGAGAATTAAAGTCGGTAGCGACAACGCGGCCGGTGTCGCCATTGTTGAAAACGGCAAAAGCGTACTCTACGTTGGTTGTCGAAGTTGCGGGATAGTACGCTCTGGAGGACTTGATCCTGTAACTTTGAAAAGAGAGTCTTTTACCAATTTTAATGATGTGCAGTTCCAAGATCCGGCCAAACACACTCATGATCTGAAAAAGTTAAAGGTGAGGGGAGTTGACTATGATCCGGTAACTAACCGCCTATTTGCCAGTACTCAGGGAAACGGATCGTTCCAATTGCAATTAAGTGCAGCCGCTCCTACTACCAAAGATTATTACGTTGACTGTGGTCCAACCAATGGCGATGGTAGTGCCGGCTCTCCCTGGAACAACCTCACTTCAGCTAACAGTGCTCCACTAAACCCAGGGGAAAGTTTGTTACTGAAAAGAGGTTGTAGCTGGACTGGACCACTAACGGCTAAGTGGAATGGTACTAGCGGGGCTCCAATTACAATTGGAGCATACCCGATTTCTACTTCTATGGACAATTTACCTTCCATTAGAAACACGGACGCAAGTGGTGAAGTGGTTCAAATTACCGGAAGTTATCAAATTATCGAATATATCGACGCTTCTAGCGATAAACCAGCAACTGTGGCGATGGATCCTGCATTATGTCCACCCGGTTGGCCTATCGATGGAAATGGGAAAGTACAACAACCCAAAGGTTGGAGGGTAGGTTTTAAGTTGGCCGGCCCCAATGGGTCGATACCTGCCTCTCACGATAATATCATCCGTTTTTCTAAGGCTCATGAAAGCACAATGGGGATATTTTTGAAAGCTGGTACTAATAACAATAAAGTTTTGGACAATGTGCTGACAAATAATACTTACGTTTCCCAATTGACTAAACCAACTTGGGTATCTACTGACCCACAAACCGGAAAAGAAACTTGGTCAGACGCTTCTGATGACGCAGGGGCAATGGGAATTGGTTTACAGGGGGACAATAACGAAATTGCCCGCAACACCTTTGGTGGTAATAATGGTTGTACCTATGATTTTCCTTGGGACTCCAACAATAGACCCTTGGGTGGACCTGATGGTATTTCGATTGAAGTATACGGGGCAAAGCGTAACAACATTCACCACAATAAGACGGTGAATGATTATTCGTTTGTTGAGGTGGGAAGCGACACTAAGCCTACTACCGACATAATTGCCGAAGATAATACCTTGTCCTACAATTTGATGACTAGCGATCTAAACAAGTCCACCTTTTTAAATATTCATGGTAGCGGTATTTTTGGCCCGACTCGTGGAACTAAAGCTTTCAATAATACCGTTTACCTGACTGGTCCTGGCTCCTCGGGGGTTTTGTGTAATGGCTGTAACGTTGGGGGCCCGCCACTTATTCTTGAACTACGAAATAATATTCTTTCGGTAACTAGTAAGGGTGTATATTCTGATGTGTTGCTAGGAACTAATGAAAGCAATAACATTTTTTACTGCACTCCATTAGCGAACGCCAGTTGTTGGTGGGTGGTTCAAATTGCTGGTGGTCGGAGCGAGAATATTGCCTCAACTTCAAAAGTAATTGATCCGAAGTTTGTTTCCGTTGCCACAGATTTCCATTTACAATCTTCAAGTCCGGGTGTAAATGCGGGTACGACCGTGTCTTGTCCTGCTTGCAGCACTGATCTTGATGGAGTCTCTGTTCCGCAGAGTACGGCGACCGATATTGGGGCTTTTGAGTTTACATTGGATGCACAACCACCAATTGCACCGACTGGTTTAACTACTACGCAAGTTGGTTATAAAAAACTAAATCTAAGCTGGACAGCAAGTACCGATAATAACCCAGGTACTGTAACATATGAGGTTTATCGCAATGCGGTTAAATTAAATATACCTCCGCTAACAACAACCACCTTCACTGATACCGGCTTAAACCCGGCTACAGCCTACAGTTACTTTGTCAAAGCCAAGGATGCCGTTGGTAACCTCTCAGCTGCCTCCAATACCTTGCCCGTGACTACCAAGAAACTTGGGGATGTTAATAGTGATGGTACTGTCAACCAAGTTGATCTGAATATTCTCATTTCCAAGTGGAAGTCAGGCGATGAGTCTGCTGACTTCAATAATGATGGGAAAGTTAATATAATTGATTTGAGTGTGCTCTTGACGCGTTGGGAGAGTCTGACTGGACCGAGCTTTACAACGCCTAATTAAAGATGAATTTATGAAGAAGAAATTGTTAGTTAACATTTTGATCACAACGACCTTACTAACAAGCTTTTTAGGGTTTGTAGCTTCACCTGTTCAGGCGGCAGCCAACTTTTACCTCTCACCAGTGAGTTTGACGGTGAATCAAAATACGAATTTCTCGGTTGAGGTGCTGGTCAATACAGGCGGGGATAGTGTTAATGCTGTCCAAGCCAACCTCAGCTATGACGCCGCTAAGTTAGAGTTTGTGAATATCAGTACAACCAATTCCGCCTTTGAAATCGAGGCAGAAAATACTGGTGGTGCGGGTACAATAAGTCTTGGTCGGGGAACCTTAACCGCTAAAAGTGGAGATCTATTGATAGCTACGATTACGTTTAAAGCATTACTCGGTTCTGGCTCAGCAACACTGAGTTTTTCCTCTGGAACGGAAGCCTTGCGTGTTTCGGATAACGCCGTTTTAACTGGTACTTCGGCTGGAGGGAACTACAGCTTTACTACCCCACCAACTCAAACGAAGCTAGGGGATCTGAATGATGATGGTTTGGTAAATATCCGTGATCTCAGTATACTATTGAGTAGATGGCGGTTGAGTGGAGTTAATCGAGCTGATCTAAACGGAGATTTGGAGGTTAATATTCGCGACCTGAGTATTTTACTCTCAAAATGGGGTACATGATGAAAAAATTCTTGTCGAAAATTTTACTAATTGCCCTTTTGATTCCATCATTCAGTTTTTTAGGTAGTGCGCCGGTTTTAGCTGGGGGGAGTATTTATCTTTCACCTGGTAGTAAAACCGTTTCTCAAGGTTCGAATTTCTCTATTTCCGTTCGCGTTTCGAGTTCTGATCCAATTGATACTGCTCAAGCCAATCTTTCGTACCCCGTTGACAAACTTGACTTTGTTTCAATTAGCTACTCAGGTAGTGCCTTTCCCATCCAAGCGGAAAGTTCCGGTGGCAGTGGGGTAGTGAAAATTGGCCGCGGAATTGCCGGTACTGTTAGTGGAGACAAACTGGTTGGGACAGTCACCTTTCGAGCCAAGCCGAATTTTGGAACTGCTGCTGTCAGTTTTGCAGCCGGGACCGAAGCCGATCGTGCTGGTTCAGTAATTGTCGGAGCGGGAAGTGGGAGTACACTCTCTTTTACCAACCCCCCACCTCCGCCACCACCCCCGCCTCCAGCGGACAAAGTTGCTCCAAAAATCTCTGATGTAAAGGTAGTTAAAGCAACAATCGATTCGGTTACTATTAGTTGGAAAACTGATGAAGCTTCGACCAGTATCGTCGACTACGGGACCGACAAAGGCTATTTTCTTTCCACTGAGAAAACCGATTTGGTTACTACTCATGAAGTTACTGTCAACAGCAAATTCCTACAACCAGCCACCGCCTATCATTTTCAGGCTCGTAGCAAAGATGCAGCTGGCAATGAAGTTAAAAGTGCAGACTCTATCTTCCGGACTGCTGGTTACACCCTGAAAATTACTGTACTTGGTAGTGATGGCAAGCCGATGAAGAAGATAAAAGTGATTCTTTACTCCAAAACAACCGCTTCCACGACTGACAAAAAGGGGGTAGTAGAGTTTAAGGACATTAATCCCGGTAAACACGTGCTAGCTGCCCAGGTAAGTGGGAAAGTGATTAACAACGAGATTGAGGTAAAGGATCCTGGTCCAGAACAGATCAAATCAAAAGATAAGGATGGTAAAGAGATAATTGAAGTTAAAGTTAAGACTCAGGAACTCACTATTAAACTTTCGGGTGTTAGCCCCCAGACCGATTTTGTTAAGCTGGTCGGGTTAGTTCTAATAATTATTGGGGTAGCGGCACTAGGATTCTTAGCTTATCGTCGGATACGTAAGACAAAGACAGATCAGACTTTCGGTAAATAAAATTGCAACCTTTTGTTCCAAGCACAGTGTATTTTACTTATTTCTTTCATTTCCTGATTCAAGTTCCTTCAGCTTCCACATAAATAGTTTGCCGCGGTTGAGTGACTTTGTATTGTAGTCTTTGGCAAAACCTTTGGCTTCTTCCAAGACGCCGCGTGGTTTTTCTTTGGCATATTTGATATAGAGCGCTTTGTGTGCTGGGTCATGCAACACTTCGGAAAGGTAAACGCCGTAGTCTTGGAACTCATGGTGTATATAAACTGGTCCTTCTCGTCCCTTTTTTTTCTCAATTATCTTCTTTAGCGATTCCATAAAGATACTTTTTAATAACTAGCCTGTCAGTAAGATTTTCAATAAATCCAAGCTCTCGGGGTCTGCGGGATTTGTTTTCAAGAAATTCTGAAGTGTTTTTATTGCCTTTTCGTTATTACCAACTTTGGCGTAAGTTCGCGAGAGCATTATTATTGCGTCGCGATAGTCAGTCTTTAGGGCAACAACTTTTTCCAGTTGTTCAATTGCCTCTCTGTTTTTCTCCAAATATAAATAAACCAAGGCGATGTCGTACTGGATACTTGCATCAGTTGGGGCAAGTTCTCTGAGTTTTCCAGCGGTGCGTAGCAATTCCAGGTTTTGTGATGGATCAACTTTACTGAGATTGTAGTCGATGGTACGCTTGTCGATCCACAATGCAGTGGCGTTTGGGTGTTTCGCAACTACTTTATTGGTCAGTTCTCTTGCCTCGATTATATAATCTCTCCCTTTTGACTTGGAATTTGGGTCTACGACGATGGTAGAAGCTAAAGCAGAGAGGTTCTTTGCTAGTTCGGATTTGTAAAGTGGTTCGGTGTTGTTGAGCTTTATCGCTGTGCGCAGGGATCGGATTGAGCTTTGGTAAGTATCAGAGTTTAGGCTGCTGTTGTAGAAAAAATCTGCTGCCCACATACAAAATACAGAGCTAATTCCAAGTAAAGTTAAGAAAATTGTAAGGGCAATTGCAGACCTTTTGTATAAAGATTTTTCGAGAAAACCTAATCTATGCTTAAACTCGAGTACAAAACTTTTTCTTAAGGAGTCGTTAATAACAAAAAACAGACCAGGGTAGATAAATAAAAGGCTTGCAGTTGTCACGACAGAGAAACCAAAAAAGTTTTGGGCAAGGTTTGCGTTGAAACCAGCCAAGAGTCCAAGATTAAGGAGACGTTGGTCAGAGAAGTTTGACTTTAGGAGCGTTTTGATTGCTAGGAGTTCAAAAGCAGAAATAAATACAATGTAGGTTAGTAATCCAAA
>CAYHXX010000006.1:0-24362 GCA_964360785.1 uncultured Gammaproteobacteria bacterium | reverse complement strand
TAGCTCAGTGGTAGAGCAACTGTTTTGTAAACAGTAGGCCGTGGGTTCGAATCCCTCACTCGGCTCCAGAAAAACTAAAACAGCGTCCATGGGTTCGGCTTTTGCGGAGCAAATGGGCGAATCATCCCTCTCCCGGCTCCAGAGAATTCCATTTGTCATATAGCTAAACTCTAGAACTTTCCCTTTGATCATGCTACTATCAAACTTATTAGCCCGTACCTGAATGTGTATCCAATGCTGCCTGAGCAAAATCAATTAACTCCAAGACCACAAACCACTCAACCAACTGAAGTTAACCCAGCGGATGCGAACCCACAACAAAATAAAAGCAAAAAAAGGCTTCTGAAGTATTGTTGTTTGGGAGTTTTTGCAAGCCCCTTGGTATTAGTTGCTTTAATTGTTTTATTCTTTACACTTGGTCCGTTTGTAACAAAGCTTTTCATACCAATCTCCAATTTTATTTCAGATATCGGTTTTGTTAAAGAACAACTTGTCCCAGAAACAAAGACAACCTTAACTTTACTAGATAATTCTCAGATAAAGAGCTTGCACGATGTCGTTGACCAAGCAGAAAGTTTAAGCGAATTTGAATCGAACTATTACAACAGGTTTTATGACCTAACTGGACTAGCCAGTTCACCGGAGATAATAGCCTCAAAACTTGAATCTGCCTCTGTGGGTGGGATCGATCCATTAGCAGAAATTGCGCCAAAATACCTAGAAGAAGCTGATTTACCTGAATTAAAAAAGTTTGCCCACCTATTCACAGACGAATATACAAAATATCCCGTAGAGTGGATGGAAAACGTTAATCCATTTGGATTTGTATTTGTAAAATCAGTTGCTATCCGAGATGTTGCCGAGGTCGCTGGTGTCACAACACAATTTGTTGTTTACAGTATTGGTTCTAAGGATGAGTTATTTACAAGACGCCTTATTCACCATGAGCTTTCACATTTTATGGATCACCGTTTCTTCTTCGACATAAAAGGCAATAGGGGTCTTGGGAAAAATTGGCCAACGACAGTAAATAACTATAATAATAAATATGATTTGACTAGTACTTTAAACAATGTCGAATACCCAACACCTGGGTTTGTCACAGGCTACGCTAAAACAAATCTCCCAGAAGACAAGGCTGAAGTCTATAGTTACTTATTCACAAAAGATGGTTATACGAAATTGAAAAAGTGGACAGCGGATGATGAAATTCTTAAAAAGAAAGTAGATTTCCTAAAGTCTTTCATTAAAGGTAAAGTCGAAGGGATGGATGAGGCCTACTTTGAAGAGTATATTCTAAACAACACCCAATAGAATCCCGCTCATTAGATTTTGAATCTCGATACTTAACTGTTGTTCTGAGATCTTGCTTTTCTTACCACAAGTATTATCATTGAACCCGAAATGGAAACTGCTACAAACATCTCCCAACCACCTACAGGTTCACCTTCTAGTGTTCCTCAAAAAAAGAATAGTAAAACACCTGTTTTTGTAGCACTAGCAATACTAGTTATTTTAGTTCTAGCTGCAATTATCTACTTTTTATTTTTCTCAAATAAGAAATCAAATACCCAAACTCAGCAAGAAAAAGTTGCTACAAGCTCAGCGCAAACAGAAACTACCGACACAGAATCTGAAAAAGTCTACGTTACAGCTCTCGAAGGTCTGAATCTTCGCGAAGAAGCAAGCACAGAATCCTTGATAAAACTGCTTTTACCCAATGGAACAGAGCTCAAAGTGATAAGCACCCAAGGTGACTGGTACTTTGTCGAGGCGCAGACAAAAGGTTTTGTAAAAGCCGAATTTGTTTCAGACACAAAACCAACAGATACCGTACTACTCACTTTCGAGAACAATCAATCTCCATTCAAATTCCTTTACCCACATCTGTATAAAATAACTCTTACAAAAGCAGACAACATCACTACTTATAGCTTCACCGGCAACGAAAGCTATGGCGGCTTCAAAGTCGAATCAAGTGAGAATTTTGCCACTCTCGGCAACTACGCTATCAAAAACTACCCCCAAGCTCAAAGAGGAAGCTGTGAACCAATCCGATTTGGTACCCAAACCAAAGAATGCGAGAAGGTAACTGACAGCTCAGGAACAACGTATCTTTTGCTTGTAAACACCACTCTGTATAAGATTTCTTATCTGAAAACAGAGGGTGGGTTACTCACTGATATAAATAATTTGGTTTTTTACTCAATGTATTTTGACTAACCATCTGAAGCGTGCTAGAATGCACCTTCGTTATTTGGTTTGGGGGGGGGTCAGTTTAAATGAATAATTTTTTCTTAGTTAAATATTTACGAGAAGTTTACTCTGAAATCCATAAGGTCACTTGGCCTACTAGAATTCAGACTATCAAATTGACTATAATAGTACTGGCAGTTAGTGTAGCGATATCTGCGTATGCATTTGGACTGGATCTATCGTTCCAGTTTTTAATTAAGAAACTTTTGACTAAGTAAAATTTAACGGAATTTATGGCAAAGAAGAAAAAAGAAGAAGTCACAACTGAAACAAAAACCGAGGAAACAAGTCCCAAGGTTGAAACTGAATCCAAAGAACCCGAGAAAACTGGTGGTAAATGGTATGTTGTTCATACCTACTCTGGACATGAAAACAAGGTTGCTGCAACGCTCAAACAAAAAATAAAGGCTTCTGGATTTGAGGATAGAATCTTTGAAATCATGGTACCAACCCAAGAGAAGATTGAAGTAAGGGAAGGAAAGAAAGTAACACTGCAAGAAAAGATCTTCCCTGGTTATATTCTCGTAAAAATGATACTTGGCGATGAGTCTTGGCACGCTGTCCGCTCTACTCCTGGAGTCACCAGTTTCGTCGGTACTGGCAACAAACCAACACCGTTGATTGACTCAGAAGTAACCGCAATTCAGAGATTCTCTGAACTTGAAGCCCCAACTTACAAGGCTGCCTTTACTCTCAGCGAAGCCGTGAGAATCGTTGATGGTCCTTTTGCAGAATTTCTCGGAACTGTAGACGAAATAAACGAAGAAAAGGGTAAAGTCAAAGTCTTGGTGAGTATCTTTGGCCGGGAAACTCCAGTTGAACTAGACTTTTTGCAGGTAACAAAAATATAGCCTCCCCCTAATCTATTGCCAAGTTCTAATTGATCTGATACAATCCCCTGCGTCATATGGCTAAAAAGATTAAAACATATATAAAAATAAACGTACCGGCTGGTGAAGCTACTGCTGCACCTCCAATTGGTACCGCACTGGGACCTCATGGTCTTCCAATCATGGATTTCGTCAAAGCTTTCAATGAAAAGACTGCTGATCAAAAGGGTAATGTCTTGCCAGTAGTGATTACAGTTTTTGAGGATCGAACTTTCGCGTTTATAACCAAGAAGCCACCAGTAGCCGAGGCGATCAAGAAAATTCTTGTTCTTGAAAAAGGTTCTGGAGTCCCCCAAAAAGATAAGGTAGGTAAACTCACAAAGCAGCAACTTCGTGAAATCGCCGAGAATAAAATGGAAGATCTCAATGCCAACGATATTGAAGGCGCTATGAAGATCGTCGCTGGTACCGCTCGTAGTATGGGCGTGGAGGTTGAAAATTAATTATGGGTAGACCAAAGATTAAAACAATTGAATCTGATTTTGATATTGAGAAGGTCAAACTTCCAGAAGACGCAGTCGTAGAAACTGAATCCAAGCAGCCTAAAGTTGGTGCCAAAGAAGCAAGGACAACCCAAGCAAAGGCAAAAAGTAAACCCGCAAAAGCAAACCCGCCGGCTGGCGGAGAAAAGAAAAAACCTAGCAAACGCTACACTGAATTATTGAAATTGATCGATAAAAACAAGTTATACATGATTGAAGAAGCAGTCGGACTGATTAAGAAATCCGCAAATACCAAGTTTGACGCTACTATCGAAGCTCACATCAATCTGCAAATCGATCCAAGCAAGCAAGAACAACAAATTCGCACTACAGTCACTCTCCCAAAGGGAAATGGGAAGAAAATAAATATCTTGGTGTTCGGAGCAAAAGACACCAAAGCTGTTAAAGATGCTGGAGCAACTGTAGGGACAGAAGATTCTTTGACTGAAATTGAAAAAGGAAAGATTACCTTCCAGAAAGTAGTTGCTTCTCCAGAGTGGATGCCAAAACTTGCCAAGGTCGCAAAAATCCTCGGACCAAAAGGTTTGATGCCCAATCCAAAAAGCGGGACTGTTTCAGCTGAACCTGAAAAGGTGGCAGCCAGCTTAAACTCTGGGATGGTAGAAATCAAGACAGAGACTTCCCCAATAGTTCATGTGACTATTGGTAAGGCTTCCTTCAAGGAAAGTGATCTCGAAGAAAATGTAAAAAGTCTTCTGGAGTCTGTAAAAGCTGCAAAACCAGCTGATATGAAAAAGGAGTTAGTCAAAAGTATTTTTCTAACCTCGACCATGGGCCCAAGTGTTAAACTTGATATTTCTAACCTAAATTAGGAATTTTAATTTCCGGTAGATTATTTTAATTGCAGTTCGATCCGCCTTTGGAAAAAATTGAAAATTCCAGCTGGGCATCAGAAACAGTTACTGCACCCTTAGGTTGACCCGTTTTCCAGAACTGGTTAGGGTCGGAATTTAGTGTCCGGTCGTAAAACATTCCGTCAGTAAAGTTGGGATCATTGGTCAAACCCATTTGGTAACCGTAGTGGGTGTCATAGGATAACCCTTTAGCGTTTGGAGGACTACTCCTTTTTGTTCCAAAATAAGCCCATATTGCTTGAGCATCATTATTTAATATCGCATGATTGAGCGTTGGCCTTCCGGCGTCACCAGTAGGTAAGTTCCAGTTAGTTGCAGTAATTGCAGGAACTGGTACGTCAAAGAAATCCCATCGATTGTTTGGATCCCTTTGGCCACCTTTTTTCCAGTCTCCTGCCAGTTCTTTTGAATCGGAGCAGCCGTCGTTGTCTGTATCAAGTTCCATAAGTGGATAATAACGAAGTGCCAGCATACGGTTTGCAATAATCGTGTGGCCTAAATCTGTGGGATGTATAGCATCGGCTGATATATAACCTTTGGCAACCGGATCTTCTGTACCTGAAGAACCGTTGTAAGCTTCATGTACTGAGCCAAGGAGAAATCCGTTTTGGCTTGCACTTTGGGCAATATGCGTGTTCATCTGAGTCAAGTAGGGGTTTAGGACTGAGAATTGCCCATTGTAAGGTGACGTTTGAGATTGGTCAGCTCCAGCTACAGAGTAGTAGATATCAAAAGCACGTAAGGCAACACTTGAGGAATGGTCGGCAGTTAATGATTTGATTTCCGAAATTATACTATCCCAACTACTGGAGAAATTTGTAACCATATTCCTTAGACAGTCTTGGTTATCACTTCCACCACATGTTCCAAATTGGTATAACCCTCTGCTCTGGAGGAAGTCATTGTAGCCAATTTCTAGTGTAATTAATTGAGCAGATGCTATTTGCTGACGGTAAGTCGCGTTGTTTACGATCAGATCTAAGAGCTGTTGGCTAGTGATACCGTTGGTTGCCAGGTTAGAAATTTGTACCGATGCCTGAAGGTTGCTATTTATGTCAGTGACATATTGTTTTGTCCAACCCTTCCCGTTTGATATACCTGTATTTGTAATCGAGTCTCCCAAACCCGTCAAAATAATAGTTTTGTTTGAAACTGTGTCAGCCCGAATATTCTGATCACGAGTGATCAGAGAAACAAAAACTATTAGAGGAGTTGCGAAAAAAAGAAAGACAGTAAAGGCAAATGTCGCTAAATGTTTCCGATTGGTTAAATTCAAGTCTTCGTTAAAATGTGACAACATATTGCTAGGTTAATAAATTATCTTCTTAGCGCCTAAGTTCTGTCAAATTTAGATTTAATTTCTCAACTTCCCCATCTCGAAATAAGCATTGCCAGATCTGTCAAAGTAACTCTACCTATTTTGCCCCAATATCAGTATAATCTTTTCACAAATTGTGAAAAACCTACTGCTCTATATTTCTGGAATAATAGTTTTCCTAATTCTTCCCAATCCTGCTTTGGGATCTTCCGCTTTTGAGCTCGACCAAAATAATTTCTTACTGCAACTACCTACCAATAGACAGCTGACAGAAAATCTTATCGTCAAAAATTTGTCCTCTGAAAAACTTTCTGTAAAGCTAACTTGGGAAAGTCCTGACAATATATCACCAGTACATGCCATCGATTTTGCAAAGATCCAAAATCCCGAACTTCAAATCGAACCTTACGGAATCGGTAGTACAGAAATAGATTTTATCAGACCAGAAAATCTCAAAGCTGGAGATTATTATGGCCAAGTAAAATTAGCAGGTGCAAGTCAAACTCAAACAGCTAGCTTCACCCTAAGACTTTTGGGTCAGCTAAAAGAAAGCATTAGGATAGACGAAGTAAATTATAGTAAGAATCAAGTAAATATCATGCTTCAGAACTCTGGAAACATAACCACGGTTGTTGCTGGGAAGTTAGAAGTAACCAACATTTTTAACCAAAAAGTATTGGATAAGAATATTGATCAATTCAAAGTTAAAGCCTCGGAGAGTATTGAGAATTCATTTCGCATAAGCTCCATACTTCCCGGTCCTTACCAGGTCAAGATTGCTTATGAGTTTGGGGACAAAAAAACGCTAGTTACTAAGCTTCAGACTTTCTGGGTTTTTAATTATTTACTGCTTATACCTTTAGTTTTTGTCGTAACCTCTGTGCTATTAGCTTCTAGATTGGCAATACGCAAGAAAAATGTTCAAAAAACTGCTTAGAGTATTATTAACTTTTGTATTTTTTGCTTCCGCGTCACAAATTGTCGAGGCAGGCTCTTGCACGCCGATATTTCCGACTACAACCTGCAGTGTTAGTGGCGATGTAACAGTCACTGCAACTGTCCCTGATAGCACCTCAACTTTTAATGGTTTTGCACCTGCCTCTTCGGTTGTAACAATAAAAAACGATGGGATTGCAGCTGGTACAACAACTACTAACCCAGGAGGTAGTTTTTCTAAAACCGTGATCAGCACCCCAGGATTACACGATTTTGCTCTCTACTTTACTGATACTTCTGGTCGCACTACACCCGAAACTTTATTTGACGATGTGAGCTTACCTTTCCACAGCGACACCCCTATCAATGACGTTCATTTACCACCGACAATAGAACTTTCAAGAACGACTATCTCCTCTGGTGAAGGGGTAAATATATTTGGTCAAGCTGCCCCTGGGTCAACTATCCATATTGTTCTGAACGGAGTCGAAATCTTTTCCGCTGTTCTCAGTAGTAGCGACTATACTTTTCTTTTGAATTCTGGATATGTGACCGGCCCCAATACAATTCATTCCTACCTGACAAGGACGGGCCTTGCAAACTCGATCAATAGTTTTACTCAGAATCTGGCTGTTTCCAACTGCCGCCGCAGCGACCTTAATTGTGATGGCCATGTAAACCTGACTGACTTTTCGATTCTCATGTATTGGTGGGATACGGCTGGTCCTATTGGTGATACCAACGTTGACGGAAGAGTTGGATTAATAGATTTTAGTATAATGTTATTTGACTGGACTGACTGATGAAACACTCTAGAAAAATCTTTATATCTTTGGCTCTCATTTCTATCTTCTTGCCTTTAATCTCAGCGAGTAAAACTCAAGCCGCTGGTGCTTCTCTCTACCTTTCTCCGGCTTCTGGAACAAAATACACTGGCGATAAATTTAACATCTTTGTTTATGTCAGCGCCTCTCAAGCCGTTAATACTTTCGATGTTTATCTTTCTAGCAACAATATAACTGTTACGGGTGTCGCTTCAGGAGGTTCAATTTGTGTCCTCTTTCCCAACCCACCAAGTTACACAAACTCCACAGCAAGGTTCAAATGTGGTCTGCCGACACCTGGCTACACTGGCAACAATGGCTACATCGGCGCAATCACTGTTCAAGCTGGTTCTCCTGGAACCGGTAGGATCACTGTGGACTCACCCTCTTCAGTTTTAGCCAATGACGGTGCGGGAACCAATGTGCTCGGATCCAGAGGTACCGCGACTTTTACTATTCAACCACGACCAACATCGGCGCCTTCAATAACTTCCCCAACACACCCTGATCAAGACAAATGGTACAAGGGGACTTCACCGACTTTAAACTGGACTGGTAACGGTAGTAATTTTAGTTATGCTCTTGATCAGAATCCTGATACAAATGTAGATGAAAAGTCCGAAGGAACAGAGAAAACCAAAACTTTCGAAAACTTGGCTGATGGTATTTGGTACTTTCACGTTAAAGTCTTGGGATCAAATAATGCTTGGAGCTCAACAGCGCACTATAAAATCCAGATCGATAAAACTCCACCAGAAAAATTCACCCCTGAAGCAGATCCCAAGAAAGATGCTGACAAACGCCCAATCATCGCTTTCACCGCAACGGATAAAACCTCGGGGATAGATCACTACGAACTAAAAGTTGACGAAGGAACCTGGACAAAGATAGATAACCCTTACAAACTTCCCAAAATTTCATCAGGGAAGCACACTATCCATGTCAAAGCCGTTGATAAAGCTGGAAATGAAACTATTGGTCAAGTTGAAATCACCGTAAAGCAAATTCCCATCCCTGAAATAACAAAACCCAAGAATAATTCTACTCTACCTTATGGTAATGAGTTATGGATAAAAGGAAAGGCTACTCCAAATTTCGATGTCAAGTTATATCTAAATGGCAAAGAAATCGCTACAGTCAAAACTGATAAAAATGGCAATTTTGAGTTTCGATACAAAGAGTTACTCAAAGCCGGTAAACACGAGCTGTACGCTGTTGCGATAAACAGTGACCAAATAGAATCCAGCAAATCAGAGCTAGTTAAGTTTAATATTGATCCAAAAGCCTATGTGATTTTTGGCTTTGCTATTCCCGGGTTGGTCTTGCTGACGTCACTCTTTGCAATCCTTCTTATATTCATTTTTATAATATTTTTCTTACTCCTAGGAGCTAAAAGATTTCGCCGCAAACTCCAAAACATTATTGAAGAGCTGGAACAAGAAGTTGATAAAGACCTTGAAAGGGCTAAGATCGATAATAAAGTTAAGAAGGAAATTGATGAAGACTTTGAGGAGGCGGAAAAGAAAGTTGATAACTAATTCTTAGACATCTTTTTACAAGGTATTGACACACAATAGAATCTAGCTTATACTCGTGCCTGACCAGAGACAGCGTCCCCCGCTAACGGGCGGGTTAATGCAAAGGCAGGCGCCGAGGTTAAACAAGATTTTAGAATCACTTTTGTTTATCCTCGCTTTGGCGGGGATTTTTTGATGGAAAACAAACCACAATCGAGAGTAAAAAACGAAGAAACAGTCGAAGCCTTAGTTGAAAAATTCAACAAGGCAAAAACTGTGGTCCTTACCGATCAGTCAGGATTATCTGTCGCCCTTTCATCAGATCTAAAAAAGAAACTTCGCGCTGTCGATGCTGAATCCTTGGTGGCCAAAAATACCCTTTTCAAAATTGCTAGCAAAAGAACCGGACACTCAATTCCAGACGAGGCGCTAGAAGGGCCTACCGCCGCACTTTTTGCTTATGGTGATGAGATTAGTCCTATCAAAGAGCTAACTGTTTTTGCCAAAACTACGGACAAGCCAAAAATAAAAGTTGGTTTCCTCGGAACTGAACTTTTATCACCTGAAAGAATCACCCAACTAGCCAAACTTCCGTCCAAAGAAGTTCTGCGAGGAAAAGTTGTCGGCGGTCTTTACTCGCCACTTTATGGCATGGTTGGAGTCTTGAATGCAAATCTTAGAAACTTGGTTTATACAATCAACGCGATAAAGGACCAAAAGTCCAACGCTTAGAAATGAGGTGATATCTAAATCTATGAACGACGAAGAAAAGAAAATCGAAGGGGTAGTCGAAGAGGCGACTGAAACAGCTAGCGACGCAAAAGCGTCTGCAGAAGAGGCTAAAGAAGCTGTCGAAGAAGTTAAAGAAGTGGTTGAAGAGGCTAAAGAAGAGGTAAAAGCAGAAGTCAAAGCTGAGGAACCAAAACAGGAGGAAAAGAAACCTTCCAAAGAAGTTTCCAAAAAGCTTGAAGATATCATCGTGATAATCGAAAAACTGACTGTTTTGGAATTAGCTGACCTGGTCAAAGCACTCGAAGAACGTTTTGGCGTAACCGCCGCTGCTCCAATGGCCATGGCCGCTGCACCTGCAGCAGGTGCTGCTGAAGCCGGAGAAGCTGTTGAAGAACAAACCAGTTTCAACGTGATACTGGCTGATGGTGGTGCTACTAAAATTGCAGTTATCAAAGCAGTCCGGGAAATCGTCCCAACCCTTGGTTTGAAAGAGGCTAAAGATCTGGTAGACGGTGCTCCAAAACCAGTTCTTGAAGGAGCAGGCAAAGATGCAGCCAACGAAGCAAAAGCGAAGTTGGAAGCAGCTGGTGGAAAGGTAGAACTTAAGTAACCGAAAGTGATTGCAAGGCCCGTCCTTGCAGGCAAAACTAGAAAACCCCTCCGCGTGAGGGGTTTTCTTTTTTCCAAAGCAAAATAATGCAATCTCGTCCCCTAACCGACGTTAGTTCTGACGCATCAAGAGAATTTCTTTGACGAACTGTTCACGAAGTGAAAATTTCAAATGTTTGATCCGCCTTCGCCAGCCGGCGAATGGCGGAGAGTTCTTGAAATTTAAGTGAGGAAAGGAAATTCTTAGCCAAAGGAAATAAGTCGGCAGTTTGGTGTTACCTTTGCTGTCAAAGGTAACAAAGATAAAGCTATAACTTACTACAGGATGGTTTGTACGGTTGAATTAATGGTTTAGCTTCGAAAATATTTATAGTATTGCTATAACTTTTTATTTTTTGTGGGTAAATTGAAATAAACGCTGGCGAGGAGGGGAAGTCCGAAACCTTGCGGTCGCGGGTCTCCTCGCCGATGTGTGTTCAGGCGGCCTGAACCGGCGTTCGAGAAACCTCCACAAACAACTCCCCATCCGGATAGAAAATCCTTAGGGCAGCAATTTGCGGAGACAGGTCGAAGATTGACTGTCGCCAAGAAGTCAGTTCCGCTGATACCTGGTCAACAGTAGCCGACAGACTTGCCTGGTTCCCCTTTTTGTCCACCGTCCAGTAAGTCATCGGCGGGCACTCTAATAGGGGGTACGAATCCCAGCCAGCGAAACGTACTCGACCGTGAAACTCCCCGCTTATCTTGCCGTGGATCCTCTCCAGCTCCTCACAGGCCTCTGAGTGGGTCGGAAAACCCAAATGCTTGAACAACCTGAAGTAGCAGTACCAGTCATCCTGGTTCATCCTTCGCTTTGTTCGCTTGCCCCGAGCCTTGAGAAACTCGGAAAAAGCAGAATAGGCGACCTTCGGGTAGATGTTCTTGAGCAAGAGATCCGCCGCATTGAATCGATCCTGCGCAGCGGCAGCCTTCCCAGTACTCCAGGACGTCCACCAAAGGAAGCCCGTGGAGATCAGACCAACAAGGAACCCTACGAAAAGGCCTGTGTTTATGGCAGTCGTGCTATCCAACTTCTCTCCTTGCCCCAGCAGTCTTTGTCGCCTCCACGCCTTTGAACGCTCTTCCCAAGCGCCCGTTGTTTGGGAGTACGACTGCGTTTGCCGGTAGCAAACTATCTTTAACAGAAATCAAAAACAGTTTGCAACCTACAAAAATCGACGATCGGCAAAATTGTTCTACCTAAACCCTTTAAAAATGAGAAGGCCGGGGTGCAGTGATTGTTTAGATCTCTACACCCCGGCGGCTCTTGTGTGCTGGCGGGGAACCAGTTGTTTAGCTGCCGTCGCCTCCAGTACTCGGTAGTACGGGGGCTGGCACGGTTGACGTCGGCGTAGGTTCCACAATCGCAGGCTCTTGGGAAACGGGCGCATCGAGCAAAAGACCCGAGTCCCCTCCCTTGATCTCGAACGCTGTGATCGAGTAGACCTGAGGCTGCGCCTCATTGACCTCGACGGCCTTCGCGTGGACGGCGCCCTCGTCGTAGTCCTTACCGAGATTCTTGACCTCGGACTTGGACGCACACGAGGTGTGATCGTCATTGCGACCACCCGCAACGTAGGCCTTGAGCGTGAAGCAGATCTCGTCTGCGTACACGCCTGTGACAATGCCGTTGCGCGGCCCGTCTTGCACGTTGTGGCTGAGATCATGGTTAGGGCCACCATCAGCGGTGACTCTTCCAACGTACCCAGCCCCAACAGCCAAAAGGAACATCACCACAGCGGCAATTCCTATCCAGACGTACGGGCTTTCGCTCGCCCTAACTGGAGGCAGAACACGCGGTGGTGCGTCTTGGCGCCCATCCATTGTCATATCTTGCTCCCTTCACTTTCCCCACTCAGCAGGGCAATATAATAGCACAAATGAAGCTATATTGCAACCCATAGTTATGAATGCCCTTTTTCTTACTGATGTATTACTATATCTTTGCGTAGGTAAATGATTTGCCGCTTGACAGCTTATTTTTCAGTCTGATATTGTTTTAGTGTCTTTGAGTGTTTAAAGTCTATTCCCTACCCGGAAAGGAATACATGTCTTTAGGTGATGATCTGCCAGAACTATTAACTGTTAGAGAAGTCGCAACTTTCTTGCGAGTTTCACCTCTCACAATCAAGCGCTGGGGTAAACGTGGCAAGTTACCAGCAATCCGCATCAATGCTCGAGGTGATCGTAGGTATAAAAAAGAGGCAGTACTTTGGATTTTAGGTGAGATGAAAAAAGAGCCTGGAGCCTAGATCAAATTAACCTTTATTTATAAACGCCTCTTTCTTGCGTCTCAGAAGACTAAAGAACGAGGCAGTATTGTGGATTCTCGGGAGATGAAAAAGGTTGGAAAGTAAAGTTTACTAGCTTTTCGCCTTGCACTTAACCCATTGTTACATCAACTTTGTGCTCGCCCTTTTTGAAGTCTGGTAACAACTTGCCGGTTACTTCTTTTCCATCAACTGTGAGCTTCTCAATGCCTTTGTAAACGTGTTTTGGGTTCTTGACTGTTATATTGTAAGTCGCTCCTCTAAACACTCTTTTTATTTCAAATTTATCCCACTCTTTCGGAATACAGGGGTCAACTTGCAAACCCTCTAAGGTTGGTCTAACACCAAGAATATAGTCAGTACAAGCTCGGAAAAACCAAGACGCACTCCCCGTCATCCAAGAATAGCTACCCAAACCAAAGTGAGGACTCTCTGGACCGTAGGTGTATTCCGGATAAACATAAGGCTCGACCATATAGGTATCTGGTTCTTTTGAACGGGTTAGAAATGAGGTACGTTTCCAAGCATCATAAGCCTTGTCCCCTCTTCCAAGTAAAGCTTCGGCGACAATTATCCAGGCATTTGGGTGTGAGAAAACAGCCGCATTCTCTTTGGCTCCTGGAGCAAACTGAGACACAACACCTTTTTCAGGACTTTTGTTTGAATAAGAAGGTGTGAAGGTGAGTGCACCATACTTGGTCATCAGCAGTTCCCACAAGCTATCCATACTCTGTAAGCCTCTCTGTTCAGTAGCAACATGACTCATTACAGGCCAGGTTTGACCATTGATGTGAATCTTACCTTCCCGGTTGTGGTGGGTACCAATCTTGTTACCGTTGTCGTCAGTAGCTCGGACATACCAGGCTCCATCCCAATACTGCTCGTTGATTGTTTTTTTAATGTGGTCATAAATATTTAAATAAGCGGAGGCCTTTTTCTTTTCTCCTATTTTTTCTAGTATTGGAATGATTTCGAGAATATTCCAAGCTGCTTGATTGGCAACCATCAAGGATTCTGCCTTATCGAGTTTTCCACCGGCAAGGGCATCGTTCCAATCCGCTGTTCGTCGAAGTGGAATTCCCGAAGGACTGACATGATAAAGCGTATTATCAAGTGCCCTAAGTGTATGCTCAAGTATAGTGCCGCTACCTTTGTCGTGATACTTAACTTGTCGCTTCAAGAAACTAGTCTGGCCAGTTTCCTTGATGTAGTTTAAAACCGCCATGACTAACCACTGCGGGTCATCAGAGTGTTTGGTTATATAAGCTTCTTGTGTCAAAGGGTTCCAGGCATGGACAGTACTACCATCTCCCAGTTGATGCTCAAGTAACTCAATCAGTTTTTCCTCGGCGAGATTTTCATCTATCGGCATCACTCCAAAAATGTGTTGAGACTCATCTCGAAAACCCCAACTTCCAGAACCAATGTAAAAAGAAATCATCTCTCCCATCTGGGTAGCGATGTTGGCTTGATATTTGTTCCAGATATTTACTGACAAGTCGAATTCTGTGTCAGGGGTCTTGACTTCAAGTTTTTCCATGTATTCGTCCCAATGCTTGTTGAGTTCACGAAACTTTTCCTCGACAAAACTTCTTTTTTCTATTTGTCTAACCTTGGATTTGATAGTTTTTGTATCTTTCTCAATCCCCAAAGCAATGTGGAATTTCTTTTGTTCGTGAGGCTCCAGTTCAAAGATCTTCATCAGAGCACCAATGGCGTCCTCACTCTCACCGTAACCTTTTTGGCAATAACCTTTCTCAACGACAATTGGGTTTGATAAATACCGATAGGGACCGATGAAATCATCACGTACACAATCAAAACACTCAAACTCAACTGAACCTGTCATATACGCCCAGTAATCCCATTTCTTATTCTTTTTCTTGGGATGATCCCACCAACGTTTAGTAGCGTAGATTACATTGTCTTTGAAATAGACTTCATTAAAAAGCGAGTCAAAATTGCGGTCAGTCAGATCCTTGGAGAAACTTCCCAATACCCACTCCACGTAGCTAATTACAGAAATATTGCGCTTACGATCGGAAAGATTTTTCAGCGTAATATCCCAAATCTCGAGATCTTCATCAAGAGGAACAAAATAGGTGATATCTGTCTGGATCTTGTTGTTTATCGAACTAATTTTGTTGTAACCAAGTCCAATTCGGGCCTCCCAGTAGTCGGCAGTCTTCATAACTGGTTGCCAGTTGGCTGACCAATATTCCCCGGTGTCGTTATCACGCAGGTATACATAACGCCCTGGTCTGTCGTTGAACGTAGTTTCGCCAGGGTAAGAGCGGGTTATTCGATTGAAACCCGGGTCAATATAGAAACTAAATCCTCCACCAGTCGCCGAGCACAAACTGGTGAATTTTCCATTGGTCAGATAGTTTATCCACGGCCGCGGCGTATCTGGCCTGGTAATTATGTATTCTTTTCCGTCTGGGGAGAAATGTCCGTATTTGGCAGGCTTTTGCATTAGTTTATCTAATTCTACAAAAAGTCAGAGCTAATTCAAAGAGCTACTTAGTTTTCAGCTCAATATCCGAAAATGCTAAGTAAGCTAGAAGATAAGTTATGATCGATTCCGCCCCTTGGTTGAGATTTACTCCTTCTTGGTTTATCCCATCAAAACAGCCTTTAGTAACCTCGTCATAGACCTGAGCGTTCTTCAGGTTAAACCCATGGTACCAAGCAAACCACTTTTTGGCTCTCTCGAAATACTTCTCCTCCTGAGTAACCTTGTATATAGCAAGATTAGCGATGACCATCTTTGCTGCCTCCAGAGGTTGCTGATCATAGGTTGCCTTCTTTTTTCCTTTAAAGTACCAGCCGTCTTGACCGATTGGTGTAGGAACTCCTTCTGAGTTCGTTGTTTCCTTTTCCAGAAAATCTAAACTTTCGATTGCTATTTCAAGATACTCTTTCTTTTGGGTTAGTTGGAAAGCAAGACAAAGGGCATAGGGATAAATAGCATTGGCATAGGTCATAAAAGGCTCGAACCATTTCCAATCTTTGGAATAATTGCTTTTGTATTTCGCGATTAGAAGGTCGGAAAGGTAGATTATTTCCGTTCTTGCCCACTCATACCCTTCTGTTTGGGAAAGATAATATAAACCCGCGATCGTGTAGGCTTTTGGCCGCAGATCCACAAGTTTGCGGATATTTCCCATAATCTCTGCAATTGTATGTTTTGCTCCAAGAACCAAATCCCGGCGGGGGTTTGCATAAATTGTATACCCCAAAGCCCAAAATACTCTGCCAAAGCCATCTTCTGTCTTGGAGTGGTCAAGAAACTCATGGCCATACGTCATAAAATTGTAGAACCAATCATCACTACTTTTTGAGTGTTGAACATAAGACAAATAATTTATCGCCAAATCCAGAGCCTCTTCGTTATCAAAAAGTTTGTTGTAAAGCAGTGTAATTATCAGAGCGCGGGCATTGTCGTCAACTGAGTAGCCCAGGTTGCGCTCAGGTACAGCGTACTTGCCATGCTGAATCACGCCGGTGTCATTGGTCAATCTTTTGAGAAACTTGAGACTTGGGGGTTGAGTAAAATCAATAGACGCTAAGTACTTCTCCAGTTTTTTCATAGTTAGTGGGGACGTTTATTCAACACAAGATTGAAGAGATCAAAGTAGGCCAAGGCAACTGAGGACCAGGTCATAAAACGACCAAATCTGTAAGCTTCTTGTTCCAAAGCTTGCTTGTAATTTCTGTCTCCATAAACCTGCAGAACTGCATCAGAGATTGCCTTACTGTTGCGAAACGGTACAAGAATCCCCCGATTTCCGTTTAATACTTCCTCAGCGTAAAGGTAAGGAGTTGAAATACAAACCTTACCAGCTCCAACTGCATAAGACAGGGTTCCCGAAGCAATGGCTTGTGGATCTAAATACGGCGTAATATAAAAATCTGTTGCCCGTAAATAATTAACTAACTCTTCGAGCGGTATATAACGGTTGATAAATTTCACATGGTCGGAAATTTTGTGTTTCTGGACCAAACTCTCCAAATATTCTCGGTACTTCTCCCCGTCTTTCTTTTTAACAGTTGGATGAGTCTCACCGATAATCAAGAAGACAAAATTTGGAATTTTTTTGATAATTTCTGGTATCGCATCAATGACATACTCAAAGCCTTTGTTTGAAGCAATTAAATTGATCGCGCTCATAACTACTTTACCTCTAAGCTTGGTTACTTCTTTGAAATGCTCAGTGCCACCAAAAGGGATATCAGGCACACCATGGTGAATCACAACAACCTTGTTTTTTGGTACTTTGTAGGTTTTCACTAGTCTATCCAAAACTGGATCGATCATTACTACAACCGCATCAGAGTACTTAAAGATATCTTGGACGACTTTTTTCTGACCGACGGTGGGGGTCTCAGGAACAGTATGGAGCGTAGTCACAACTTTCTTTTTAACTTTCTTGAGAAACTCAACAATGTAAGAGCCATCTTTACCACCAAACAAACCAAATTCGTGCTGCAAGCAGACTATCTCGGCAGAAGACGAATTTATATAGTCAGCAGCAGCCATGAATTCCGCTTCTTCTTCTTGGTGAATCCGATATTTTACCTCCCAGGGATAGTCATAACCATTACCTGCCGCTGGGTCGGACACAGCTAAGATATCAGCTAGAGCGTAAGGGTTTAGTACATTGATTGCGTTGGTTAGATCTTTGGTAAAAGTAGCGATACCACACTTGCGTGGAATATAAGAGGCAATATAAATAACTCGAGCGGTCCGGTGTTGTTGCTCGAGTGTTTCCGAGATTTTAGTAAGTGTCTTTGTCTTGTTCATTTTGTACCTGATGTCAACTAAAGTATTTTACTCTCATAAGTCAAAAAACTCTAGTCTCCAGTTGTGCTCAAAAATTTATTGACAAAGAAAGATTTTTGATGCTATAAAGCTTATAGGATTAAGGAGGTGAGCCTTGGCGGAAACTGGAAGAAGACAACAGCGCCCACGAATCCAAACCGCGGTACAACGGATGCTTCGAAAACCACTCCGCTGGGCCACGGACGAAGATGTCAAGATGATAGTTCGTAGATACGATAGCGACTTTGAGATCGAGAAAAACGTTGGTTACCTCGGACTCAAGCTGAGCAAAGCCAAGCTAGAGATTGTCACAAAGAAACTACGGAAAAAAGCTAAGAGAATCAAGCGCAAGAAAGAAATTGAAGTCGAGGAAGAGAAGCAGGCGCTGAAAGATGCTTTCAGGGCAGCGATTCGAGAGATTGTTCCCGCTTGCCGAGGAGTCAACTGCGGGAATCAAGCTATTCAGGCAAAGACTTCTTCGCACTATCATGCCCCACAGGGATTACCGGGGACCGGTCCCGATAGACTGCAGGGGTATCTAAGCCGTTCAATCGACCTGCTTTACTGCCCTCATTGCGGCCTGACTTACTACAACGACCAAGTTGAAGTATTAAGTCGAAGGTATGCAGCTGGAGAGTTTGAGCCGAAACCACTGCTGTCAGGCGGACATAACACCATGTTCGATGATCCATTCCCGCAATATCGTTAGATGCCCACCGGCACTGAAAACTCAGAGCCGGTTTCTTTTTTGATAGCAATTGATCCATTTAGGATTGACTGTATGGAATTACTATCGTTAGCGAAGCAAATCTATAGTAATGTAATACTGCAAAGTCCCTGCAGGACTTGACTTTGTGAAGCAATGCAAAGTCCCGTAGGGACTTGACACTGTAGGAAAAGAAGAGAATAATTTAGTTAACGATTGTTTTCGCTGTTCGAAGCGAAGTTGGCAATCTTAAATATACTGGCCTGCCCGGGAATGTATATCGGCTGGCTGGTGGCCAGCTTTTTTATGTCCAATAAAAGAAAAAGCTGTTGTCTTGCTCTTTAAAAACTAAAAAGCACCTCATTAAAAAATATGTAACCTCTGGAAGTTACAGAGATAGCCATATACCACAAAAAGTAAAGTTAGGTTAGTTCAGAAAGGAAGTTAGTCGTATGTGTTGTGTTAGCTAAAATCTCAAGTCTTGATAGTCCTCTGCCCTGCCAAAGAAAGATCTTGAGAATTGTTCCGTAAGTGTTTGTCATTGTCGTTTGTTAGGAAGAGTGTCCAGCAAGTGTGGGAGGAAGAGCCTATCCGCAGGAATAGCGGAAAAGTGTGTTTAAGGTTAGTTGTGTTGGTTGTAGTGTTGGTTCAGTGTCTCCGTGAGCGGAGACCAACCCCTTGCCGGGGCGGAAAATAACCCCGGTAAGGGGTTTTCTTGTTTGTAAGTGGTTTTTTGATCGAATTCCTCATTTCTGTTCACTTCCTTCGAGCACGCGTGAAACGAAAGTGCAACAAAGCGACCTAGCACAAGTTGTTTGTTTGAGTCCCGATTCTGATCGGGATGAGTTTAACAACTTTGCTTGAGCGACTTGCAGATTCGTAGCGCGCGCAGATAAGAAGTGTGTTTTGGTTACTTTTCTAAAAAGTAACTTAAATTAAGACCTTAAAAGTACCTTTATAAATTTTATTAACGCTAGTTGTCGTTTGATTCTCCATGGCTGCACTGCCAAACGAAAGGCCCACTCTAAACCTAGATTTCTAACCATCTTTGGTGCTCTTGGCACTTTACCAGCCATGAAATCAAGTGTGCCGCCAACTCCAATTGCAACTTTCGCAGAAATCTTATCCAAATTCTCAGCAATCCAATATTCTTGCTTCGGAACACCAAATCCGACAAAGATTACGTCAGGATTGTATCTTTGAACTTGCTCAAATATCTTTCTATCATCCAGACCAAACCTCCCGCCATAAATTCCCTTAACTTTTAGCTTCGGAAATAGATTTTTTAAACCTTCAGCAGCTACCTTTGCCGCTTCATTCTGTCCACCCAAAAGCAAAAGTTTGTAGCCAAATTTCTCGCTCAAGCTAGCGATGCTATAGCCCAAATCTACTCCTGTTGTCCTCTCTGGCAACGACCCCCTTGTACCTAAAATAGTTTTTACACCGCTACTAACTAGTCGAATCAAACTTGGCTTTGCATTTGAAGTCAAATAGTTATCCGCCAGATACAGACCACTGCTTTCCGGAATTACTATTGAAGAGTTGTTAATAATTTCCTTTAGTTTTTTGTTGCTTTTTGAGGCTATTAGCAGCTCTGTATTTAGAGTGACAATGTGTAGTTTTTTTCCTTCTACAACAGCTTCTTTCACCAATTGAAGTAACTGATTTTTCGAATATTTATCAATTCTTATACCAAGGAGCTTGTCCATAAGTTGGTTTATTATTTACTAGAGCAGACTTTTTCAAACAATTCTATCGTCTCCCTCGCAGTTTTGTCCCAGTCAAACTTGTTTAGTTGCGCCTCTCTTTTCTCGTTTGTCACGCTGTTCTTTTTAAGAACTTGTTTAAGTTTATTCACAAAATCCTTTTTATCATTTGGCTTGAACAAGGAACCGGCATCTCCAACCACTTCAGGGATTGAGGAATTGTCAGCGGCAACTATTGGAACCCCACAAGCAAGAGCCTCTAGCAAAGGTAAGCCGAAACCTTCATATAGTGACGGGTAAACAAAGGCTGAAGCAGCAGAATATAGTCCTGGAAGCAATTGGAGGTCAGCATAACCTAAAAATTTAACTCTATCCTCAATGCCAAAGTGTTTTGGTGCCTGATAGATTTCTTCATAAAGCCAACCAGGTTTACCTGCGATTACCAGATCGTATTTATCAAGTTTACTGTCAGCAAATGCTTCAATCAGGAACTTGAGATTCTTCCGCGGTTGGACTGTACCTACAAATAGCAGAAAGGGCTTGGTGAGACCAAAATGACTACGAACTTTAGTTTGCTCCTCTTCTCCCCGTGGGTAGAAGAAATCCTTATCTATGCCTTCATATATAACAGAGATCTTTTTTGGATCAACCTTTAACTTCTTAACCAAATCTCTTTTTGTAGCCTCAGAAACGGCAATTAAAGCATCAGCATACTTGGCAGCGAACTTTGTTGACCAGTTGAGATATAGCTTCTGGGGAAATTGGTGGTGTTCTGGCAAAAATTCTGAACCCAGGTCATGGATAGTAACAACAGTTTTAAGGCTAGCTCTTCTGACCAACGGTAACGTATGGGCAGGAATAAAAAGCAGGTCCGGTGGGTTTATCAGTACTTCTGAAAGCAGCCGAATTTGGGTCCAAAATCTTGGCAAAGGCATATAGCGGCTGCTAACGTTTTGCTGGCTAATTTCAAAATATTGCGGCAATTTGTTGAAATAAAGAGTGTATTTATTGACCTTATCGACCCGCTTGATGGCCTCGATCAAATTAAAGGTGTAGTTTTCAGTTCCCGTCCGCTCAGTCAGGGCAATTCTTGAAGCGTCAATTCCAACGTTCATAACATTTATCTTTTTGTAATTGACTTCTTATATCTGAATCAAAAAATCTTATCGTTTACTTATAGATTTTTTGTAGAGATCAATATTGTCGAGAGCCAGGCCGGTGCCTGTCACAACACACAATAGGGCATCCTCGGCCACGTGGCAAGGAACTCCGGTAGCTTCCGTAAAGAAGCGATCAAGGTTTTTCAAAAGTGAGGTTCCCCCACTCATTACGATACCTTTATCAATAATGTCGGCAGCTAGTTCTGGTGGCGTGCGCTCAAGTACACCTTTCAGGGCCTCCAAGATCTGGTTGAGCGGTACTTTGATCGCTTCGGTTACTTCTCTGTTGGTAAGTTCGATAGTACGTGGTAATCCAGTAATACTGTCTCGACCACGAACTTCCATGCGCTCAACTTTATCCGTCAAGGTAGCGCTACCAATATTGATCTTGATGTCTTCTGAAGTCCGCTCTCCGATAATTAGGTTGTATTTCTTGCGAATATAAGAAGTAATTGCTTCGTCAATTTTGTTCCCAGCAACTCGGACACTATTGTGGACGACTACTCCTCCGAGCGAGATCACAGCGGCTTCGGTGGAACCACCACCAATATCAACAATCATATTTCCACTTGGGGCAGCAATCGGAATCTTGGCCCCAATTGCGGCTGCCAAAGGCTCATCAATCAAAAAAGCAGTCCGCGCACCAGCCGACATGGTAGCATCAAGCACAGCTCGACGCTCAACTGAAGTCACACCCGCCGGTACACAGATCATTACTTCAGGTTTGAAAAGTCGTGAGCGGCCACAAACTTTATCAATAAAATAGCGCAGCATCGCCTCGGTTATCAAATAGTCAGCAATGACACCGTCGCGCAAAGGACGACTAGCGGTAATTCCTTCGGGGGTGCGGCCGAGCATTTCCCTGGCCTCATTACCAACTGCCACAACCTCATTTTCTTCTGTAGTCACCGCCACAACTGTCGGTTCGTTGAGAACAACACCTTGATTCTCAAGGTAAACCAGTGAATTTGCTGTTCCCAGGTCGATTCCAATCCGTTTTGAAAACATAAATTTGTGTCGAGTAAACCTGAGTAAGCAGTATAGACAAAGATTATTTTGAGTGCAACTCTTGGGAAGTTTTTGCATATCAGAACTGACTTAAAGAGATCAATCTATCCACTTCTTTGAATCCAAACTTGAAAGTGCTAGAATTCTTCTTATGAAACGGCTCGTTAGTGCAATCCTGATAGTAGTATTTTTCCTAATCCTTGGTTACCTACTTTTAATATATGCAACCGGCAAGCGACTGACTCGAGAGGGCAATCTCGTTGGCATCGGTATCATCCAAGTTGATGTGACACCTGACAACAGCGAGATTTATCTCAACAATGAGCTCAAAGACCAAGGAGATACAAATCTTGAAAATCTCAAACCAGGAAAATATTCGATAAAAGTAGCCAAAGACAGTTATAGCCCTTGGCAAAAAGAAATCGAAGTTGTCGAGGGTAAAATCACGCCCCTGAAGATTAAGTTATTTCCTTCCAACCCTTCTTTGACAGCCGCTACTTTCAACGGCGTTTTCTCCCCCAAACTCTCCCCAGACGGACGCAAAATTGCTTTTGGTATTCAAGTAGAAGGAAAGAAAGGGATTTGGGTGCTCGACCTGCGCGATCGCCAGTTCTTCTTTAACACCAATACTCTCAGACAAGTGGTTGCTGATACAACTGCTATCTCTTTTTCAAACTCAACTCTTAGCTGGTCCCAGGATAGTAATTCCGTACTTGTGCAAAGTAAAAACAACACAACTTCTGAACCTATTTCTTTCCTAATTGATCAAAGTAAGCTTAATACTAGCCCAGAAAATGTTACTTCACGGATAGACGAGCTAAATAAATCTTGGTCTGATCAGGTAATCAAAATTAACTCTGAAAAGCTAAAAAATCTTGGAAAAGAAGCGCAAGCTCTTGCAGCAGATTACAAGGAACTACTTTTTGCAAAAGATGATTCAGCCGTGATAGTCGTCAAAAATGATGGTAGTGCGGTTGTCTTTGATACAAAACCAAACCCAGTACCTGGAGTCAAGCCCGTGACTACACAGCTTCCAGTTGCAGAAAAATATTTCTGGTTTCAAGATGGGACAAAACACATTGTGGCAGTTGATAAAGATACTATTAGTTTGATGGACACAGATGGGACAAATAAGGCTAGTGTCTTTACTGCAGATTTCGATCCAGACGCAATCTTCAGCTGGCCAGATGGCACAAGGTTGATCCTAGCTTTGAACTTAAACTCGAGATCAAACCCACTTCCAAACCTTTACACCATTGATCTTCGCTAAGAAAAATCTATTTGCTTTCATCAGCTAATTTAGCAGTCACAATCAACCTTCGCAAACTTGATCCAGGCGGGTCGCACGTTTGCAGCGTCAAAATTGGCTCTTTCGAGATACTAGTTATATACTTCGTATCGGTTGCCTCCACCACTCTTTTGTCATAGACAATATAGTCATAGCGCTTTCCTTTGTAAAAGGTAACAATCCGGTCTCCGACTTCTATCTTTCTCAGTAGATAAAAAACCGAGTTGTATTTTTTTGCTTGGATTGGGTTTATGGCCGAGTGGGCAAAAAGGAAAACGTTGTTATTGGCCGCATTCTTGCTACCAGGATAAGCAGTACCCTTGGCATGAGCCACTCCTTTTCCAAGGGCAGCAATATATTCTTTGTAGTTACTACTATCAACATCAGGAACAAAAGGCGAATTTACATCTATCTTCTCGATGATGATACCAGCCTCGGTACTTGCAGGTACGACTGTTATTGGCGGTGGTGCTGGCAGTAGGTCTGCAAAACCTTTCTTATCAGTTTGAACACTTTCGCCAGCCAATACATACTCTTGACCACGGAAATTGTCCCACCAATATTTCACTTCCTGGCTAATAAATGGCCAGAAACTGATAAAAGCAAAAATAATTCCGCCAATAATCAGCGCGTTCGCAGCAGTTCGAACTGCTACAAATAACCAAAATTTTCTTTTGTACCTCGTGTTTGTCATTTAAATATGATTATACGACCCCGAAACAAGCTGGTCGGGGTGACACGATTTGAACGTGCGGCCTCTGCGACCCGAACGCAGCGCTCTACCACTGAGCTACACCCCGAAATAAAATCCTGTGTTAACGGAATTCAATTCTAGGCTAAATTGTGCTAAAATTCAAACACATTATTGCCCCTGTAGCTCAATTGGATTGAGCAGTCCCGTCCTAAGGGAAAGATTGGGGG
>CAYHXX010000005.1:0-54497 GCA_964360785.1 uncultured Gammaproteobacteria bacterium | reverse complement strand
GGCCCGTGTCTCAGTGCCATTGTGGCTGATCATCCTCTCAGACCAGCTACCCGTCGTCGCCTTGGTAGGCTTTTACCCTACCAACAAGCTGATGGGACGCAGGCTCCTCCTAAAGCGCCCAGTAAAGGGCTTTGATCTTGCGATCACATGCGGTATTAGCCCGCCTTTCGGCGGGTTATCCCCCACTTTAGGGTAGATTCCTACGCGTTACTCACCCGTCCGCCACTGTAGTATTGCTACCACCGTTCGACTTGCATGCTTAAGGCACGCCGCTAGCGTTCACCCTGAGCCAGGATCAAACTCTCCGAAAAAGGATCGTTTGCTTTCTTACGAAAGCCAAACTCTCCGAAAAAGATCCGCCGGTTGGCGGACGACCATAAAGGTCGGTTTGAAGTTCTCTCAAGCCCGCCAACTGGCGGGGAGAGAGAAATTGTTTGCTCAAAGATTGACGTATTCACGTCTTGTTTGGCTCTTGAACATACAGCCAAACAATATTCTAACTCTCGATAGATCACAGGATATTATGCATCTATCGAAAGGTATTCAATTTTTAATGTGCATTACATGTTTCAGGTTGCATGTATCATGTGTCACGAGTTTACTTAGCTTTGACACCTGACACTTGTAACTTACCACTTCCCTTTAGCCAACAAAAAGAGCCTAGAATTTCTAGTCTCTTTTCCAAAGCTACGAGGGCATTTGTGGAGACAAAATCTAAACCATATTGTGAAGCCGATTCTAACTAATGATTCGGGCCTTGTCAACTACCAAGGAGCTTATCCTGCGAAACTAAGGTGGGGTTTCACTAATCTTCTGTGGTTCTTTAATAATATTTCGGAAAATGTAGTAGTACTTTGGCTCCAAGGTAAATATTTCGCCTGGCCTGGAGACACCCTCTCCAAACAAATCTCTTTGCAGATTGATTGCCTCATCAGAAGCTGACAAACCAATTCCATAAGCGATAACCGATCCTTTCAGGTTGAGTTGCCTATCCGGTAGCGACACAGCAGTTCCATCATCTATAAATTCATAATGAGTACTCGCCGGAGTACAACCAAAATCAGAACATCTGGCATAGAGTAGGAAGTTATTATCACCCTGCTTATCAAAGAAAACCAGCCGTGGCATATTGACCTCAGTTACCCTGCCCAGAGCAAGCGATTGGGTGTAAATCTCCGCATTGTCACTTACGTAGCTACCTAAGACATTTGAAATCGAAGTTTTCGTCCACGGGTCAAATGCTCCAGTATGACAGTAGCTTGGGTTAAGGCACCAAGCTAGTTTAACTTCGTTTTTTGTCCCAATTTTAGCGTTATAAAGAACCCAATTGTATACACCAGAGGTCGCAGCGGAAACATAAGATTGTGCCTGGCAACCAGAAGTACAATCAACGATTTTTGTTTGGGTTGCTGTACACGGTTTATCACTACATTGCAAATACTTGAGTTCATGTGTAACAGTGTCCTGATAAACTACTCTAGTAATTCCGTTAGGAGCATGCGTAATTGAAGTATGGTAGGCACTGACATTGCCTGGACTACCAGCCGAACCGACTATTCTTCTACAGTCCCAGTTAGTTGCTTGCGAGCAAGTGGTTCCCAAGTTGTCGTATCGAAGTTTAGTAAACCAAAGGTCACTCTTTCCAGCGGAACGGTCAACATAAGTACCAACCAAAGACCCAAAAAATCCAGTTATACGATCATAAGAATAGCTAGTTTCATTACCTTTATTGACACCAGCACCTCCATCGATTGGATAAATTGCAGGAGAAGGGCAGTTCGGATCTGGGCTGGGTGCTGGCCAGAATCGACAGTCTGCATAAGCAACGGCTCGATCTCCGTTTGTTCCCACTCCAAATGTAAATGATGGGATACCATCAGTTGCAACAATAATCTCTGGGTCATTGGCATCCGGGTAAATTACCGTATCGTTGTCAAGACAGGTTTCTCCGTCTTTATACCCATTGCTCGTATCTTTGTCGTAGCAACTGATAAATTTAGTCGTGGCCTCATTACCATTGCGCATTCCGACAACTATCTTTGGATAATCAATCGTTGCTCCAAAAGGGGTCTCGTACAAAGCCATACTAACAGTCTTCACGTCACTACCCACCACGGTAGTTACGTAACCATATTCTTTACCTGTACAGTTTAGATCCAAACATTTGATAAAACGGACATTGTCACCGCTGACATAAGCAATCCGAGCAAAGCCATCACGACCGATACTGATAGTGGCAAACTTCCCTGCCTGACCGTTGGTAACAAGTTGTGTCCTCCGACCAGTAGAAAACTGGCCTTCGACTAGAAATACCCCATCCAGATCTGTCACCCCATAAGCAACCTTCACGTTACCATTGACCACAAAGATGATTCCTGAAGCAGGACCCATCTTCATGTTTGTGTTTATTTCCAAGGCATCATTATTTCCAGGCGCGCCTGCGTCAACAAAGACAATTTTTGGAGTACCAGTGTAAGTAGCGTTTGCATAGCTACCGACAGTATTAATCTTTAGAACATTTCCAGGAGTCACGGTGTATTTTTCTACATGTTCTGAGCCTGTGAGACATTCATCTTCAGAGTTACAAGCAACCGCATTTTTACCATACTCTTTGTCCATCCAAGCGTAATCTGTTTTCAGCCCACCTCCAGTACTTGCAAATGTGTACTCACTTATCAGCCAATCCTTGAAGGATTTAAAGTTAGGCCCTATTGTCTTTCCAGCACCGACTATACCTAAATAGTTGGTATTGCAAGTAGTAACCGAAGCACAAATTGCTGACATATTCACTAAAGATGCAACACCAAGATCGCCGACTGAACCAACATTTCCACCGCTAGTCGTAGCGAATCCGGGCGTATCAATTCGTACCTGAGCAGTTGCCTCAACACTTTGGTCACCGGCACCAGTGGTCCAAATCAGGAAAGCTTTGTTGGTAAAAGCAGTATCGTCTGGAGAACCAACATCTCTAAGACCCAACTCCACGTAATCTTGTCCATCATCAATTCCAGGGTTATCAACCGGAAAAAGAGTACTTCTTTCCCATTTAACCCAATCAATAAGGGGAATAAGGTTGTTGTCAAAACTACCAGTAAACAAAGTCCAACCAGGATCATTTTTAGGAGGGGGTGTGGCTGAGGTTCTCGGGTAGCTCGGATTTTGCAACATATAGTAAACACTGTAATTTATTGTTTGACCTACGTTATTAGGACTGGGGATAGCAGAAGGGTTGTTTGGTAGATAAGCTGGGTCAAGATTGAGCCTAGCTGCAGGTTGTACCGTGTCATTGATTGGTAAGCGGTCAATAATCGTGACTGACGTTACTGCTCCAGTCGAAGGTGTTAGATTGCGATAGTTGATTCGAAAATGAGTCCCCGTACCGTAAGTTATCGGACTTGTGTAACCTGTTGGTAGTTCTTTTTGAACCGTTAGGTTTGGGTTTGATCCTGCTTTCACCGTGCTGGTAATTGGTTTTGCTAAGTTTGTATTGCTCTCAGTAGGCGTACTAGCTAAGATATCAATGTTGCAAGGACCGATCCCATTTTCACAAATCTTGGTTTGGTCGATCAGACCAGAGCGCACATTTAGCCTAATATGAAAAGTATAAGTATCCGGTAAAGTTGTCGGAAATTTACTGACCGCGTAGATAATTGGAATTTGCCACTCCACTGAACAAGAAGGTCCGGTTGCAGAGGAGCATTTTATTGCAGAGGGGTTTAACCATGGGGCGGGATTTTGATTGACTCCTGAAGCAAGTGGACAGTTTGTATCCCACAGATTTACCAAGGTCGTACACCGCGCGTGAGGGGTGTCAGCGGCCGAAAGATCGATTGGGGTTACTGGGTTAAGATATTGCCTATCAGGGAGTCTTACTGCGACAGTCACATTGGTTGCATCACCCCTTGTAATTGGTCCACTCTCGTGGCCATTCCAAACAGTAACCTTTGTATAGTAGGATCCACCCGAAGGAGCTGTAATTGAACCGCAACCAGAATACTGATCAGTTGCCCACTCGTTCAGACAAGGTGTTTGCGTTACATTGAAATAGGGACTGTTGTCAACATTGATTGTGTGGGTAATTGGACAAGCAGTGTTGCCCGCAGGGTCGAAATGAATTGAACAAGTACTACCACTATATGAATAGGCCTTACTAACGATGGTCCCACTGGCGTTATTATCAGTTACCAACGAAACCTGGCCCATCGGAGGATCAAAGTTCATCTGTCTGTCCCAGTTGAGGGCAGTTCCGCCAAGTTCCCATTTTATCCAGGTAATTTTCTGGGCTGGTGCGGGGTTTGCAATACAACCATAAGGCCCGGCGCAGGGAGGTTTACTACCTGTTATCGGATTTCCGTTCGTTAATTCTGTCCAACCGCTACTTCGTGAAGGCGGATCGCTTGTGCTGGTGCTATAGTAAATCCGCCAATTATTAGTGAAGGCACTGAGTTTCTGTAGCTCCCCAAAAGCAACATTGGCTGCCACAAAAGTCGTATTGCTTGGGACCTTGTACAAAGCCCAAAAGTCGGCTGTTGGAAAACTTGTCCTCTGCCATAAACGTAAGTTGTAACCGATCAACTGCCCGGCACCTACGAGACTTGGCGGCCCATCCAGTCCAAGGTCAAACCTTCTAATGCTAGAGCTATCAAACTTAGGATATGTACCACCATTATAGGTTGCATTTGTAATTCTGGACCCCACAAACGTACTGTTTTGTTCGGAAGAGATAGTAAAAGTTGTCGGGATCCCTGCCGCAGCGCTACAGGTACCGTTTGCCCGAAGTCTGACACCATACCGCAGGTTAGATGTAGTATTTGTCATTGGTGAGGTGAAATTAAAAGTAACTTTTCTACCTGAAGTGTCAACACTTACCAAGCTTGCACCACTACCAATCGGTACTGGTGCAATGGTGTTACTAAAACAAGTTGTGGCAGAATAATCTAGGACGTAGCTTGCATTGAACAGATCACTTTGGAAAAGACCGCTTGCTACACCCATTTCCATAATAAAGTAAAAATCGAGATTTGCTGCTATGTATTCAGGCGCAATTATAGTTGATCCTGCAAAAGCCCAAGATTCGATATTCAGGACGTCATCTGGCAGTGTCTGGGCTGGGTAGTCATCACCGGAAATTTTTGGTCTAGTTCTGAAAATTACATCATCCGGAGGTCCGGAATTAATCTTGAAGGTTACAGTAACAGACCCCACATTGGCAGGTGGATAATCTTTGTCGCCAAGGTTAAAAACGGTCTTAACGGCATTGGCGCTCGTACAAGCAACAGTCCCACCGCTGCTATTAAAACAAGTGTTACTACCACTAGAACCTACATAAGTGACCCCATAGGTTTTTGTCGATCCGGTAATGGGTGAATACGAACCTGTGGGAAAAGGGATTTCTATTTTGAGATTCTGAACACTTCGATTCAAGGAGTAACTCGCTTGATAAGCAACTTGATTGTAATTATTGACCCCAGGTGAGGATCCGTTGAGAAGTTGTGGGTTTGCGGTATTTGGGGTGGGGTTTCCTGAAGATTTGGATATGGCCAAACTCACACCATTGTTTAGTTCCCATTGAACCTGCCAACTGTACAGAGTTGTGATTGGATTGACCGTGTCAGGTCGAGTAAAATTTACTTGGATTTTTATTTTAGTTTTTGAGTTTAAACTTGCTGGCAGTGTATACTGATCATCAGTCAGTGGGACGTTTGATAATAAAGGTAAAGGCTGATTGAGGATACAACCCTCAGTCGACGAGCTACCACACAACACATCCACGGTAAAACTGGTTGTCGTACCAACTGGGCGCGCAATTCCAAGACTTAGCTCCGCCCAATTTTTTAACGAACTACCCGGTAAGGCCGCGATACTTGGTGATATATCAATAACCTTTGATCTGATGTACCCAGTTGTCTGGCCAACACTTAACCCAGCTTTATAGACTCCTGGATTAATAGGATCCGCCGTAATAGTCACATTGGAAACAAGATCAATATCAGAGCTGGCTGATCCCACAGCCGCAGGCCCCAGTGTTCCAGCCCAGACATTGTCAGTATTACTGGCATCAACATCACCTTTGGCAACCTCTTTTGGTGCTATTATTTGCGTGAAAAGCAGAACTAAAGCTAACGCAACTGAAAGAAATACCCCACCTCCTAGCAAACTTTTTGATTTTAGATTCAGAAAGTCTTTAAATCTCAAGTTTGTACCCTTTTTCTTTCCAAGCTTTTAAACCACCTTCCAGGTTCACGTGTTTATCTCTGGAAAATCCAAAATTCACAACTTTGGATATCGCTTTGGCACTTTCGTACCCATCAGTTGAGACATAGTAATAGTTTTTTTCTTTATCTAGATTTAGCGCGTGGTCAAACTCAGAGCTCAGAATAAACTGGCTACCCTCGATATGAGGCTGGTTTATTTCCCTACCATCTTCAAAGACTTGGATTATGACGATATCTTCCTTGGAACTAATTGCCGAATCTAAAGTCTCTGGGGGAATTTGTTTTACAAAAGGGGCAACTTCGAGCGTTTTACCTGCGTGCACTTTTACTTTATTTGAAGCCGTAAAGAGCGCGGTATCCCTATCTTTTTGTTTTTGTTCTTGATTTTGTTTGGGGATTAGAAAGGCTGCTATCAGAATCGTACAAAGAATGAATACAACCATCCCGGGTAGAAGAAGGCTTTCGAGTTTTTGAGGTTTGAGAAAACTAGAATTAGTCGAAACTTTGGGCAAGCTCATCTACAAAGATTATATAGCAAATGAAGACTGAGTTCAATGCAATACTACTTAGCGCTTGCGCTTCTTGGGGAAATATCTCTTTTTGAGTTGGTAGGTTTGATATTGGATTTGTTTTGCGGGTAGCTTTTTGTAATCTCGTACGAGCCAAACTGCTGCCGCAATTAGTGCCACAAACCAAACTACCCACCAAAACCTGGCCGAGAAGAAAACGATTCCAAACATCCGTGCGAGGACAAATAACCAACCAACAGGACCAAAGAAAGCTAGTACCAGAGCGAGCTTGGTGAGATATTTTTGCTGAAGGGGGTTCATACCCTTTTTGAGCAGCTTTACAGCCACAATTGTCAGAACAACTACCAAAACCAAAGTACTCAGTGTTGCAAGTATTGCGATTGACCAGTGGTTTAGCGATACCTGGAGAGGCGTGCCGAACCAAAACTTTAATCCCAGTATTTGTTCTACTTCGTTACCTTTTGCGCTATTAGTAGCTAGTTGCGATGAGATTGTACTTTCCATATCTTAATATCTAAAAATATAACTTAGTATCCTAAAAACTGCAAGATGGTGTTCAGAGTATCGTTCCCCCACCCAAAACCTGGTCGTCTTGATAGATGACCACCGACTGGCCCGCTGTTATAGCTTTCTGCGGCTCTGAGAGGCTCAAAGTGACATTATTTGTTCCTACTGAACTTATCGTGGCTTTGACTAGTTGCTGGCGATAACGGACTCTTACGGAGACTTCTTCCTCAACCGCAGGAACTTTGCCGATCCAATTCACCTTTTCCGCGGAAAAACCCTGCTGGAAATGACTGCCGTCTCCAAAAGGAGCAACTACCAAAGTGTTGGTTCGTGCCTGCTTAGCCACAACATAGTGGGGAATTTTCTCGCTAATTCCCAGTCTTTCACGCTGGCCAATGGTGTAAAAAGCGATTCCTGAGTGTGTTCCTAGCACTCTACCAGCAGTGTTGACAACCTTGCCGATCCTGGTTTTGATCTTTTGACGCAAGAATTCATCGATCTCGATATTACCAATAAAACAGATTCCCTGGCTATCTTTTTTGGTAGCATTTGGCAATTTGAACCTAGCCGCCAGCTCCCGAACTTGGGTTTTGAGCAAAGCTCCAACCGGAAATAGAGTATGAGCAAGCTGCTCTTGGGTTAAATTGTAGAGGAAATATGATTGATCCTTGGAAGGATCGCGCCCTGCGAGTAATTGGTAATCGGTGATTGGTAATCTTTTTTCTTGTTTCCCGCCTTGAAACGTGACACTTGCTACTTGATACTTGTTCACACGCGCGTAGTGGCCGGTGGCAATGTAGTCGTAACCAAGTTCCAGAGCCTGCTTGAGAAAAATCCCAAACTTAATCTCGCGATTACAGGCAACATCTGGGTTTGGAGTCCGGCCAGCGGCGTACTCTTCGTAGAAATAATTTATAACCTGTTTCTTGTACTCGTCCCGAAAATCAAACACCTGAAACGGAATGTTCAAATGCGAGGCTACCTTGGCGGCATCGGCTCGATCTTGGTCAGCAGTACAGTATGGCCCCTCGTCCCAACAAACCATGTGGGCACCACTGACAGTATAACCTTGCTCAAGTAGTAGAGCGGCGGAAACAGCCGAGTCCACCCCACCAGAAAGGGCTACCAATACCTTTTTCTGTTTATCTGTTCTCTGATAACTGATAACTGACTTGGCCATATGGCCACAGATTTTAGCACAAACGCTATTGTATTTTAAGTCAGGGAAAGAAGTTTAGGGATTGGTCTCACTGTACTGTGATTTTGAAATACCAAGTAAATCTCTAAGGATCCAGAGATATTCTGGTCTGTAGTCGATTCGTACGGCTGGCTCTCCACCTGTAGTATAGGCACGGTCATCGAAATGTGGTCGCATTAGTGAATTAAGGCTAGATATAACACCACCGTTTATTATCAACTGCTGGGAAGAAACACCAGCACCAAATCTGCCATTGGATATCAAAAATGCGTTTATTGTAACTATAGCACTATGAATATTAATATCACCTTGCGCAATTATCACTGTGGGACAGTTCGGCGTGAAATCAGTTTGACTACCATTGCCTAATGTTAAGCTTGCTTGTAAACCCGGAATAATTGGATCATCCTCAATAAATACAACTTTACCTTGCTGTGCACCAGGAGCACATGCACCGCCTGTATAACCCCCAGTCCAGGTCAAGTTGCCTCTATGTACAACCACACCACCTACTGGTGTTATCCCTGGAAGATCCCCCGTAAATGCTGTTGCAGCCACATTAGCTCCAAATTTACTTTTTATCGAAGCATAGTTATTCACTTCAGGCAAGGTGAGACTATAACTCGGAACTAACCAGGATTTGGCAGTATTTAAACCTGAATTTATTGCACTACCTGAAATTACTAGATAATCCGCTGACCTTTCACCAGTTGCTGGCGGTCCTGGGTTTCCATGACTCGTGTCCAAATCGCCGATATTACCTGGGTGGCTTCCAACATCTCCAAACCGAGTCTGTAGCCAGGAAGCATCGGCTGAAACTGTAAAATCCCACGTGTAACAATTGTACTCAGCTGCTTCATCCAGTGTCATCAGGGCAGTTTCGTTCGTCTCGCGAACTTCTCCCCAGACTGAAGCTCCTGCTTCAATTCTTACATCTGCGCAATAGGTTGCTCTGTGACTACCGACTGCCGCAGTCCAAGTTCCGACTAGAGATGGAGGAACAAACCCATCAGTTGAGCGAGGAATAATTGAGCCCCCGCGAGGTATAAAAAGTAAATCAGGACCGTTGCGGACAATTGTCCCACCTGCTCCAATCGGAGGGTCTGTGTAACAATTTCTCCATGTATCGGAATCGGAAACTCCTACAGGAAAAACACAAAACCTTCCTTGAGCTTCGTCACTTTGTGCATCTTTCTCACCAGCATTAACAACAGCTGCTCTAAATGAGAGGTTGCTTCCTACAACATATGGACTTGGTTCAATTATCGTAACTGAAGTAACAACATAGTTGGGTCTTGCAGCAGCTACATTTATTGTGGCTGTTCGACAATTGTCGACACTGCCTTCGGTTAACTCGGCTACTCTCCCATTCAAGAAACCTGTTAGCTGGATATCAGCACAAAATGTAACCGTGTGCCCTCCGGCTACAGCATTCCAAGTACCACCAGTTGAATTTACTGTCGCGGTAGAAGCTACATTTATTGCCGGTAAGCTTGGGTTGGTTCCGACTCTACCAGCAGGATTGGCTATTGCATAGCAGTTGGCAGCTGTTATATCGATACAAAATCTTCCAAACCCACCAATTGGAGCGTTGGCTGTACCATTGTTTCTGACTACGGCATTGAAACTGATTGGATTTCCAGTGATAAGGGGCTCATTTGCAGCTACTGAGTCAACCACGTAGTTAGGGGCTGGTGCGACAACATTGAAATCCCTACTACTGCAGTTATTGTTTTCGTTTGATTCGACTACAGACCCAGATGGTCCATTGACATCAGCACAGAAACGAATAATGTGGGCTCCAGCTGTCGCAGTCCAAGTCGCTGGAGCAGAAGCGGTAGTATTAGCACCTACGGCTAGAGAAGAAATATTTGGATCAGATCCTCCTACTCGACCAGTCGTAGTCGTGTAACAAGTAGCCTGGGAGACATCTATACAAAACCTTGAATTAAAGCTCCCTGCAGCAGCCGTACCAACGTTGTTAACAGTTGCTGAAAATGTTACAGCCTGACCTGTTGTTATTGGTGTAAAAGCATTCACAGTACTTGTCAGATCTGGTTGTGGAACAACTACCGTAAATGTCTGCGATCCACAGTTATCTGCAGCAGCTTCATTTGATTCGGCTACTACCCCACTTGGACCGTTAACATCAACACAAAAACGTATCGTATGGCTACCAACCGTAGCTGTCCAATTGTTACTGGTTCTTGTATCATTTTGACCATTATTCAATACTCCTACAAAAGGATTACTCGGTCCGAGAGAACCTCCAGCAGACGTATAGCAACTAGCGTAGTCAATACAAAACCGAGTATTAAACCCAACTCCAGTGTTTGTATTGCCATTGTTCGTAACCGTACCGGTAAAGTTTATTGTTGAACCAACGGTTACTGTTCCAGGATTGCTAACAGTTGCATTAAGATTTGGCTGTAATCTTACAACCTCAAAATACTGCCAAGGAAACTGAGCTGTGATTGGCAATGTGTTTGGAATAAATACATAGTTCCGCCGATTTTCTTGGGTTTGCATGTACCAACGGTATCTCCCCACAGCCAAATTACGTGTGAGGGTTAGGTTCGCGCCAAAGCCAAAACTACCACCAAAACCATCCGCATCCTCAAGGGTAACTGCTCCGGTATTTAGATTTTCAAGGTAAAACACTCTATTTATGATCGAACTACCGGAGCCGCAATTACATCTCGGGCCAGTAGTGACATTAAAATCCACATTCGCATTTACCCCGGTGGTAGTAATTATAGTTCGAGCCGGATCAGTCGTTGAAGTTCCAATTGGACTTGTGGCCGTAATCGTTGGGATAGCGATAGAGTTTGGAACTAGTAGTACTTGAAATGTGACTGTCTTACCATCATCAGCAGATTGATCAAGAAACTTAAAACCACAGCAAAAATTGTAATTATTAGATCGACCATTAAAGTTTGTCGACAAGTCCCAGGCGCGATAACCACTAGCATTCCAGACAGATAGCCAGATACCGTTGCTGGTAACAGCACAAGGCATTTCCAAGAAATCTGTCCCACTGTCTTGAGCAGATATCGCCCCACCTGGATCTTCGATACGAATTGTGGCATCCACAGGATTTTTAGTAACTGCATCTATTACAAGGACTTTCACCCAAGTTCTATTGGAAGTTGATGGAAAACAGGAAGGGTCATTGGTTCTTCCCACTGGAATAGAATAACCCCAACCAGCTTGATTTACTGCATGAGCATCTTTGGGTAAGAAACTAAAAATCAAAAATAAACCTATCGAAAATAGCAGAGCAAAGATTAGTTTCTTAGTTAAGTTGTCTATTACGCTTGTTCTGGTCATTTTATTTCTCGCTAAGGTAGCGAATCCGGTCTCACAGAGATATTTATCAGGTCAATACTTATTGTTCTCTCTTCATCCAAGGTTTCCGCATTCTCAGAATAGACGTTAACCTTATCACCAGTCTTTATCTGATCAAAACTGCTTGTTTTGCCAGACTTTGTCACCACCCCTTTGCTATTTAATTTCAGGCTATAAATTGCGCCATCCTCAGTATTTTTCACATCCAGTTCTCTTTTGTCTGGGTCAACAGAAGTCACAGTTCCATAGAAACCGTTTTTTTTGTAGCTAGATTCTGGATTTTTGTTCTCGGGAGTTGCTCCGGGAAAAGTTTTTATTTCGTTGTTATCTTTTTTTGAAAAACCACCCTGTTGGTAGAGAAAGAATAGAGCTAAGATTCCAAAAAGGATTAGAATACCAGCGGAGATTGCGTAAAAATATTTTGTAGGCAGTTTGGGCATGTTTGAACCTTATCTTATATTTTAGGTCACGGACCTTTCCAATTGCAAGAGCTAGAGCCCGAACCAAATGAAAACCATCGACAATACAATCGTCAAAGCTTGCGTTGCCATGCCTGCAAATGGTGACATCTTTTTTTTGTAATGAAATTTCAAGTGTAAATTAGTGTACTTTTTCAACTTGTGCGGGCCAAACAAAGCTTGGAACGTATGGTGAAAATCCGGAACCATGCTAGCAAAAGCTCCCAGATAGATCAGAGCTGGGTTGGGAGTAAGCAAAGAAAAGATATAAACCAAACAGACCCCTAGTATCACATCTCCGGCCACAAAAGCGAGGTCTTTTTTACCCAAATCGTGTACCTCAACTATCCCCATCAGATGTGGGACACTATCGAGAACAAAATGACTGGCTACCGCTACCGGCACCACGATATAGGGGTTGTTGAATTGTGAACCTATTGCTGCTCCAACTAAAAGATGTGGGGTTGTTAACATAGACAGCTGTTTTAATTTTACCAGATTGAAAATTAAAAATGCAAAATTAACAGCAGTTAGCAGTGGGTCGTTATCAGAAAATCTCCCTGGACCACCGTTGCGAGCAGCGTCAAAGAAAACTCCCAGCTTTGAGCCGACGCGTCAAGAAAAGCGTAGCTTAATGACTGTTCCACAGGAAATTTTCAAACTGTCTGATCCGCCAGCTGGCGGAGAGTTTTTGAAAATTAAGGAGTTAAGCAAGATTTTTAGCCAAAGGCTCATCAGCTGGCCGCTTTGGTGTCACCTTTTCGGCAAAAGGTGACTCTAAAAAGTGGTTAGACTATAAAGATTAAAGACAAAATAGGTAACAATGATTGTCAAAATAGTTGCCACGGTTACTTGACTGAGGGTGTGGTGTCCCAGCTTTATCCGTGCCCAAGCAACAAGTGGTAACAAAGCTAGTGCCCAGAAATAATTTGCCGAATAAGTGAGTAGCAAAACCATCACAAAAAGAGTTACCCCGACCATGTGCACACTTATTTTCCAATACAAGGAGACAATTGTAATCAAAAGGCTGATCCAAACCAGAGTCAGGCTCAAAGCCAACAACAATCTCGGCGCGTCAAAAAATAGTGCTGTCAGGAAAAACAAACCTGAACCCAACATCCAAGCAAGCTGAACATCTTTTCTCTCCACCCGATTGGTGATAAACCAATCATGTATCTTTCCAGTTTTGCGCTCATAAAGATAAACTGCTGTTGGCGGCAATCCTCCCAAAAGGATGGCAACGACAAACCAGACTATCTTTGATTCCAAAGTTAGTGGAAGTCTCAAAGTAACCAAAGTCAAAGCCACAAAAGAAACTGTAAAAGGTTCAAACCCGATGGAAATAACTTGTGCCAGACGTTTCATGATTTCAGTGTCAATTATCTTATGTTCTGTGTCAAGCTTTTACCCACCGTTGCAAGTAAGCGTGCAAAAGAAATTCAACTAAGCGAGATATTAAGTCGGACTTGTTTGAGACTTTCTGAAGTCGAGTTGTCGACGTATACGAGCGGCTTGGATTTCTTTAGCTTACGCTGCCAGGTGGAAGTTTTGGCTACTTTATGAAAAGTAGCTAAGTAGATATTTTGAACTATAAGTTTACTCAGTAATTAAAATTTCTACTGTTTAGGATCAGTTTTCAAACAAATTTAGTTGATCTTTTGGGTCTTTCTTAGGTTCAGCAGAAACCACTTTTTTGGCTCTTTTTTCACTACTTTTTCCACTTTCTTTCTCCCCGCCTCGGCTCTCTAAGGTTTGCCGACGCGAGCCGGGCCAAATTTCCACAACTCCAAATACCCCATCATATCCCGGGTCGATAAAGATATCACCCGACCGTACTTTCTCTAAAGCTTCCCTTAACCGACTTCCACCATCATTAATTTCCACTCCCGGTGTGGAAATTTCAGGGGTGGGAATTTTTGTGAGAATATCGAGTTCGCTGCCGAACCTATCTATTAGTTTAAAATAGATTTCCTTAACTTTTTTGCTTGCAACCGGCAAACCTAGACTTTCTGCAATTATCTCCTGCAATGGGACTAGTTTCTTAAATCCAGGGCGCTCTTTAGCCTGGAAGCCCTCGGGTCGATCCTTTTCGGCTAGCTGCTCGACTCGGTGCATCACACCAATGGTCAGTGGACGCTTACACACCGGACACAAAAGTGAGTTTCGCTTTACCGTTTCCCCAGGGGTTTCCTTGAAATCACAATTTCTGTGGCCATTGTAGTGATATTTTCCTTCTTCTGGATAAAATTCTATAGTCTGACTGATCTTTTGTTTTTTTAGTGCCTCAAGAAGACCAGGGTAGCTCAAATCAGTATCCAAGATTGTCAGCTCTCTACCCATCTTTGGAGCGCTGTGGGCATCAGAAAAGGATACGATTGAACGCTTGTCGAGCTCCTTCACGCGCCAATTCATTTCTGGATCGCTACTCAAACCAGTTTCAACAGCGTAAATATATGGTGCCAAGTCTTGGAAACACTCTTCCAGAGAGTTAAATCCGCCATTCTGGCCAAGTACTCCAAACCATGGCGTCCAAGCGTGAGCCGGGATCATAATTGCGTTTTCGTCAGCTTCCAGCAAAATCTCCAAAACCGTTTTGGCTGAAAGTCCTAGTATTGGCCGGCCATCCGAAGCTAGTTTTCCTCTTTTTCCAAGCTCTTGATTAACTTTTTCCATTGCCTCAATACTTGAAACAAAAAGCAATAAATGTACTCTTCGCAACTTTCCACCTTGAGAAAAGATACAGCTGACCTCGGCTCCAAGTACAAAGTTGAGACCGTTGTAGGAAAACAGGCCGTTACTAGTATCTTTTAATTTCGATTTTATTTCTTTCGCCCAAAGTGGATGGGTGAAATCTGCACTCGAAAGTAGATCTATTCCCTTCATTTTCGCCCAAGAAGTTAGCGAGTCAAAGTTGAGGTCTTTACTGGTTGCCCGAGCGTATGCAGAATGAAGGTGGAGATCAGAGACAATTTTGGCCATTGGAAAAAAGATTCTACCACAAGTTCAGGTGTTGTTTGCAAAGGTCGAAATAAAAAGATTAAAATAGAACTAGCGTAATGAAACACAACCTGTCCTTAATATTCAAAACTAATTTGGGATTCACCCTGGTTGAACTCCTAGTCTCGATAGTTATTATAGTTATTCTCTCCACCCTTGGTATTGCTAGCTTCAACACAGCCAATACCCGCAATGAGCTTCAAAATCAAGGAAAAGAGATTCAAAGTGTAATGAGAAAACTGCGGACAGATTCGGTCGCTGCAGTCAAGCCTGTAACTGGTGATGGGAGTGCGGGAGACCCCTCATGTAAAGCTCCTACCCCGGGAACAGAGGATCAAGGAACCTATTATGGCTCTTGGATTATTCTTGATAAAAATACAACCCCACACAGCTTTTATACTGGTTCTGCATGTCTAGATGCTTCCGATAATCCTCTGTATGGATCAAGTTCCCCTACGAATTTAACTAACGGTGTGAGTTTCGGTGACTTACCCAATGGAGATCTGCGGGAGGTTATTTTCTTTACATTTGATGGACAGGTTTTCTCAGCTGTTCACCCAGTTTCTGACTTTCCACCCACCGGAGACCCTCGTCCAGACTGGCTTAAAGACCCAACTAGTTTTGGATCAACACCAGTAACTAATGCCATTGCAATTCAACTAATGTCGGGATCGACCCCATATTACATCTATTTGAATGGAGCAGGTTTGATTTGTGCTCAGGAAGATAACCCAGGAACTTGTGCGAACTAGCTCTTTCTGTGTTTGAACTGAGCTTGATACATTTCTTTTATCTCTTCGATTGTAGTTGCATCTTCGGCTCTTTTTGAACTTCCGCGAAAAGAAACTAATCTTGGAAATCTTAGTGCGTACCCAGGCTCAGTCCCAGTTTTTCCCGCTGTGTGTAGTGGGCTGCGGGTGATTTCATCCGCAAAGATCTCGAGGACAATTTCCGGTTCAACCCAAACTGAAGGCGTAATCACTGAGTTTACCCGAGCGGGTTTGTGGTCAAGTTTATTCTTATCCGCCATTTCTTTAACCGTCCGCCACTCTTCATCGGTCAAACCAGTACCTATGCGGCTAATACTCTCAAACTCGTCCTTGTCCGGGTTATAAACTCCAACCAGCAAGCCTCCGACACCAAAAGCTGTCCTTTTCCCAGTTCCCAACAAATAACCAAGTACTACACAATCAACGGTATCGGATAGTTCGCCGCCAATCATGCGCTTGAACTTGATCCAATTGAAATTGCGGGCTCCGGCCTGATACGGCGAGTCTAATTTCTTGATCATCACTCCTTCTAACCCTTCTGTAATGGCTTCTTCGAACTGGGTTGTAAGATCATTGGCGTTGTGGGCAATCTTACCGACAGCCTCCATAACAGTCACAGAATCATCATTGATAATTTCCTTGAGCTTACTGCGTCGATCCTCGTAGGGTTCTTTGGTGATATCTTTACCGTTGAGATACAGCAGGTCAAAGCAAAATAGCTTGAGTGGCATTTTCTCGGCAGCCTCGGCAACTCCATACTTGCGGCGGCGTTTGGTGGTTTCTTGAAACGGTAGAAATTCACCAGAAACCGGATTGTAGGCAATCGCCTCACCCTCTAGTATGACACTTTTAGCTTCAATCTCCTCCAAACACCCTTTGACTAGGTCTGGAAAAGAATTGGTGAAATCTTCTAAATTACGGGAAAAAATCCTAACCGTCTTCTCTTTCTGCTTGCTGCTCACTGATTGCTGCTCACTGATATGTACTTGGCAACGAAAACCATCAAATTTTGGCTCTATTGCAAACCTATCGCCCATACGTTTAACTACCGCCGCAGCATCCGGAAGTCGTTCGGCTAAAGCAGGGCGCATTGGTTTACCAACTTGGAGCTCGACCTTTTTTATCGCCTCAATACCCTTCTCCCAGAAGATTTTAGCTACAAAACCAAGGTCTGAGGTTTTGTTGTAGGCTTCTTCCAAGTCCTTTCTAAGTGATTTGTCGCCTGTCCTAGCCATTGATAGTGCATCCATAACCGTCGGATCACCAATTCCGAGTCTGGTCAAGCCAAGTGGAACTCGCACCAAATGCTTGGCTCCCGCTGGATTCACTTTTTGTAGCATCTGTGAAAGTTGGGAGATTTTTTGTTCAACGGAGCCTTCGCCGTTGGTTTGAGCGATTTGCAACAATTTTTCGTGAACATCGTTAACAGTAATATCTGTAGATTTTGTCTTAGCTTTCTCATTCAACTCCCAAGCCGCGATACCCATATCACCTTCTTTACCCGAAAGTGCGGTTACCGACTCCCTCGGGACGTCGTAGGCAGCAGCTACCGCTTGTTCAACCATCTTCTCAGCCATACCGATCTCAGTTGGATCAAAAAACGGCACGACACGGCCTTGCAAGAGATAGCAAATCTTATCAATCTCGTCCGCAGTAGCGGACTTAAAAACTTCTGACATGATAAGTATCAGTTCGTTACGTTTTGTTTCGGATTCAAGTTTTTCAAAATAATCTGCTAGCTTCGTAAATTTCATAATAGGTTCAGTTTATCTATATCATATTATAACTTTATATTACTTTAAAAGGTAGATTGCTGCCTTAGTTGAGCCTGTCTTTCGCACTAGTTTCTTTATAATCAGATCTTTTAGGTCCCGCAAAATAGTATCATCCGAGACCATTGGAAACAATTCCCGCCATTGCTTGTTGTTGACCGAGCCGTACTGGTCCATAAACTCAACTAGACGTATTTGCCGATCGTTGAGTGTGATTTGCCCTTGCTTACCCTTCAAACGCAGATCAACTGAGAGCTTTTTGACCTTCTCTTTAATTCTGTTGATCTCGACTGCCAATCCTTCCGTAAAGTACTCTAGCCAGGAAGTGAGATCACGTTCCCCTTCCTCAACAACCAGCTGATCTGAGGCTGATTGGAGAGCTTTGTAGTACTTTGGTAGATCCTCATCATAGTATTCTTCCAGGGAGAAGAAACGTTTAACATCATAATCGTCTTTAAACAGGCTCAAAGTTGCCACCGCACGAGCCGTTCGACCATTGCCTTCGGTGAAAGGGTGGATACGAACTATCTCATAGAGCGCTATTCCAGCCTTGAGAAGTGGTGATATATTCCCAGCCTGATCGCTATTGAACCAATCGAGAAAATCAACTATCTGCTTCGGAACCTCGGCTGGCTCGGGCGGCGTGAAGGTAACCTGACCGGTCTCAACGCCACGCACGACAACCTTGACTTGACGAAACTTTCCCACTTGTTCGGTAGGCACAAGCTTATCGACAGTCAGTTTGTGTATTTTCTGGATTGTATCTAGATCAATCTCGTCAGTACTTTTCCCCTCTTTATTGATGAATTCGACCACGGCTCGATAATTGAGCACTTCTTGGATATCTCGTGAGTGTGCAGTAATTTCCTTGCCTTCAAGCACGTCTTTAGCCTCAGATAAGGTCAGGTCATTACCCTCAATATGGGTACCAAAATGGACCGCTCGCACGAGGGCATCGGCTCGAAATTTCTCTTCCCAGGCAGGCACGAGGGGTGAGTTTTCGATCACCTCTCTCGCAGCCTCAATCTTGGCAACATTTTGAAGGACCAAGTTGGAAATGGTGAATTTGGGCCGTAACATAAACTAATTATACCATATTTCCCGCAGATTTCCCGCAAGTTGTCTCCTCTTTTATTTATAAGTCTAAAATTGTTTGCAATATAAGTTTTTCAAATGCTCCCATTTGAATTAGACGAACCTTAACTATAAGACTAAGGAGTAATAGTTGACACCTAGACTTATAGTTGTATAATTCTTTGCTACAAACCCAACTCGAGGGTTAGGGGCTTTCGCTCCGCAATAGTTCTATAAGAAAGGTGTTTGCCTATTGATCGTTGCTTTGGGCTTCGGGAAGGAAGGTAAAACAAGTGCAAACCGAGGGCAAAGCAAGAAGCCACCGTTTAGGATACGGTGTGTAAACACAAGGAGGGACCTATGAGGTTCCGCTCGATCATCTTCGCTACCGTGCTCGCAGTGCTCGCCATTGCGATCGGTATTACCGTCCAAGGAACGTCGTTCACCCAGGCCGATGGCACGAAGCAGCCGCCTAAGCAGGAAAAGGTGAGGCCGGCTGACTTCGACGGCGAGGTGCTCGCAACCTGCGATCACCCTGCTGACAAAGAAAAGAAGGCCGTCAAGGTGAAGAGGCACTTCCTCGACCCCACCGACGGCAAGGTCAAGGAGAAGGTCGAAGACGGCGAACTGGTGGACGAGGTCGTCCTTATCTCCGAAGCGTGCGGCAATGCTCCTGCAACAGCTGAACTTAGCGCGATGGCGACATCGACGACGATCGGTTGGACCTGCTACGGCAAACAGGAGCTCAATACGCTTCTGGGCAACAATTGGAGGCTCAAGGGCTGGCAGTCCTACCGGACCAACAGCTACTACGGAAATCTTTTGTGGCCGCCCTACACCCCCATCATCGACACCGACGCTGGGCTCGGGTGGTCAACGAAGAGCGAGAAGATCACCGGTCCCGAGATCTGGAGCACAATCAATGGTTTCCCTTACAAAGGCACGACTGTGTTCCAGGCGACCTTCGAGTACAAGCTCGGCGGGTGGTTACCGACGCTCGACACCGACAGCCCGGCCTTCCGGCTCGTGTATGGTCACAACTCCTGCCGGAAGTACACGCTCTAGGAGGATCTGGTGAGCCAACTGCTAACAACCTTTTGGGGCAGACTTCTAATCGGCTCGATCGCGTTGTTCGCGCTGATCTTCGTTGTCCGACCAGTTGTGGTGGTCACAACCGCCGAGCTGTTTGGTAACGAGACTGGCATGACGCAGCTCTACATCGAGCAGGAGAACGGATCGACCCCAGTGCCAAGCGACAAGTGAGACCAGGCACGGAATAGTCATTTCACGCAGGGCGGTGGACAACCACACACCGCCCTGCCCCTTTTTTACTACAAGTCTTTTTATTTCCGACATAAACTATCCTAGAGCATTTTTGTTATTTACATTCCCTCTTTCTGAGCCTATATCTGTCACTCACCTCTTGCAAGTGCTAAGGTTTTATGGTATTTTCGGGCTATGGAAGCTCGCTATGAACCCCCAACTGAAAAGAAACCGCTTGAAACCTATGGCCGCAACCTCACTGCTTTGGCCAAAGATGGCAAGCTCGATCCCGTCATAGGACGTGATGATGAAATCCGCCGCGTCATGCAGGTTCTAAGCCGCCGAACAAAAAATAATCCTGTATTGATCGGTGAAGCTGGTGTCGGCAAAACCGCGATTGTTGAAGGCTTGGCCCAAAGAATTGTCTCTGGAGATGTGCCTGACACTCTCAAAAACCGTGAGATCTTCCAGCTTGATATCTCCTCTCTTCTGGCAGGTGCTGCTTTCCGTGGCGAGTTTGAAGAAAGATTAAATTCTGTTCTCAAGGAAATAACAGGGTCAGGTAAATATATTTTATTTATTGACGAGCTTCACCTCGTTGTTGGTGCCGGCAAAGCTGAGGGGGCGGTTGACGCGGCTAATATTTTAAAACCAGCCTTGGCACGCGGTGAGCTACACACAGTCGGAGCAACTACTCTCAAAGAGTATCGGGAATATATTGAAAAAGATCCCGCCCTCGAACGCCGTTTTCAACCAGTCCTCGTCGAAGAACCGTCGATTGAGGCTACAATTGCCATACTACGGGGTATTAAAGATAAATATGAGGTTCATCATGGGATCAGGATCACTGACGGCGCACTCGTGGCTGCCGCCCAACTTTCCAGTCGCTATATCTCCGGCCGACTCCTTCCCGATAAAGCTGTTGACCTTGTTGATGAAGCTACCGCAGCTTTGAAAATGGAAGTCGAGAGCATGCCGACAGAGCTTGACCAAATGAAACGCCGCCTAATTCAGCTCGAGATTGAAAAAGAGGCTTTGAAAAAAGAAAAAGACTCTGTTTCAAAAGAACGGTTAGCTAAACTTGAGGCCGAAATTAAAGAACTTAAAGCTAAATCAGATGTACTTGAGAAAAACTGGCGAGCTGAAAAGGATGTTATTACCGATCTAAGATCAAAATCAGCGGAATTGGAAAAAACCAAGGTCGCTCTTGAGCAAGCTGAACGTGAAACTGACCTCAATAAAGCAGCCGAGCTCAAATATGGCAAGATCCCTACCCTCGAGAAACAGGTCCAAGAACTCAATAGGAAACTCAAAGAAGTCTCCAAAGATGGCCAGATCTTACGCGAAGAGGTTACTCCGGATGATATTGCCAGTGTTGTTTCCCGCTGGACCGGAATTCCAGTAAACCGACTTTTGGAGTCAGAAGCCGCTAAACTCGCTCATTTGGAGGACGAGATCCACAATCGCATGATTGACCAGGATAAAGCTATAAAGGCCGTAGCGAACGCTATAAGGCGCCACAGGGCCGGAATTTCTGAGGAAACAAGACCGATTGGTTCTTTTATTTTCCTTGGTCCGACTGGTGTGGGTAAAACCGAACTGGCGCGGTCACTAGCAGAATTTATGTTCAATGATGAAAAAGCAATGATCCGCATCGATATGAGTGAGTATATGGAAACCCACGCCGTAGCACGCTTGATCGGCGCTCCTCCAGGCTATGTTGGTTACGAAGAAGGCGGCCAGTTAACTGAAGCGATCAGACGTAAACCTTATTCGGTAATCCTTTTTGACGAAATTGAAAAAGCCCACAGCGATGTCTTCAATACTCTGCTCCAAGTTCTCGATGATGGCAGGCTAACTGATGGCCGGGGTCGTACTGTGGATTTTCGCAATAGCATAATCATTATGACCAGCAACCTTGGTTCAGATATCATCCAAAAGTACGCAGGAAAAACTCCAAATATCATGCAAGAAGAGCTCATGAGCTTGGTCCGCAAGAGTTTCCGGCCAGAATTTCTCAACCGACTGGACGAAATTGTCTTTTTTGAGTCTCTCGGTAAGACAGAAATTGAACAAATTACAACTCTGCAAATTAAACGGGTGGTTAATAGATTAAGTGAGCGCGGAATTGAACTTGATGTAAGTAAAGAGGTCGAACAAAAGATAGCCAAGGAAGGTTTCGACCCTATTTATGGAGCACGGCCAATAAAACGCAGCATCCAAGATCTGATTCTCGACGAGCTGTCACTGCAAATTGTCGAAGGTAAAGTTAAAAAGGGCGACAAAGTTAAGGCTGTTATTGAATCAGGAAAAGTGGTTTTCAAGTAGTAAAAAGGAAAGCCGCTCAGTTTATCTGTACGCGGCTCGTTGTTTGATCGTCTCTGTATCTTCAAATCTGACATCTGCACAAGTTCTTCGGGGACCAAATGTCCTGTTTCGTCCAAGGTTAGTAGCCAGGATCTCAGTGTGACTCAACCTCAATTCCCGTCTTGGTCTCGTACTTTCTTGTTCACCTGACCGCGAAGTACGACCGATCAGTGGCATAATTCCTCCCTTGATTTCCTCCTCAGATACACACAGCTTCATGCTGTGGAAAGCTCAGTTGCACCACAAACCCAAGAAGCCCCAACTAACCGTGGTCGTGGTGCTGACTGCCTACAGACCGATCGCGCGGGGAAGCAGAATGTAGGACGGACGGCGGCTGCAATTTAGTTGTAGTCTTCTGGAAATTATTTGTCAATTAGTCGCTGCTAGAACAAGGTTTTTCATCAGCATCGCCACCGTCATTGGCCCGACGCCACCAGGAACCGGGGTGATGAGTGAAACTTTGTCTTTAACACCATCGAAAGCAACATCACCAACCAACTTTCCTGTTTCTGGATCAAGATTTGTTCCGACGTCAATAACGACTACACCCTCTTTAACCATGCTAGCGGTAACTAGATTAACTTTCCCCACTGCAGCAATTACAATATCCCCTTGTTGAACTAAGGAATCTATTGGTAACGGAGTATTAATATCAATCCGAGTAACTTTAGCTCCTTCATTTTCGAGCATTTCGCTTAGCGGTGCCCCGACCAAATGACTTTGTCCAATAACAACTGCAACTTTATCCTTGAGTGGAACTTTGTACTCGTGTAGTATTTCCAAAATCCCGAGTGGCGTAGCTGGTTCGAAAGCTGAATCTTTTCGCAACCCATCTACATCCTTAGCCTTTGCAATAGTTTCAAGAATTTTCTCCTTATCTAGATTTCCAGGAAGCGGTAGTTGAACAATTATTCCGGTTACTTCTTCATTTGCGTTCAACTCTTCTATTTTGGTAATTAGATTTTCTTCAGCAGTACCTACAGGAAGTTGTAACAATTGAGCCTGAGCGCCGATCTCCTCAGCGGCTTTCTGCTTCTGTTTGATATATCGAAGCGAAGCTTCATCATCACCAATCAATACAATAGCCAACCTTGGCTTTAGTTTCTTGCTACTTATTTCTTCTGCCAGATTTGCTAATAGTTTGTCCCGTAGTGCTTTTCCGTCAATTATTTGCATTTTTAAACCTATTATGAAAGTTTTCTATTGTTTTGCTGATCATTCGTTTGTTGCGATATTCCACAAAATTACCCAGTATGCTATCCAGTAGCTTGCTCTCAAAAGCTATTGTTACTACCATTTTAACGTTAGTTTCCCTACTGCTCTTTCCTTCAAGTTTAGATTCCTGTTTCAAAAAAACACCAAACGGCAAAGGGATTGAATAGATTATTTCTGCGTTTGGTAAGATCTTCTCAATCTGATGGTTTACTTTTAACGGTACTATCAAAACCGTTGACCAGTCGTACCAATTGGAACCTTCTTTAAATCCGCCAACCAGTTTTGCTTTGTGGCAATACTCGATAATTTGCGGATACTCTTCTACCTTTTTGAACATAGCCCAAACCTCATCTATGGCTACTGGTACGATCGTTTCAAACTCAATGGTCCTCATCTAAAAACCCAATCTTTTGTTCAATTCCTTTACATAACCAAAAATACCAATCAAATTCTTAAACCTACTCTGAACACGGTTGCTAACTCGAGGTTGGTTTCTCCTAATCTCAATCGCGTCCTTATAAACAGTCTCTAACTTCATAATTATTTTATCTGGATCAAAATTTTTCTTTATTAACCTTTGCGATTCTAAACCAAACTGTTCCCGCTTTGAACTGTTTTCGGCAAGGCTAAGTAACTTTCGGGCAAAAACTGACACTTTCATCTTTGTCTCGTAACCGTTTACAAAATCCTGGACTGCACCAGCAAAAGCCTGGTCTTCAACTACTACTAGAGGCAAACCACAAGCAGCTGCTTCTGGTATGACCATGCCTTGAGTTTCACTTGTGGAGGCGAACAAGAAAATACCACTATCAGAATAAACTTCTGGCATCTTCTCAGAAGAAATGTAACCAGTAAAGTACACTCTCTTCTCCAGAGAAAGTTCTTTTGTCAATTCTTGAAGCGCGGTTTTTTCCGGACCATCACCCAAGATTACAAAAACAGAATTTTTGTTCTTTTTAGCAACAATCGCAAAGGCTTTAAGCAAAAAATCAATATTCTTTTCCTTACCCAACCTACTAGCAGTCAGAAAAATCAGAGTATCCGGCTTTAAGTTCAGCTTGTCGCGCAAGAAACTGCTTTCCACCTTACGAAATTTACTGGTGTCAATCGGGTTAGGTACAACTTCAATCCTTTTTGTTACACCATAACCTTCAAGAATTTTCTTCATCTTCTCACTTGGGACAATGACAATATCGGCAAGGTTGCAGAACAATTTGCTACCGCTAATTGCCGCTCTCGAAGTCAGAAAGTAGTTTTTTATGAAGAAATAATGTAAGTACTTGGTCAAATAAGTGTGGTATGTCAAAACAAAAGGATAGCCTTTTGCCAAGGCCAGTTGGTAACCCAAGAAGCTAAAGAGACCACCACCATGTGCATGGACTACATCAAGACCAACCCTGAAAGTTTTTCGAAGTGTTGCGTTTGGTATTGGCAAAACCATTTTTTGTTCCGGCTCTGAATTAAGGACTTTCATTGAACTTAGCCTGACAATATCGCTTTTATCTTCTGCCCCTGCAACTTTGGGAGCAAAAACTGTGACTTTGTGCCCAAGCTTTTCCAGTTTTTCCTTTTCGAAGGCCAAGGTAACTGACACCCCGTTGAGGTGTGGTAAATAGGTTTCTGTAAAAAATCCAATTTTCATAATTAGCGGACTATTTTCATTTCCTTACTTTTTGCTCTCCCTAAAATAACAACACTGACGTAATTATTAAAACTATCCCAAAAATAATTTAAGAAAACCAATGTATTAGCTTGCTTCCTATTTGAAGTCAGCACCTTTAGATTTGAGTCATAAATAAACTTTGAGTTTGGAAATTGTTTTTGGAGACGCAACGCAAGATCCCAATCCTCACTCGTTGCTAAATTAAGATCAAAACCGCCAACCTTTTCAAAACTGTCTTTACGAATCGCCATATTATTTCCCCATGGTAGTGGTTTGCCAAGGAAAAGGTTGATTTTCAAAAAGATATCGTAAAGCTCAAATAGGAACGTTGTAAAAAACCCAGCACCTTCTGGTAGAACTTTACCACCAACACCAATAACCTGTGGATCTTCAAAGTCTTTGCTCACTTTTTTTAACCAAGCCGCCTCAGGCTTGGTATCAGCGTCGGTGAAGGCCAAGATTTGACCGCTTGCTTTTTTCACACCCTCTTGTCGAACCGGACCAACTCCCTTATTTTGGGAAAAATCGAATACTGCAACCCCCATACTTTCAGCTATTTCACGAGTCTTGTCTGTTGAGAGATTGTTAACTACCAATATTTCGAATTTGTCTTTTGGAAAATCTTGTTTTTGTAGTGCCTCCAAACAACCGGCAATATATTTTTCTTCATTGTAAGCTGGGACGATAACCGAGATAAATTCGTTCATAAAGCTTTCTTAAGATTTATATCACGCTTGTAACTCAAGCGAGTTATAATTTAACCTGGCACTTCGGACAATAATGTGTACCTCGCCCACCAACCCGTATCTTCTTTATTACGGTACCACAACGAGAACATGGGCTTCCTTCGTTACGAAAAACATTGAGATTCTTAGCATGATTTCCCGGTCTTCCATAAATATCCAAGTAATCATCAATACTTGTTCCCCGATCCTCAATCCCCTGTTCCAGTGCTTTAATAATTCCCATATATAGTTCTTCAACTTGCTCCTCGGGAACCTTGTTGCCGGAAGTTTCGGGGTGAATCTTTGCATACCAAAGTGCCTCATCTGCGTATATATTGCCGACCCCAGCGATCTTTTTCTGATCCATAATTAATACTTTTGTTGCTCGTGACGAGCTCACCAAAACTTTTTTAACAACCTCAAGCGTGTAATCTTTGGTAATTGGTTCTGGTCCAAACTCGTTAGTTATTTTTTTCAAATCAGTTGCATTTTCAATTAGCTTAACGTAACCAAACTTTCGCACTTCGCTAAATCGTAGTTCCCGACCGTCTTCAAATTTGAATGTAACATGGGTAAAGCGATCTTCAGGATCTGTTTGTTTGCGAATAAACAGCCGGCCGGAAAGTTTGAGGTGAATTCCGATCGTACCGTCACCTTCAATTCCAAGTAATAATAGCTTGCCAATTCGGCCGGCTGAAACAAAGTAGCGCCCAACAATTCTTTTGACAACTTCTGGACTCGGTTGCAGCATTTTGGGAACGTCGTACCACAGATTTACGATCTTATGACCAACAATCTCTTTTTCCAAATCCCTACGAATAGTTTCTACTTCTGGCAATTCAGGCAACTTTACCTCCAGTAATTGTTTCAACGTTTTTGTGGAGCAAAAAGGCAAGCTTCTGCGAGTGCGAATTATAATTGTCTTTAAGGAAGCACGAGCAGGTGCTTCCCTCAGGTAATTCTGGCATGGGGCTATTTTAACAGTTTAACTAAAACAGAGAAAGCTGCTCTGTTGGCTGACAGGCTGGACAAAAATGTGTTCGACGACCGTTGATTTCAGTGTATTCAATTGCTGTAGCACAGTTTGGGCACGGTTGCCCTTTTTTACCGTAAACTCGAAGGTAGTTTTGATGAGTTCCTGGATTTCCCAACAGATCACGATACGAATCAATAGTAGTTCCCCTGTGTTCAATGCCTTCAGTTAAGACCTGTTTAATTGCACCCAATAAAATTTGAACTTCTTCGGACGTTATAGATTTTGGACCCCGGGTTGGATTGATTTTAGCCACAAACAAAGCTTCATCAGCGTAGATGTTCCCCACTCCGGCAATAATCTTTTGATCAACAATTGTCTCTTTAATCGTTTTCTTGTCTGAATTTTGAATATTGTTGGAAAAAGTTTCTATTTTAATATCAAAAGGATCTGGTCCAACTAGCTTCTCGACTTCGGCAATATCGGAAACCACAAAAACTTCCGCCGCTCCATTTCGATCACAAAACCGAAATTGTTTGCCGTTGTCGAGATTGAATATTAATCGTGTAAACTCATCTGGTCGAGCGTTTTTGTCACGCAGAAGAAGCTGGCCTGTTAACTTCAAATGAATGACGAGGTGCTCACCGTTGCTGAGATTTAGAATCAGAAATTTTGCTCGGCGCTTGGCTTTCTCGATTTTCTTTCCGGAAAGTATCTGGTCTAAATCTTGCTTTGACTTGATCCGCAGGTTTTCGCCAAGAAAGGTGATCTTGACTTCATCAATTCTATGTCCGGCTATTTTTTGATTAACATCATTTACAAGAGTGGTAACTTCTGGAAGTTCTGGCATATTTCAACGGTAAATACTGTGAGAACCAATATCGACTAAACCAACCGTCTCGTTACCTATAAACTCAAACACAACTCTATCGCTATGGTTAATCGAGAATGAGTGGTATCTATCTAACTTTCCTTGTAGTTTATGAGTTTTAAGTCTGGAATCAAAAGGATTATTTACAAATATGGTTAGCTTCTTCTCGAAGTCAGCTCTCTGAAAAGGTTGTAGTTTTTTGAAGGCCCGTTTAAAAGTTACGTAGTAAAAAAGATGTTTAACCACTAGTCCAAAAGTTGGGAAACAGATTTAAGCTCAATTAATTTTCCTTCACGCTTGGCTTTTTCATAAGCCCGAACTGCCTTTAAGGCATCTTTTTCTTCATAGCTCAAGGTTTTCTTAACCTCGGCTACTTCTCTTTCAATCTTTTCAATTCTATCCAAAAGTGAAATTTTACTCATAGTTGCTCCATAATACTGCAGGAAATATCTGATTTCAAGGCAGAAAAAGAAAAACGGCCCTTTCAGGTCGCTTTTCCTCTTAAATTAACCTAATAAAGATTAACTTGAGTGAGGGGTGATCGAGCATTCTAGTTCGTGAGAACCAAAATGTCGACGGAACCAATCGGTGACTTTGTCAGAGTCAGCGATCCCTCACCACTTGCGTCTTACGACACAGCGATGGGTTCCTTCAGGCCCACGAGGTCAATGATCCGGTCGGTCAAGGCTGCTTCAGCCAAGTCCAACAGGATATTGAGCCCAGATGCGTCGGAGTTCAGGCGCATAGGCGACCGAACCGCGACACTGGTTTCCCCGTAGCGTGGTGGGCGGGAGGGCTGGCGTGCGGCGGCAATGATTCCCAGCTCAGCTGGGGTCATGTGCTGAACCGCCACGGTGACAGCGTTCCCTACCTTCCCGGTACCCACCGCGTACGCCTCTGCTGCATCCTCATACTTGAGGTTGCGCACAGAGATGAGCTGAGCGGCGAGAGCGGTGGTGAAGTCCACGTGGACCTCCTGTTTCCCTTAACCACTCAAGTTGTCTGGCGTTGGGCCAGGCTTGAGAAGTTTCGCAACACTTGACGGTGTCGCGCCTCGGAATGAGGTAGGAATTCCGAGTAGATTAACATAATTAGGTTGAAAAGTCAAATGCTATGGGTTAAATAACCTGTTTGATCCTTATGTAAGTCCTCAAGCTATAAAAGTAAAACAGAAATTAACGACGCATTTCGCAATTGAAGACAATTGTCAATTCCTATGAGGTCTTTTTTTAGTTTGACTAACTTTTTCGTTTATTGGATACTGTTTATTGTGCAGCGATTTTTTACTTCTTTTCACCTCTTTGCTGCCTGCTCCCTAACTGCCATATTTTTAGGACCTTTTGCCAAGCCGGTTGCTGCTGACACGACTGGTTTTTTGAGTTTGATCAATTCTTATCGACAGCAAAATGGGGCTGGAACACTAGTTGAGGATCAAAGTTTAACCAACGCTGCTTGTTGGTTTGCCGCTGACATGGGTGCCAAAAATTATTTCCCGAGTGATCACGTTGATTCTCTCGGTCGAGGTATGTCACAAAGACTAACCGATTTTGGAATCAGTGGTTCACGAGCAGAAAATATTTTCTATACGACACAAGGCTCTGGTGCAAGCTTTGCGTTTGACGCTTGGAAAAACTCGTCTGGGCACAATACCAATATGCTCAATTCTATTTACACCCGAATAGGTATTGGCCGAGCTAGTTACAACGGTAAATGGTATTGGGTGACAGATTTTGCCAACGGCACAGCTTCAACAATGACCAATCAATGTGGGCAAGCAACTACACCACCAACACCCTCGGCACCAGCCCCAGCTACACCCAAAAAATCTACACCTGCCGTGGCTGTACAACCAGCTCCTGTTGTGGAAACACCTGTGACGACTATTGAAGCAACACCCAACACCAAACCTCAACCTGCAACCAAATCAGCTACAATCAGTACAAAAAGAATAGAACCGAAAGAAGAAAAGAAAGCAGATATAACTTTAGTTCAAGGAATTGCAGCAACGACAATTGTTTTATTAAATTTGGCTATATTTGGCTTCATCACTCTTCAACTCTACAGAAATAACAAATTTTTGAGATAGTTTAGAAAAAGAAAAACGACCTTCTTGCGAAAGTCGCTTCCCTTCATAAATTAACGTTTTTATTAAACCTTAGCTTGTGGAGACTCGGGGAGGGTGTTCGACTTGGTAGTCTACTAACTTACTCCCCGAGGGTTGGGCGGTCTATGACCTCGGGTGGTGACGGTGCGGGGTAAAGTTTAACAGCTTCCGCTGAGAACCTCACCACTGAACGTCACTCGCTTCCCTGCGCCCATGGTTCCATGATCGCTTTCTCACCCGACGAGTACCTGGAGTACTCCGGTGTAGACAGGTGTTTGCATATACACCTCACGATCTCAGCTGAGAACCTCGTCTCAACCGCTGGTTGGGTCCGATCTGGGTCTACTAACGATCGAATCCACCCCTAAAAACAACAAGGTTTGTTGTCTTAAAAAGCATTCGATCAGAACTATATCGGTTAGTATACACTACTGAGTTAGATTTGTCAATACTATAAGACTCTTTGCGTCTCGCATTGCGTTGCAATGTAGGTCTTTTTTGTTGAAAAGAAAAACACAAATGGGACAGATCCGAATATGTTTCCGGAGAAACATTCCAGACCTGTCCCTTTGCACACGTTGCTCAACAAGGTCATGCTCTATCGGCCGCAATGAGTTTGCAGAGCGACCCATCGTGTCCAGAGGGGCGGCAGAACTCACAGCGGTACTTGGCGTTCACGTACCTGTCGAGCCTAGTTGCTTCTTCGAGGAAGAAACCCTCGCAGCAGGCGCACTGAACAGCCCCGAACTGGGGGTCGATGTTGGGCAGCGGCGGCCGCTTAACAGCGCTCATTCGATCCTCCCTGTGTGCAAATAAGTCCTCGAACAGAGTCCGAAGTACTTTGTTGGGGATAACTATATCAAAAATAGGTTGAAAGTCAAGCGCTATAGGTCCTCTTAAGCGTTTTCTTTGGTCAAGTTTTCACTGTGAAAATAGTTAATCTTGAATCGTTAATACGCGCTTCGCAATTTTCGCTCCGTTCAAATTGTCAATTCCTATAAAAATTTAGCGGAGGGTTTTCATTTGTCCCCAGTTCTGCCCTATCTTTATCTCGACTTCTACTGGGACGGAGAGTTTGAAGGTATTTTCCATCAGATCTTTGATTATTGGTTTGACCTTCTCGACCTCGGCATCTGGTACTTCAAAAACCAGTTCATCATGGACTTGCAGTATCATCTTTGTCTGCTTACTGCTCTCTGCTAGCTGCTTACTGATCCGGATCATTGCCGCCTTGATGATATCCGCAGCTGTTCCTTGTACCGGAGCATTGATCGCTTGGCGTTCCCCGGCCGCCCGAACACGATAGTTACCTTGCTTAAGCTCAATCAAATAACGACGAAACCCACCAAGAGTTTCAACGTAACCTTTGGCATAAGCATCGGACAAAGTTTTTTCCAACCAAATTTTGACTCCAGAGAATTCTTCAAAATATTTATCGATGATTTGTTTAGCCGTATCCCGATCAATCTTTAGTTGCCGTGAAAGCCCAAAGGGAGAAATACCATACATGATACCGAAATTGACCATTTTGGCGATCCGACGATCGTCTTTGGTGATGTCTTCTGGTTTCTTATCAAGTATTTCGGCCGCGGTGCGGGTGTGAATGTCCTCACCTTTTTTAAATATTTCGACTAAATTTTTATCCTGCGAGAGATGCGCCATTACTCGCAGTTCAATCTGATTGTAATCTGCAGAAATAAGTTTTGAACCTTCTGGTGCGATAAACGCATCTCTGACTTTTACTCCCCATTCTCCTTTTACCGGAATGTTTTGTAAATTGGGGTTGGTTGAAGATAGTCTTCCAGTTTTGGTGGCATCGGTATGATAGCTGGTGTGCACTCGATTATTTTTATCCAAAAGTGGTGGCAGGGCGTCAACATAGGTAGACTTGAGTTTGAAAAGTTCGCGGTATTTGAGAAGCAACTCAATCACTGGATGGACCCCAAGTAACTCAGTTAAAGTTTCTTCCCCGGTACTAGCGTGTTCCTTTCCCTTCTTGAAAGGGGTTAAACCTAGTTCTCCAAAAAGTACACCTGAAAGTTGTTTCGGTGAATTGAGGTTGAACTCATGGCCAACGCTTTTATAAATTTCCTTTTCGAGTTGTTCAATCTCAGAATTGATCTCGCTAGCAAGTTTCTCTAAATAATCTTTGTCAACCAAGGCTCCGTAATCTTCCATTTCCCGCAGAACTTTATCGAGATCAGTGGTTTCCTGTTTAACAGGTTCAATTTGTTCGTTGCTACCAAACAGTTCTCCCTGATCTTCAGAAACGATTTGTTTTTTGGTCGTTAGCTTTACACCGGGCAACCTAGGTATCAAGCTTTTGAATTCAAGTTCTTCAAAAAGACTTATCGCTTTTTGGTGATCATAATCAGATAAGACACACTTATTTAGATCAAGTTGGATCGGTGCTTGGGTATCAATCGTCGCCAGTCGCTTGCTCATGGCCGCGCTTTCTGCCCCTTCGGCCAGCTTTTTACTCACTTTTTCTGGAATTTTGTCTAAGTTTTTGTAAATTTCCTCGACACTACCATATTCCTGAATCAATTTTGTCGCTGATACTTCCCCAATCCCCATCACTCCGGGAATATTGTCACTGGGATCGCCAACCAACGCTTTGTAGTCGATCAGTTGTTTGGGTTTAAACCCATACTTTTCCTCGAACTTTTTTCCATCATAAATAATAATGTCGCTGAGACTCTTCCCAGGCATGTAGGTTTTGATATGAGTATTAACTAGTTGCAGAGCGTCGCGATCGCCTGTGACAATATCCACCTCGAGATCAACTGCTTGCGAAGCTAATGTGCCAATGACGTCATCAGCCTCGTAGCCTTCGAGAGTGAAAATAGGAATGTTGAGACTGTTCACAACCTCTTTGATTCGAGGCAGTTGTTGATGCATTTCCTCTGGAGCGGCGATGCGATGGGCTTTGTAGGCAGTGTACTCTGTATGGCGAAAAGTCGGAGCCTTGGTATCGAAAGCGACGATGGCGTATTCTGGTTTGATATCAGCTAGTACTCGCAAAAGCATGCTGGTGAAACCAAAAACAGCGTTAACTAACTCACCTTTTGAGGTGGTTAATGGCGGCATAGCATGGAATGCTCTGTGAAAGAGGGCATGACCGTCGACTAGAACTAATTTACTCATCTGGTATGGATTTTACTTGGTTGGCTTCTTTGTCTCAACCTTTGATTCTGAAGGCTTTCCTGAAACAACAACTTCTGCTTTTTTGCTAAGCTCACCTTTGGTCATCAAGTCTTCGAACTCATCACCTTCAAGGGTTTCTTTTTTGATTAACTCAGCTGAAACTAAATCAAGTTTGGCTTTGTTCTCACGTAAAATCTTTTTTGCTAGTTCGAACTGAGTATCCATTATTTTTTTAACCTCTTCGTCCACTTTGGCTGCCAATTCTTCGGACAAGGCTCTACCGTCCCCAACTTCTTTGGCAATCCAAGGGTTTTCCCCTTGGGTACCCATGGTCATCGGACCGAGCGGACTCATACCAAACTTTGTGACCATATTGCGGGCGATATCAGTTGCTCGTTCAATATCAGACGAGGCACCAATAGTAAAATCCTTGAACTCGATCTCTTCCGCCGCCCGACCACCAAGTAGGGATGCTACTGTTTCCAATAATCTTGTTTTGGTTTCATTGTAACGGTCAAATGCGGGTGGAATTAACGTGTGTCCCCCAGTTGCCCCTCGGGAAATGATTGAGATTCGGTGTACTGGGTCTGTGTGTGGTAGAAGTTTGGTCACAACTGCATGACCAGCTTCATGGTAGGCTGTAATTTTCTTTTCGTCCTCTGAGGTCATTCTTTTTCTTTGTGGCCCAAGTTGAACTTTGGTTGCCGCCTCTTCTAGTGCTTCGTTGTCAATTTCCTTTTTGTTTTCACGGGCAGCTAAGATTGCTGCTTCATTCAACATATTGGCCAGGTCGGCTCCAGAAAAACCAACCGTTCGGCGGGCAATTTTATCAAGGTCGATTTCACTAGACATAGGTTTACCCTTGGCATGAATATCGATAACTGCCCGTCGGCCAGTAATATCGGGCAGATCCAAAGAAACTCTGCGGTCAAAACGCCCGGGACGTACTAGTGCTGGGTCGAGCATATCGGGACGGTTAGTTGCAGCCATAACAATCACATTTACGTTAGCTTCAAAACCATCCATTTCAACTAAAATTTGGTTTAAAGTTTGCTCCCGTTCGTCATGTCCCCCACCAATACCTAAACCCCGTTGGCGCCCAATAGAATCTATTTCATCAATAAAAATTATTGAAGGAGCAACTTTCTTGGCATTATCGAATAAATCTCTTACTCTGCTCGCTCCAACCCCAACCAACATTTCCATAAACTCGCTGCCGGCAATCGAAACAAAAGGAACACCGGCTTCGCCGGCGACTGCACGCGCCAGCAATGTTTTCCCGACACCGGACGGACCAACCAGCAAGACTCCCTTAGGGATCTTTGCGCCCAACGCCCGAAACTTTTCTGGGGTCTTAAGAAACTGCACGACTTCCTCAAGTTCAATTTTGGCCTCATCTACACCAGCAACATCGGAAAACTTCACAACAGTCTTATCTTTGGTAAAGGTTTTGGCACGACTTCGACCAAAGGAAAGTAAGTTGTCTCCTTGCCCGCGGGCCTGACGAAAAAAGAAGTAGAAAAGACCAACTAATACTAAAACCGGTAGCAAAGTACTAGCCAAGAAACTAATTAATCTTGAAGTTGAATTATCTTTATTAGCAAGCTTTACTTCTTGAGGTTTAATACCAGCAGCTTCAAGGGTCGCTACAAAACTTTCTCCTTCTTCTTTGATTGAGCGGATTTCTGAGTTGTTCTTTAACTTTGCGATGATATTATCACCATCAACCTGGATTTCTTGTACCTTTCCCTCTTCAATGTTTTTGAGAAGCTCAGACATTGGCTTTACTTCACCTTTGTTTTTTGGTTGAGTGAAACCATATATCAAAAATGAAGCAGCGAGGATAATCAGTAGATAAAATCCGATTGTTTTCCAGTAATTCTGTTTTGGTTTAGTTGGAGCTTTCATTCTGGCTTCCTAGACAAAATATCGACCGTAATTTTAATAAATTATGGTTTTTCAAAAACTACCACTTGGTCGATATAAAAAACATAACTATTTGTGGGCAGATTAATTTAGATAAGTTGAACGAAGGCAAGTATATCACGCAAGAAAAGCCCCGGCAAGGCTAGGACAGGTTCATTGCTTTTTTAACTAATTTGAGTGTCTCTTGAGCCTCAGAACGAGTTTTAAGAGTACCTTCGGCGAGGATTCTTTCAACCAGCTCTTCTTCCTTAGAAAACTCTTCTCTTCTGGTTCGAATTGGAGCGAGAAATTTATTAATTGCGAAAACAAGTTCTTGTTTGACTTCCACATCGCCTACTTTACCTTCACGGTAGCGTTTCTTGAGATTATTAACTTTCTCTTTGTCTTCGTTAAAGGCATCGTGATAGATAAAAACTGGGTTGCCTTCCACTTTGCCAGGATCTGTGCTCTTAATGCGTTTTGGGTCAGTGTACATTTTCATTACCTTTTCTCTAACTTGTTCTTCCGAATCAGAAAGGTAAATTGCATTATCAAGTGATTTACTCATTTTCGCTTTGCCATCAATTCCCGGCAAAGTACCTAGGTCTTCAGGAATCAACGCTTCGGGAATTGGTAAGACTTCTCCATAGGTGCTGTTAAACTTTTCTGCAATTTCACGGGTAACCTCTACATGACTAGTCTGATCTTTACCAACTGGCACGACATTTGCTCGAACCATCAGAATATCAGCCGCCATCAGTACTGGGTAAAAAACAAGTCCGATTGAAGGGTTTTCTATCTTCAAGTCCCGCAGGATATCTTTCAATGTCGGCACTCTTTCCAAACGTGATTTTGAGATTAACATAGAAAGCATAATGGCTAGCTCAGAATCTTCCGGAATTGCCGATTGCAGACAAAAAGTTACTTTCTCAGGGTCAATTCCAACCGCCAGTTGATCCAAAACAAGATTCCTGACGTTTTCTTTTAGGTCTTTGGTATCGCTTTTCGTGGTCAAGGAATGTAAGTCCGCCACAAGGATAAAAACTTCATATTCGTCTTGAAGCTCAACACGGTTTTTTAATGAGCCAACATAGTGGCCCAAATGAAGTCTTCCTGTCGGTCGATCCCCTGTTAAAATTCTTTTCTTGTCCATAGTGATTATCTAAAAGTATACGAAGACGTGTAATCGACTACAAGTATAACAAAGTTTGTTCATCCAAACAGCACGGTGTTAGAATGAGGTCCGTACGGGCGACAAGCGAACCTCGCTTGGAATGCAAGTCGCCCGTACGAAACCTCACCCAGCCGTCAGCTTAGTCCCAGCTGTAGCTGTCGTAGCGCGCGTCGTAAACGTGGCTCATGTGACCCCTCCTTCCCTATAGATTTAGGCTGTAAGGGAGCTAGCATCCCTGTTACCTACGGATCAAAACGTGGACCAATACAGTCACACATTGTCATCTCCTTTTGGGCTGGTGGGTGAAATCCTACCGGCTGAACTTCACCCACCACCTAGCTACGTCGGTTTAGCCGTGCGAGTAGTTCCAGGACTTTTCCATCACGGCTCCTTTCTTCGCGTACTAACGGGAAATTCCCGTCGCAAAGCAACGCCCCGGTCAGCGAGCTTTGTTATGACTTTGTTGTTTTATATGGTAGGGAAAAATGAACTTAAACCAAGACACGACAAAACCGCCAACTAGTTGGTGTTTCGGTGCCAATAATGGTTCAAGTTAAGAATCATTGACTCGACTATATCTAATTAATTAAATTTTGTCAATTGAGCTTTTTTGTCCTATGATCTAAATGTGAAAGCTTTTGCTGTCTCAATATTAATTTCCTCTCTGCTTTTCGTAATTTTGATTACTGTTAGTTTCACTTTTTATACCAATTCGATTCGTTCGACCACAACCACTGCTAACAAAAGTGGGGCTAATCTGCAGGAGACTTCTAACCCAACCAGCATTGCGACTAATGTCAAAACTCAGGTTGATCTCAAAAACATCCAAACTAGTTTGGCGATCTACTTTGCTGAATATGGTTATTACCCAATTGATTTGCAAGAATTAGTAAATAGTGGGACTTTGGTTGAAATGGATTTAAGTGATTTCACCTACCAACGCTGTGACAGCGATACAGTTGTGGTTAGGGCTACGAACGGCGGATTCAAGCTAGATAGTGACCGACAAACAACAGAGCTAACTTGCTAACGCAGTTTTGTCCCAGCAGGAGTTTCTTTGACTGGCTCAATCAAAACTGCTTTACCTTCAACATCAGCTGCTATGATCATGGCTTGGCTCTCCTGTCCCATGATTGATCTTGGTTCTAGGTTAGTAACAAAAACAAAACTTTTTCCAATTAAATCTTCTGGTGAATACTCTTTGGCAATACCAGAGATAACTTGTCTCTTCTCTTCTCCAAAATCAACCTCAAGTTTCAAAAGCTTGTCGGATTTTTCCACCTTCTCAGCAGAAGTTATCTTACCGATTCTTAATTCAATTTTCTGAAAATCTTCAAAGGAAATTTTGTCCATTATTTTCTTGGGTCAGGAAGATCAAACGCAACCTTGCCAATATTAAAAATATCTACCTTATAAACTTCTTCGTAGACAGCCGCAGCATCTCGAAATTCAGCTTTACCCCAATCCAAATCAAGTTTTTTTGCCCATTCTTTCACTTTTTTCTCGCTTTCTGCTTCGATTTCAAGCCAAGCAGGTACCCAAGGCCAAAAATCTATTTCAATATGAGCACTGTCGGCTTTGTAACTTATCCTACGTTTTTCTTGATATCGGAGTGGTTCCAATTCGAGCAACTTTAAAAACTTTTCTGTTTCTTCAAAGGAGGAAACGTTTACTTCAACTTCTTCTGTTTCGGAAAGTCCCCATTTCTTATTTACTTTTAATGCAAGTAAAACCTCTTCTCCAGTATCACGAATTCTGACTCTCTTTCTTTGTTTTAACCACTCATCATACTTCTTACTGGGTTTTGGGGGTAGATAAATAGCCTCTCGGAAAGTTTTGTCGAAAACTTTCTTCACTCCAAGTTTCTTTAGCTTTTTTTGGATATCCTCGAAGTTTATTTCCAGGAATTTTGCTTCAATTTCTTTCATATTGGTGGCTGCGGTTGGAAGCAGACGCTTCGCATCCAATCCGCCCTTCGGCGGACTGAACCAGCTGTTAGTAAATATCGGCTTTAGTTTGTGGTGGCAGGGGTGGGATTTGAACCCACGACCAACGGCTTATGAGTCCGCTGCTCTGCCACTGAGCTACCCTGCCATCACAAACGCATGATGCACCAGCATCATATAAGTCCGGTGCTCTGCCACTGAGCTAAGCAGCCTTGAGTTAGGGCAAATTATACCAAAGGCCTTGAAAACGCACAAACCGCTCCTTTCGGAACGGCTTGTGTTGGTAGCGGGTGCCGGATTCGCACCGGCTTAAGAGAGATTATGAGCCTCTCGGGATTCTATACCCCCCACCCGCGTCGAGCTTGTGGATAGTAACACAGAAATCAGCTTCAGTCAAACCTCTCACATTCATTTCAACGGACTGAATTTTCTTAAATTGACTTTGCGGAGCCGCTATAGTTCGAATAGACACTATCAGTAGCGAGCAATGCCAATTCCGTAGGAATTGACTTTCCGCAGGAATGCATAACTGAAGGTTTGACTTTTCAACGAAATGCAGAAACCGAAGGTTTGACTTTTTGAACCTATTGTAGGTAACATTAACTTATCCGCTATTCTGGCGGACTGCCATGGATCTTCTAAAACTGTCTAAAAAAGCTATACAGCATCCGCTTTATTACACCAATTTCTTTGTACTTTTTGTTACTACTTTTATACTTTTGATTGTGGGCTTATCGGTAGCATATACCCTCGGTTTGGCAACAATGGAAAGTAGAGAAAACCCTGACAGTTGCAACTTTAAACAGTCAAAAAAGTTCAATGGAGATGTTTCTTCAACCAACAATGCTATCTTCCAACTTGACTATAAAGGAAATGCTTCTTGTGTACTTTCTGCGTTCTTTTCCTGGAAGAATTCAGAAAATATTGATTCTGTTTGGATTTATAACCCTGAGGGTGAGATCGAAGTTATTGAACCTACAAATGGTCAAAGTTTTGTTGATTTTTCGAAAAACTCACCACTAACAACCGGCCGCTACAGATTTGTGATCAAGGCTGATACGACTTCGGCACTAAGATATTCTGGAAATATCTCTATCAAGTAAGTTTTTTAATTTGTAACTAGATCCAACCAACTTTGTAAGTTAGTTTTTTGCTTCTGTTCTTTTTCTTTATCCGCAACACCAATTTCCGAGCTTTCGATCACAATAGTTGTTTCCCCCGACCGAGTATAGCCAAGACGATTGCGTGCTTCTTGTTCAATAAAATATGTAGAATCCCGTTGTTGAAGTTCCTGCTTGAGATCAGAATTCTTGGTCTCCAGCTCTTTTACCTTGGATTGTTCTTTGTTTACTTCAGCTAGTTTTTGAAACGACTGATAGCTCCCCTGAATAAAATTCAGGTTAAGCAGAACTAAGACTCCAATAAAGACAAATGTTATGAGTTTCCTCATAGTTAAATTATACTATACCCACTTAGCTTTAATATGCTACCGAAACAAAGGCGATAAAACATCCCATAGTCTCTTGACACTAAATCTCGAAACTGTTAAACTAGCACAAAGAGCACAACTATATGATAAAAGTACAGGAAGCCCACTCAAAATTTGTTGATCATCTTAAGTCTCAAGGTCGCAGTAGCGCGACTGTCTTGGCGTACGGAAAAGATATCGAACAACTAGCCGCTTTCCTAGAAAACCTTAAGAAGCATCAAGTCCATGAGATTGCAACAGCCGACCTCCAAGCTTTTATGGCCAAACTTGTTAAAGAGGGCTACACCCCTAAAAGCATCTCTCGAAAAACAAACTCTACAAAAACTTTCTTCAGATTTCTAAAAATAAACGAATTTATCACTGACGACCCAGCTTCCCTACTCGAACATCCCAAGTTTGATATGAAACCTCCAAGAATTCTTTCTAAGATGGAGTATCGGGCACTGCGTGATGCAGCCAGAGACGACATTAGAATATCTGCAATTGTCGAACTTCTCCTCCAAACTGGAATTCGTATTGGCGAGTTGGCCAAACTTAAGCTTTCCGATGTTAAGTTTGGCGAAAACGGCAAAAGCGGAGAATTACATGTTCCAGCTGGCGAAAGCTATCCAGATCGAAATGTTCCACTCAACAAAGCTTCTGAGACTGCTCTAAAGCGCTACTTGGAGGCTCGTCCAAGCGCAAAGGAAGAAACATTATTCATCACCAAGACCGGGCGTCCCCTACTCGTACGTAATATCCGTACTGCAATCGATCGCTACTTCCGTCTCGCTGGGATAAAGGATGCTAAGGTAAACGATCTTCGACACACCTTTGTTGCCCATCACTTAATGTCAGGAACTTCTCTCGTCTTGGTCAGCAAACTTGCTGGACACAAGCGACTTGCTACCACAGAAAAATATCTAAACCTCATTCAAAACAGTTTGGATGAACCAGTAAAGTTGGAAGAACTATAAAAGCTATCCTTTTACATCTCTACGGAAAACCACTAATTTCCAGATAGTCTGGGCCTCAGTACTATCCATTCTCCGAATCAAGAAGGCTAGCATCACAACAAGTAGAACTATATTTAGCAGTAATCCAAGCACTAGCCCACTAAACAGAAGAATATTGAACGTAGCGTGAATTAGAATCGCTGCTAACAACCCTTCCCAAAACACTCCTTTGTCTGTTGAAAACTTTGCCTTTCCAAGATAATAACCGGCAATACCGGTGGTAAGTGCATGAAGTAAAGTAGTAGCTAAGAACCTAACTACAAAAACAGTTAGAAAAGTACCGAAATCTTTATCTGCAACCCCAAGAAAATAGCCAATGTTCTCTAAGGTAGCAAAACCCAGTCCAGCACTGACTCCCAGCACTGCCCCATCGACAACTTGGTTGAACTGAAAATTGTCGTAAGCAAACCACTTTACCGAGTATATCTTTACCAACTCTTCAATAGCAGCAGCACAAATGGTGATAATAAGTGCAAACACCGCCGTAGAAAAAGCTAATTTTTGAATTTCGTCTGGCTCAAAGACTGCTCTGGTAGCAGAAGCGGGGAAAAATAGAACTAAAACAAACTCAAACACAACTGCTAACAAACCACTCAAAGCGCCAATAACAAACACTTTGGTGATTAATTTCTTTGGTATTGCGTCAAACTTCTCTTCGCGGAGAAAAACAAAAAACCAAAAGATGGCGGGAATTGTGGCAAGAAGTAGTATCAGAAATAACATCTGGTTCTAGTTTAGGCTTTTATTTTCAGTAGTCTGAAGCAAAAGAAGTTTCAGATCTGACAAGGTCTCACCATCAATCACGATCTTTACTAAATAGTAACCTGCCTTGGGAAAAACAGTGTTTAAGATTTCAATAATAAAATTGAAGTTTTTACCTTCGTTGTTGGCTGGCAAAACTACATCTCGCTCCTGTACATCCTTCAATATTGATTTTCCTGAATCTTGCGCAACAATATCGATAGCCATTTTGAACTTATCTTTTGAGGGTGCGACACTACCAACCAGTGTAAACTTCTGGTGATTGACTGGGAAAGCTTGGGCATTGATTGTCTCAAAAACACCGATAATATTGACCTTACGGTCAATCGAAAGAAATGCATGATCACAAACCAAGGCGTAAATAAGTTTCATCTTCAGTCGGAAATTTTAATAAACTAGGCAGCAGTACCGGCAGAGTTCCACAATAATCAAACCAATTAAGGCTTATGGTGGGTCCAGATGGATTCGAACCATCGACCCCCACTTTATAAGAGTGGTGCTCTAACCGCTGAGCTACGGACCCAAAGATCCTAGTCAGCTTGATTTTAAAGTTCTCTGCCGATAAAGCTATTACGTTCAACAATTATACATTAGTTAGTAAATTCCTGGCAGAACATTTTGCCGTAGATTCCCCCGTCAATGACCCCAACTCCGAGTGTACCAAAACTATCTCGGAGGATATTGGCCTTGTGTCCTGGTGAATTCATCAGCCCTTGATGTGCCAACGCCAGACTAGGAGCATAGGCGAGGTTCTCCCCTGCTGAAACGTAGTCGATCCCTGCTTCATCGATACGATCAAAAGGCGAACCACCTTCCGGAGTATAATGAGAAAAGTAACCACGTTCAAACATGTCTTTACAATGATCTCTACCGACATCGCGCAAATCATTACTAAACTTAACTTCTTTCAACCCCGCCGACTTCCTTTCTTTGTTCACAAGGTCCCACATATCTTTTTCCGTTTGTGGATCAGTTGACAAACTTACCCCCTGTGGAATGTTGAGATCTTGGCTTGCTTCAGAAGTTGGGTTTTCTGGAGTGACAATATAAACAAGGTTTTTGTAAGGCAACCGGTTTAAAGTCTTCTCGATCGTTGGTGTCAGACTTAGTCCTTTTGGAACTATATTTTCTCCCCACCAAGATTCCTGAATTGGGGCTCTCAACCAACCTTGTACGGGTAAAGTCAGGATCAACAGCGATACCAACAAGATTAGGAATAAGCCAACTACAAGTGATGGGAAAACTCCAAGTATGTGGTCCGCCTTGGCAACTATTTTTGAACGCCGATACAACGGTGCAATCTTGCCGTAAAGATACGTTATGGATGTGTTTAGAACCAGTTCGAGGAAAGTTAAAGTTACGATAAAACCAGCAACCCGAGCAATGTTTTCATTTATTTTAAAGGTCCCGGATAAAATATCACCCGCCAAGGGATAGAAAAAAGTAGCTAGTACAAAGGAAGCTAAAGTTATCAGCAGATTGAGCAAACCACCAACTAAACCAACTCGATAACCTTGCCAAATAAATACTACTGCTAGAACTATTATCAATAGATCGACATAGTTAAATCCCATCAGATCATTCCCAATTCTGCTCGAGCTTCAGAACTAATCATTGAAAGATTCCAAGGAGGTTCAAAAGTAATCTTCAGGTTTATTTTACCAATATGCTCTATTGACCCTACCTTGTCATTAACTTCTTTTTTGATTGTGCTCCCTAAAGGGCAGCCAGGGAAGGTCAGAGTCATTAAAATGTTGGTATCGTTTCCTGAAGTTGTTATTTTATAAATTAAACCTAGATCGACAATATTTATTCCTAGTTCGGGGTCGAGAACTGCTCGCAACTTATCTTCGACATTTTTTTTGGTGATCATTGAGGCTAAATTTTAGCTTATGGGGAGAATTACGTAAAGTGAGTTCTTATAAACTAGGAACCACCCTCAAAGAACTTCTTAACTTCTTCAACAACCTGCGAAGGTGTGTAGGAAACTTTCAACAAATAACCATCGGCTCCAAGTTCAAAACCTTCCTTAATGATTGTTTCTTCACCGAGGTTGGTCAGAAGTAATACAGGAATCTTTTTGGTAAGCTCGTTTTCTTTCAAAGCCCGCAAAACTTCGATACCACTCATTTTTGGAAGCATGATATCGAGTAACATGATATCGGGCTGCTCTTCTCCGGCTTTGAGCAAACCTTCTTCTCCGTCAGCTGCTACAACAACTGTATAACCGCTGTTAAGAAACTCGTGACGATAGATCTCGCGTACAGAATCTTCGTCGTCAACAACTAAAACTTTTTTAGCTTTTTCTGTCATATCTAAATAATCGTATCGTCAAATGCCCCAAGTGTCAACCTAGACATGAAGTAACTGAATAAGTGTGTAGGTTGTTAAAAGGCCAATAACAAAGAAAATTGCTTGGTGCCATTTCCGATCTTTGAGGTAGAGATGCTGTAGCTCAGGAATGATACCTGAAGCTGCTATATAAATAAACATTCCTCCCGTAAAAGCGAGAACCAATCCCAGAAACGGCTCGATAAAAGAAGAGACAAAAATTGCAATTATTGCTCCTGCCATGGCTGTTAAACCTGACAGAATATTGAAGACAATTGCTTTCTTTGCTCCGAGATTACTCCTTAGCAAAATAGTGAAATCAGAAATTTCCTGAGGAATCTCATGGGCTGCTACCGCCAAGGAGGTAACTACACCTAAAGGTATACTAACCAGAAAACTACTGGCAATAACAAAACCATCAATAAAGTTATGAAAACCATCACCGAAAAGGACTAAGCTTACAACACTTTTTCTCCTCGTACCCTCAAGATCCGTATCGTCATGGGGATGAAAACTCACAAAAAGTCTCTCTAAGAAAAAGAAAGTTACGACGCCGAGCAAACCGAAAATAAAAATATTCGGATCTGCAGCCGACTCTTCCAAAGCCTCGGGAAAAAGATCGAGAAAAGCTGTCGCCAGTAGTACACCAGCAGAAAACGCAAGTAGGTGAACACTATTCTCCCCTTCCCATAAATTCCGTTTAAGCAGGATGAAGCCACCAGCAAGCGAGAGCATACTGCCGATGAAGGTAAATACTAAAATATAAATTATTGTTTCTAAATCCATTGCGCTCCTTTGCCAAAAGTTAATTATACTAAAAAGTTTTTAACTATAGTTCCCCTGTAAATTCTTGTCAACAGATAGTTGGAAAAATTAAGAAGGTGGCCGCCAGTTGGGGTTAGAACCCAGTTCTGGCGGCCAAAAAAGCGGTCTTGAAGTTACTCGTGGGGATGTTTCATCTGGAGGTAGACCAGCACTCCAGACACATATACCACGATCATGGCAACAAACCCTGAGGTAGAGATCGCGAAGATCGTTTTGCCCCTACCGTAACTAGGTTCGTCACCACCAGTACCCGTCCTCGGCAGCTGGATGACCGACGTCTTCGTTGACGTTGGTACCTGCTGTGTCGAGGTGGTCGCGATGACCCTGGTACTCGTTGCCGTCGGAACCACCTGCGTCGGTGTCCGCGTCGGCTTGTTGGGTACCGAAGTCTTCGTCGCCGTTGGCGACACCGGCGTGTTCGTTGCCGTCGGATTTGGAGTCGGCGTTGATGTCGCCGTCGGAGTCGCCTCAGGACAGGTCGGGAATGGTGGGTCTGTCTTTTCACCGGTCGAGAGACCGACGATGTAGAGATCGGCACCATCCCTTGTCCCGCTGACATCGAGCACAAATTCCATTTGTCCCTTGTAGGACGTGTACTCGTGCCTTGAGCCATCGACTTCTTGCCACCCGTGACCCGGAACGTGATCCTCGGCGAAGACCTCGAAGGTCTGGGGAGGATTCGGCACCGTGGTTGTTCCCACGATCGTGTCGGCGTCAACACAGTCGGCTGACAGTTCCCAGCCATAAGCTGGGGCTGCCTTTGATCCCACCGTCGCTAAGAGCATCATGGTGATGATCACTAGCGGGGTGGCCAGGTATGAACTGACCAATGACCTCACGTTTGTTCTCCCTTCGAACAAAAAAGCCAGCGAGTGCTGACTAAGGGTGCAACTATAACATATTTGAAGCTAAAAGTCAATTCCTATGGGTTGCCAATTACGATATATTTTCTGTGATAAGCAATGTTTATGCTATTATTTTGTGATGGGGAAAAACAATAATTCCAATTGGAATTCGGTAAGAAACCTTTTTCTACTAATAACTTTAGTTATTCTTCTGATTCCTTTACTGATGGTAATCTACTTTGCAGCTAACTTTCGAGAAGTTAAGGAGAAGAAAGGGGCTCAATCAAATGAAAATAGCACTTCTGTCTCACAAAACGAAACTCAAAATACTACACCCGTAGCTAAGATTGTCTTGGTCAACTCAGACCCAAACCAACCAGCATTAGTTTCGACACCTCCAGGTAAGGATTCTGACTCCCAACAAAAAGCGCCTCCACCACCAGCTGTCAATCCGCCACCTCCCCCACAAGCACCATCATGCCCGGAGGAATTTATCGGAACTGTAACCTCCGTTTCTGGAAACCAAGTCACTTTCAGCTATGGCAATTCACAAAGTGTAACTATTCGGTTAACAAAAACTTCACCAAACGCTTTACCTCCTGGTACCAAGGCTGCTGTTCACGCAAAATTGCAAACTAACGTCTGTGTAGAAGATGAAATAGAAGTTAAGTAGCTTTAATTTGCGATTGTGGAAAGATCGAAAGAAAGATCAGCTAATTTAGTCTTAGAAGAAGTAATTTTAGTTTTAGCCTTTATAAGTTTCGTGATCGAGTTTCTATCCGCTGGTAAGTTAATCAAACTCGCTCCCACAATAGTGTCTTCACGAATCAAAAGCCTTCCAAGCTTTTTATCAGCTAAGGTTCCACGCTCAATTAATTCGGTGTTCTGATCTACCATTGGATCGCCAAGAAAAGAAAAGTTACTATCAAATATATTGATTGAGTACATACTTGTTGTCTCAAAAATTTGTCTCTGCCCACTCATATTTTGACCGGCAGTTCGCCCTTGGGAGGCAGCGTTGGCCCAGTTACCTAAAGAATGAGTACGTTTAAAAACTACGTCGTAAAATTCCGCGATATCACCGGCCGCCCAAACTCCAGGAGCAGTAGTTTCTAGAAACTCATTTGTCAAAACACCTTTATTTAGGTTAATCCCAGAGTCTTTTAGGTAATCAATCTCTAAACGAATCCCAATCCCAACTCCAGCGATATCTGCTTTGATTTCCGTACCTACATTTGTCTTGACACTCTCAAGCTTTTCTTGACCAATAAACTCTGTAACTTGAGTTTCCGGAAGGACGACAACCCCATGATCGATGAGAATTTGCGATAAAAGTTTCCCGGAGTTCTCCCCAACCACTGGTTCCCAAAAAGATTTTTCGCGAATGATTGCTGTTGTCTTAAGGGAGTTCTTGAGAAAACTCTGGGCAAACTCGATCCCGATAAAACCACCACCAAGAACAACCGCTTCTTTACTTCTACCAATTATTTCTTTTATTTTCCTAATATCCTCCAAAGTTCGCATGTAAACAACTTCGGGCAAGTTGGCACCGGAGAGGGGTAGTTTGTTTGCTTTTCCGCCAGACGCTATTAACAGTTTACTGTACGAAAAAGTTTGATTATCAACCGTCGTAACGATTTTATTTTGAGAGTCAACTTTAGTTACCTTCAGTTTGGTGAGTAACTGAATATTTTTTTCTTTGTAGCTTTCGGGGGTACGGATAAAAAGGCTCTCTAGAGAATTTTCATTACGCAGAAAATGTGGCAGAAGCACCCGAGAGTAGGTCCGGTCCGCTTCTTCGGTAATGATTGCAATTGTAGAAGCTGGATCTTTGGACCGTACTTCTTCGGCAGCAGTGGTGCCGGCTATACCACCACCAATGATCAGATAATCAACTTTAGTCATTTACGGAAAGGCTTGGGCTCCAGAGGAGTCAGTTAAAATAATTGCTGACACCGGACAAGTTTTTGCTGCTTCCATCAAGAGTTCGTCACTATCTGCTCCTTGGGCGATAACGACTGATTTATTCTCCGCATCAAGTTGGAAAGTTTTTGAAGCGATTCTTGTACAATCCCCACTACCGATACATAAACTGCGGTCAACTTTTGCTGTATGAGCCATCAGTGCCTCCTTGCTAAAAATTATAACATTACTTAGCTGTTTTTTCTGAACTTACACCCAGACCTTCTACCAATTTTGGTTTTAAACTAGTCCGTTTGCGGTAAACCTTGTACAGCCGATAAACCATACCCAGGACTGCAAGGACCAAGAAAGAAAAGTAGAGCGTTCGAAACAAGGGTTTGGTACTATCACCTCCTCCATAGAAAGCATGGAAAATGATGAGGAAGAGAACAAAATAGTTAAGAATATGCAGTGGTCGCCACCATTTCTTTCCAGTTACTCCAGGAATATGGGCAATTATTGCGTTAAAGAAGAGCGTGATTAGGGAAATAATCCCAATAAATATTAAATTGCTAGTGGCAGTCCAGGAAACAGTTGTGGGTAATAAACTCGCTAATTTAAAGGAAATCCCCAAACGATTTTGGTAAAGAAAGTAAATAACCAGATGCGAAACAACCATACCAATCCCAACTGAAGAAGTCCATTTCGTATGGATTTCCCAAAACGAAGCGGTTTTATAAAAAGCAATTAGAAAACTCCTCAAGGCCCCTAATAGCATCGTAATTCCTATCAGAACAAAGGCTAAGATTCCAGTAAGCCTTAAGAAAAATAAGTAGATTGTAACTTTGGTTAAAGCACTTACCGCCTTTGGGGATCCTGAAACAGTGAGCAAAAATGAATAAATCAGGTAGACCAAGGTGAAGATCACGAGTGTGAGTAAGAAAGTACCAATTGAGATTAGAGCAGCTTTTTTTATCATAGTTAACAAGATGGATCTGTTGGTGCCGGTGGTGTGTAAATGTAAGGTGCTAACCGTTGAGCACACCCCATACCATTATGCTTACTCATATAAGTACTTGTCATATTAGTCGGAGCATTGTAACTTCCGCAATTGAAATTTCCACTCGTGTGCTTTCTAGTTTTTTGTGTAGGAGGATCGGTTAAGGTTACACCAATTGCCGACTGCATGTTGTACAAATATCCATTTACAGTCACAAAACAGCCTGACGGTGCTGGAGGAGGTGTTGGTGGTGGTGTGGTTGGTGGCGGAGTCGAAGGTGGTGGAGTTTGTGTCCCAGTGGTTGGTGGGGTGGTTGTCGATGGGGCCGTTGTGGAACCTGTACTATTTGCACTGTTCTGAGTTGAATTCGAATTTGTATTCACCGGAGAGTTAGACCCGTTTGTGTCTACCAAAGTCAGTTTTCCTTTTTCAAAAGTTTGCTTCCCAAAGCTCACCTTATAAAAGTAGTCAGAAACATAAGCAATAGTCAGAGTAACCATTAAAGTCAGTAGTGTTAAGAATAGAGCCTCAACTAACCAACCTTTAAACAAAAATACCCTCAATTTTGTAAACATCTAAATATTTGACTTCCCCTCCGGCAGGATTCCAAAGAATAAAACTGTTGTAAAGCTATCTGTTTCGTAAGGAGTTGGGTAATACTGAACTTCTGAATACTGCCGATCTTTACGGTAACGTTTTACCCAATATTTATCTGTTTCTGGATCACCATATGATTTGATCTGAGCAAAACCTTTTTTGGTAAACTGCTCTGCATAATAAGCCGCGATTTCAGTAGAGATATTTGTGGTACTGATTGCAGAAGATTTCTGACCAGTCGCCAAGACTAGACTTTCCTCACTGGTACCTTCTTTTAACAAAACGCTAACTTTTTCTTGGTTCGGCTTTGCCCATTCCAATCCTGGGAACTGCTTCAACACAACTGTGGCAGCCTCCACCTCGGAATTAGGTGCAGGTTTCTGGGCTTCGTAGACAAATAATGGGATTGTTCCCAAAATCGCGCTCACAACAACCACTGCGATTGTTTGCCTTTTTGTTAGATGGTCTGGGTACAGTTTTTTCATTTGTTAGTTTCCAAGGGTCCCAACAACTGGATATTTGCTTTTTATTATATCGCCTCCGAAGATTCTTAGTTGCGCACTTGCATCCCTAGCTACAAGATAGTGATAAGGTTTACCCTCGCCGTAGTATTGATCTTTTCCAGCGGTAACATCATAAACTAAACAATCCAGTCCAATGTAAATCTTGGTCTTTTTGACACCATCAAATTCTCTTAGTTGCTCTGAGGAAAATGAAACTAAAGTCCTGGCAGAAACAGTGCTCTCGTTTGAACCAAAAGCACAATTATTACCCGCTTTTGCTGATCCAAAAAAATAACCCCGCAGGAGTACAAAGGCAAGGAAGAGGCACAAGATAAGGCCTAGGGAGGAAAAAAGTATGAGTTTGGAATGTTTTTTTAGAAACATTTTTTTATTTTTCTAGCGCTTTTTTTAGAACTTCAAAAGACAACAGTGCGCATCTGAGTCTTGCTGGTCCGGGATTGATTCCAAGATTTTCTAGTATATCCTTATCGGTAATACTTTCAATTTGTTCTAAGTTTTTGCCCTGGAGTTTTTCGGCTAAAAAGTCGGCAGAAACTTGCGAAATTGCACAGCCATTACCTGAATAGACTGCTTGTTCGATAACCCCATTTATGACTTTCAACTGAAGTAAAACTTCATCACCACAAAGTGGATTTACTAAGCGCGCTTCCAAGTCCGGCTTATCAATGACTCCCTGATTTACCGGGTTAGCAAGCCTTTCTAATAAAGTTTCTCTGTATAAATACTGATCGTTCATATCTATGAATTACGCCGTTGCGAGCATGCGTTAAGAAAAAATTTAACAAAGCGACCTAGCACAAATTGCACTGTTTGAGGAGTCCTTGACGAGTTTGCAATTTTGCTTGAGCGACTTGAATTTCTTTAGCAGCGCAAGCAAGGCGAAGGTTTTGGTGTTACCTTTTTGAAAAGGTAACATAAACTACTAGATCTTAAAAGTCTTTTTAACTTTCTCAATTGCCGGAACCAATTTATCAATTTCTTCTTTGGTGTTGTATATATGAAAACTAACTCTGGCCGCCGCTGGGATTTTCAGTATTTTCATCAAAGGCTGAGCACAGTGGTGACCGCTACGGATGGCTATCCCCTCGAGATCAAGTATCGAAGCGAGATCATGAGGATGGACTACCACTTTGCCTCCGCCGGCTGGCGGATTGTTAACTATGTTGAAGGAAATCACACCGCTTCGTCTTTCAAGCTTTTCCGGCCCATAGATATCAACCCCTGGGGTTGATCTCAACTGGTCAAGGGCATATTTTGTGAGATCTTGTTCGTGTTCACGGACACTTTTCATACCAATCTTAGACAAATAATCACAAGCTGCTCCCAAACCAACCGCGCCGGCAACATTAGGGGTTCCGGCTTCAAATTTCCAAGGAATATAATTGTAACTGCTTTTTTCAAGCTCAACCTCAAGAATCATATCGCCTCCGCCGAGAAACGGTGGCATAGCTTCTTGCAGCTCTTTCTTGGCCCACAACACCCCGATTCCGGTCGGTCCGAGCATTTTGTGGCCAGTAAAAACATAAAAGTCACAACCTAAAGTCTGCACTGAGACTGGAATATGCGGCACTGCCTGAGCTCCATCCACCAAAATACAAATGTCAGATTTCAGATCTCTGATATCAGAAATAATTTCTTTGACTGGATTGATTGTGCCAAGGACATTGGAAACATGAGTCAGGGCAACAAGTCTGGTTTTGGGAGTCAGATATGTTTTTAACTCGTTATTCTTTATTCGGAGCTCTCCATGTTCATCAATTGGGATAAATTTAAGTTTGGCTCCTGTTTCCTGAGCTAATATTTGCCACGGGACTAGGTTGGAATGATGTTCCATTTCTGTTAAAAGTATTTCGTCACCTTTTTTAATATTTGCCCTCCCCCAACTGTAGGCAACTAAATTTATGCTTTCAGTAGCATTACGGGTGAAAATTATTTGGCGCTTATCGCCACCGTTGATAAAATCAGCAACTTTTTTCCTAACTCCCTCATACATTTCGGTGGCTTCTTCGGAAAGTTTGTGGACTCCCCGATGGACATTGGCATTGTGGTTCTGGTAGTAATCAGAAATAGCATCGATAACTTGGTTTGGTTTTTGGCTGGTGGCCGCGTTATCAAAGTAGACCAAGTCGTGACCATAGATTTTCCGTGAAAGGATCGGAAAGTCCTTACGGATTTTTTGGATATTTTCAAGCATAAGTAGGGGGTATTTTAGACTTTAGCGGGTTTAATGTAAATCGCTACGTGCTTTGCGCCTGGAACGGCTAAAAATCCTGACGGATTTTGCGTCCTTTGGACTAAAATTCGCTACGTGCTTTGCGGCCAGGAAACCTAAAATTTAGGAAGATTTTGGAAAGAATCTAATTGTGGACACAATAGTTACCATTGTAATTATCCTCGTAAAGACCATCATACCAACCGTCTGAGTCTAACGGATTTGAGGATTTTTTAGCTGCGTCACAAATAATATCCTGGCCATCAACCCATCTGTCTGGATCATTAGGGTTTTCCAATTCAGCCCAAATGGTATATTTTCGGCAATTTGCCCAGGGGTTAAGTGGGCTGGCAGGAGGTACGCAAAAAGTATCGTCACTCTCATAGTAATACCCAAGGCCAGTGGATGGATCGGCCGGCATGCTACTCAGGTAAGTCCTTCCACCACAGGTAAAGGCCTCTCCAACTGCTATTCCGGCAGTAGCCCTTCCACTTCCATCTATCATGCAAGTCACCCTATCATAGTTTGTAGGAGAGGCCCCACTTATCCAACCTTCATCAGGGTACGCACCATTGTCGGCAAAAAATTCTTCCAGAGCGAGTTGCATCTTTTCAATGTCGGATTTTCTTTGGGCGTCTCGTCCGTTTCGGGCAACAGTAGTATAGGAAGCAGCACCCACACCGATCACAATCACAATAATTACAATCACGATCAGTAGTTCGATTAGGGTGAATCCGGCTTGAAATTTTTTAGTTGAGAGCAGTTTTTTCATTCTTTAAATGTTTTCTATAAGTACACTTCTTTTTTCTTTTGAAGGTACCACCATACTTTCGGAAGCATCCAATACTTCTACACCAACCACCTTACCGTCTTTGGAATAATCTACCAATAAATTATCCGTAACCTTTTTTGTTTGGTGATAGGCTACTTTTTCATTTAATTTTATATAGATGGCGTCCATTTTTTTATCGTAAGTAATTTTCAAGTTATTTCTCCAAAAAGTATTCTGTAATTATGATAATTTTACCACTTTCCTCGATTGTTACAACCTCTAGAACTTCCTTTTGATAGTTTCTTTGAAAGAGTTTTCTTCCCTTGTAACTCTCCAGCGCCTCCTCTGGATTTTCAATTGCCTCAATTACCATTTCTTTAGTTATTCTTGGTCTTTCTTTTAGCTGATCTAAGGCGTGTCTGGAGAATTCAATTTTCATAGACGTTTAAATTCTAAACTTTTTGGAGAGAAAACTAAACTAAATATCCTCTGTCTTGTAGATTTTCCAGACATGCTTGGTCCGTGGGCTGTATTCAACTGCATACTCTTTGTCCTCCTTTATAGAAGATAGGATATTCTTAACTTGCTCTAGCTCATCCCCAGCAAAAGTTTTTCCACGAATATGGAGTGCATTGTGTGGTTTACCATCTTGGTAAAATATAACCTCGGAAAGAGCACTACCTTGAATTCTAAATACAGGTGAACGAGAGTCAAGGTAAAAATCAGTCTTTCCTTTTTCTTTAGACAATCCGATTAAACGCTCTTTTTCCAAATCTGTTAAATCTCGAAATACTTGAGCTTCTTCAATCCCACCCTCAGCTAAATTTTCCTCCCGTACCCTACTTCTTAGTTTCCCAATCTTTCTCGCCCGATAAAGTACCGATAGCAGAAATGGTATCCAGGCGAGCAATCCGTAACGCATCCAAATTACCGATTTAGGATCTTGACCCTGCAAAAACTGCCCATTTAAATTGAAAAAACCAACCAAAACCAACCTAGAAAAACCAAAAAGATGAAGAGATAGATAACCTTCGTTTTTAAATCAGGAAACATTAACTAAATTCTAAACTTTTTGGAGAGAAATGTGTTAAGAGTTTCTTGCTCTTTGGTTGGAAGGAGCTCTGAAACACTGTGGAAATAACCTTGGACTACCATTCTTTTAGCGTCTGTTTGAGTAACACCACGACTCATCAAGTAAAATATCTGTTCCGGGTCCACAGGACCGACTGTCGAAGCGTGTCCGGCTTTGACTTCATTTTCATCAATTTCAAGAGAGGGAATTGCCTCGGCTCTGGCTTGTTTTGAAAGTAGTAAGGCGTCTTCTCGGAAGTAAGTGTTGGTATTTTTAGCTCCTTTTTTGATTTTTACCAAACCATAAAAATTACCGCTAGCTTGGTCGGTCAAAACTGACTTGATTAAAGTATCGGAAAAAGTATCTTCACCAATGTGTTCAATATTTATGTTTAATTTCACTTGATCAGAATTCGCCAGAAACAAAGCTCCGATAACATTTAACCTTGCTCCCCGACCTGATAAAGTAGCATTAATTACAATCTCTTCTGACCCACTAGTCCAAACCAAAGGCAAAACTTCTTCCTGGTTTTCTTTTAAATTCAAATTAATTTCTTTCATAAGTTTAATTTGCGTTACGAGCATGCGTTAAAAAGAAATTGAACAAAGCGACCTAGCACAAATTACTTTGTTTGAACCCGATTCTATCGGGTGAGTTTAGTAATTTTGCTTGAGCGACTTGAATTTCTTTAGCACGCGCAGTAAGCAAATGGTTTTGGTGTCACCTTTTTGAAAAGGTGATGGCTAACCCACCGCTCCAATCATTTCCAGCTGAATTAACCGATTCAACTCCAAAGCATACTCCAAAGGCAACTCCTTAACGATTGGTTCGATGAAACCGTTGACGATCATACTGGTGGCGTCGTTTTCACTCATCCCCCGGCTCATAAGGTAGAAAAGTTGGTCTTCACCGATTTTGGAAACAGACGCTTCGTGGCCAATATTGACGT
>CAYHXX010000004.1:0-69893 GCA_964360785.1 uncultured Gammaproteobacteria bacterium | reverse complement strand
GGAGGTGGCGGTGGTGGAGGTGGTGGTGCGGCCGTTGTTGTTCCAACCGTAATACCCATATCGGACCAATTACCAGAGCTACAATTTGGAGCACAGACATCACCAAGATAGGTTGTGCTATAAAGCAGCTCAGTAAAAGTATTTCTAAAAGATGAGCTGTCGGTCGAATTTTCATGGATACTTTTACAATTTGTACCAGCCGCACTACAACTCCCACTCGAAGCTGGATAAATCCGCATATCATAATCCCACTCCCACCTGATCGAAAATGTACCAACACCATTCGCATTACCAGAACCTGATCTCATGACTGTGAAATTTTCACTTACAGGACGCACAGTCCAACTAACATAGCAGTAAGGGCTAAATTCATAAGTTCCACTAACTGCTGAAAGACCTGACGTAGTTCCGCTAATGTTTCCATTATTGCTACAAGTTGTAGATCTCATTGTCCAGTAAGAGTTCGGTCGGGAGTAGGAAAACGTCAATGAAGGGCTAGCTGCTTGGGAACGGTTGTCACGTGTGATACGGGTGGCAATCTGCGTCAGTGCAATAGAAATAAGTAACAAACCAACTAGCAAAAGGGAAAACCAAGTTCTTGGTGTAAATTTTGAAGTCTTTGGGTCAGTGGCCATTTATATTTATATGCTATCTCAATTTGGAATTTGTTGTCAAAGAAATTTAACTAGTTGGAGCTTCTCCAAGAGTTGCAGAAAGTGATTTTGTCTTTCCATCTCGGTAAACCTTGATCTCAATTTTTTGACCTACCTTTAATGTATTTAAAACCGATACCAGATCAGCATCTTCTCCTAGTTTCTGACCATTTATCTCCGTGATTATATCCCCTGCCTCTACTCCGGCTTTGTCGGCTGGAGAACCGCTAACTACCCGACGAACAAAAGCTCCTTGTGGGACCTTCTGAACACTAGCGATATCACTATCAATGGTTTGGTAAACAACTCCAAGATAGGGTTTGACAATCTTACCGTCTTTTTTGTATTGATCAATGATATCTTTAACACGGTTTATGGGGATAACAAAACCAAGATTTTCACCGCTTCCTGAAATAGCAAAATTAACACCAATCACCCTCCCAGACAGATCCAGCAGAGGCCCACCGGAATTTCCAGGATTTAGTGCTGCATCAGTTTGGATCACATTCTGCAAAGTTTCACGGCCCTGTTGGTTCGCACAGCCAGTATTGCCGGCTGTAATTCCTCGACCTAAACCAGAAACTACACCGACGGTGACACTGTTTTGAAACTGCCCCAAGGCATTACCGATAGCAATGACTTTTTGACCGGCTTTAAGTACTTCTGGATCGGAATTTCCCAGTTCTAGAAACGGCAGGTTCTTGGCCTCAATTCGCAGAATTGCAATGTCATTTGACGGATCAAGATCAATCTTTTTGACGTCGTAGGTTTTTTTGTCCTTCGTCACAACTGCATAGTCAACGCCTTCCGAACAAACCACATGGTTATTGGTAATAATCAAACCATCCGCTTCAATGAGAAAACCAGTTCCAATACCCTGCTGGTCAGTCACGGCTCCTCGATCTGGATCAAAACTTACTGTCTTGGCAACTATCGACACCACTGCCACAGAAGTCTTATCAACCACATCGATAATCGCCGACTCTTCCACAGTACGAATAGCAGTGCCAGCACCAGTTCTAGCGAACTCTGTTTGGGGACGCAAAAATTCAGGAATAGAATCTTTGAAAGAAAGTTTTTGGTACCAAGTTGGGTAGCTAACAACAATAACAAATGAAAGTACAAGAAATAATATTAATCCGGCTACAACCGCGGCTGCAATCAAGAGCTGCTGTTTGTATTTTTGTAGAAAATTGTTTATTTCTTGTATTTGCATGCCAAATTTATTTTAATAAACTCAAAGCTTTTTGCAACTGGGGGTCTTTTCCAGCAAGAGCGTCAGCTTCGGTTAGACCCACTTCCACGTCAGGTTTGATCCCTTTTCCATGGATCCAATTACCTTTTGGGGTGAGCCATTTGGCTATAGTAATATGTAAACCCGAACCATCTTTGAGATCCGTAACCGCTTGGACGGTACCTTTACCAAAACTTGTCTCCCCAACAACTGTAGCTTTCTTGTAATCTTGCAGCGCTCCAGCAACAATTTCCGAAGCAGAGGCACTACCTTTGTTTATGAGTATGACGGCTTCAACATTTTGCAGTCTTCCGTCTATCTGAGAGTAAAACTGTTGTCTTTTGCCATCGGAGTCTTCTTGTTGGACAACACTGTCCTTTTTGGTTACAAATTCTCCTGCAATTGCTATCGCAACATCGAGTCTACCGCCCGGATCATTGCGAAGATCAATGATAATCTTTTTGGTACCTTTGGTTATGTACTCACTAACCACTTTGTCCCATTCTTCTTTTGTAGTATCACCAAAACGAGTGATATTGATGATTGCTACATCTCCTTCGTAACGTGATTTTATTGACTTGACGCTGATAGTCGCCCTGGTTAGTTCTAGTTTTAGCGGGTCTACCCTACCTTCCCTCGTCAAGGTAATTTTTATCTTTGTTCCCGCCTTGCCACGAATCATTGAAACAGCATCAGCGATTGAGTACTTTGTGGCATCCTTGCCTTCGATCTCCACAATTCGATCTCCTGCCAAAATCCCCGCTTTGCTTGCTGGGGAGTCATCTAGTGGGGCAATAACTACCAACTTGCTCTCTTTTACACCAAGCTCCATACCAACTCCTTCAAAAGTACCTGAGAGCTCGTTGTTAAAAGAGGTATTATCATCAGGATTGAAATAGGAAGTGTAAGGATCCCCGGCAGCATTCACCAAACCCTCGATTGCGCCCTGAACCAACTTCTCACCAGCAAGATCTTTCTTGTTGAGAAAAGTTGTATTAAGTTTGTCCCAAGTTTCCCAGAAAGTAGAAAAATCTACATCGTCTTTGGAATTGAGTCTATTGAGAACTTGGTACTTTGGCTGGTCGGCTTCCGGAAAAAAAGGAATAGCAACATTGCGTCCAATCCAAATACCAAGTACAAACAGAAAAACTGCAATGATAAACTTCGGGAAGATTTGTGGGTTTTGACTTTTTTCTTGTTCCATTATACAAAGACGTATATTTGATTACACTTATGAAATTATCTCGAGATTCGCTGCTGCTGCATTAATTTTATTGCCGGAAATAAATTTGATTTGGGCAATTCTGGTCGAAAGTCCAGAGCTTAATTCTACGTCATCTTCACTAATATCTTCAACTACCCCAACAAGTTCCGAAGAATCTGGTCGGAAATATCGAACTAAATCTCCCGCCTTTAACTCTCGCCAGGTTTCCTGGACGATTGGTTTGTTGTCAACCACTTTTCTATCCTCTGGTACGAGTATCGTTCTCTCAGACCCATTAACAAAGGCAAACTTGTCATTCAGTTTGTTAAAAGCTTCGTAAATATCATTGCCCATACTCACTGTACCAAAACCTTCGGTAACAATAATCGTAATACCAACATCACTTGTGACACCAAGACTAATAAAATCCCGATAATCAATACCTCCGACAACTACACCCTTAACCCCGATAGTCAGAGCTTTCTCGATCGCTGCCCGATCAATATGTGCTCCTCCCACCAACACTCTTCCCTGGCAGGTTGCGTCTATTTTTTGTGGTAAAATAAATTCTGTCGGTTTGCCAATGACTTTTATTATTCCTTCCCGGCTTTTTCCCAAACCAACTGCACCTGTTATTTCTGTACCAAAAGTACGTACTGTTATCGAATCCTCCCTAATACTACTAATTAACCCCGAAGCACCAGCTACCAATCTCACAGGCATAGGCAAAAACTTTACGAGTAAATCACCATTTTTATCGACATCAGTGATGACACCATCGACCGGACTCTTCAGCTCATTTTTTCCCACTCCCAAAACACCCTTTTTGCGAGCAATTATTTCACCCTGGTATATACGATCACCAACATTACGTAGCAAATACTTTTTAACTGTATGGCGACTTACCCCCAAAACATTTGCTACCTTCACTAGTCTCTGACCAGCTGAAACTTCACAATGTGCAATCACACTCTCTGCCTCGACCTTATCATTAACTTTTACCGAAGGTTTACAAGTACCCACAAACGGCCGTACGAGGTCAAATTGGTTATTGATGTTTACTCTGTGCCAAAGAGGGCAAATCATTCTATCATCTCCACTTTTTCAATTGCTGCCTGCCAGCGCTTCATTGCAGCACGACTGTCTGCCCGGCCAAAAGCTATCTTGAGAGGTTTGGTGCGGCCATCAAGCAGCACCCCAAAAGAGCCCCCGTGCAGGGTTACTCTCTTTTTTTCCTTTTCCATAAAAGTTATTTCAATCTTTTGCTTGCTTGGTGCTGGAACCAAGGCAATTTCATCTTCAGTAATTTCCAACTCCTGATTTTCGGTAAATCCATAGTCGAGCATCACTCGACCCCTTCCACCAAAAGATATGAAGGCTCCGAGATCTTGCATGAAATTTGTTTCCCAATCGGCTATCTCTGGATGTTTTTTGAGGAGAGCCCCAAAACCATGAAAAAACTGATAGCGGTCAAGCTTGACCTGAGCTACTCTGCCTTTTGAAAGGATATCGAGAATTATTAGTGCTAGTTTGGATTTCTGTGGATCAAGTGAGAAAAAAGCACCAGTAACTACAATATTTATTACATTCTTAGCGTTTTGAAAGTTCTTATTGTGTGCAAAAGCAACTCGATAAAACGCCTCCTCTATCTCGAGATCTACCGGAGTAGTTGGAATTGCCTGCGGTTTGAGAGATTTATTTCCAAAATAGTTTTCAATATCGGTCTCATTTACCTCAGCTGTTATGAAAGCTCCAATTTGATTTATCTTCAAATTAGCTGCGTACGAATACTCACCAGTACTCAGGAAAACTGGAGATTTGAAATCATTCTTCGAAAGCCATTTTGAAAATGAATCTTCTGCATTGTAAGCATCAACATAGAGACCATCAAGGTCTTTTGCCAGATTTTCTGCTTCTGGCAAAGACCCGGTGACAACAATTGGTATTTGTTTAGTCGCTTTAAGGTCTTTCAAAAGCAAGTCTGCGGAAAAAGAAATATCACCAACCGTAGTCGGAAGACTGACTTTCTTTTCAATAACCAACTTGTTTTTATCGTTGGAAACTCTGAAAGCCTTTGTCCAGGATTTTCCGACATCAATTATTATGGTTTTTGGGAAGGCTTGGGGCATTTTGGCTTCTTAGACAACAATATATTTTAATTTATCGCACAGAAACACTAAATGGCATTAGAGCCATATACCTACTCCTCTTGATCGCGTTGCTCAAAATTCTTTGGTGTTTGTAGCAAACGCCGCTGCGGACACGATTGACTATCTTGCCTCTATCGGAGATAAACCTGCGCATTGAAACTACATCCTTGTAATCAGGAATTGTTTCCTCTTTGCAGAAACTACAAACTTTTTTTGTTCGAACTCTTGTATTTCTTTCAATCATTTTTTAAATTCCTAAAACGGTATATCATCAATATCTATTTCATCTGATTTTTTGTCTGGTTTCTCTTCGGGCTCATCCTCTTTCTTACCTTTGTCTTTTTTCTTGTCTTTCTTGTCTTCTTCGTTCTTTGTTTCGTCGTGATTCTCTTCTTCAACTTTAGAAGTCTCTACAGCCTCGTCTTTATGTGCTATCTCAGGACCACCATCTCGACGAGAGTCTAGAAGCACCATATCTTCAGCCACAATTTCGGTTGCCTGACGTTTCTCACCTTCGGGGCCTTCCCAAGATCTGGTTTGCAAACGACCTTCGACATAAACCTTGCGCCCCTTAGTTAAAAGTTGTGAGCAGAGCTCGGCAAGCTTATTCCAAGCAACAATTCGGTGAAATTCAGTTTCTTCTTTTCGTTCGCCCTCGTCTCCACTAGCCCAACTACGGTTAGTGGCAAGCCCAAACGAACAAACTGCAGCCCCATTGGGTGTGTAACGAAGTTCCGGGTCACGAGTAAGATTTCCGATCAACATTACCTTGTTAAGTGAACGAGACGACATAGTTCCTCCTTTACCTAATAAATGTTTCTGCTAGTTTTTTCTTTGGTTCAACCTTTTTGGTTTTCTTGGCAATCTTTTTCACAATTACAATTTTTGTGATAATAAAACGCAAGACGTTATCCTCTATTCGCAGGCTATCATTGAGTTTCTTTGGCAACACCGCTGGCCCTTCAAGTTTTAACAACCAATAAAAACCAGATTTACTCTGGCCAATTTGGAAAGCTAAGGCTTTCTTGCCCCAACTTTCAGTTTCTGTAAGGTTGCCCTTGTTTTTTTCGATTATATCTTTGATTGCGTCGACATGCTTCTTTTGGTCAGGTTCTGTCGTATCTTCCGCAAACAAAACTAAAAGTTCGTATTTTTCCATTATTTCTTCTTCCCTAAGAATATTTCGCTCGGAGTATATCATAGGTCCTAACTTACAGGCAAGAACCTAGAAAAATCAAAAGGATTTGCATTTTTGCTTGATAAGTAATAATATCTCGCCTATCGGATAAGGCAGGCTATTTACGAAGGAGTCGTAGATGAAGATAGATCGGAGTAAGATTGCGGCCGCAGCGTCCAAAGCGCCAGCGCAGCTCGACACTCGTGTCAAGCATCACATGCTTCGACACCTGTACGATTACGCCAACCCTCGGCGACGGCCGGTGCTTGGGCTGACCTACAAGCAACTTTTCGACGGCACCGCCGAAGGGCTCTGCATCAGACCACACAACTTGCGCAAGTTTCTGGCGAAGGTCGCCAAGGCACCAAGGAGCGAACAAGCCGACGCTTTCAGCAACGGTCTCTGGGCAATGATCGACAACTCAGAACGCTCCGAACGCCAGAGGCGAAACACCGCAGCCTGATACGCCAAACCAACCGAATAGTCCGTCACGGGCCGATTGCACACCCTGCACTCGGCCCAATTTTTCTCCACCTACAAACTGGATTTGCAATTTAGCTCAATTAGTTTTATATTATAGGCCAGAAGTAAGCGAGCAATCAGGTCATTACCGAAGGGAGAGTCCACCATGGAACTAAATATCCCTGCGTGGGAGGATGCGGGAAATTGTGTTCCCCGAGCCATCGCTCTCGAAAGAGCGGGTCACCTGCTTCTCGAGGAAGGACGTGAAACGGTGACAGGGTACCTGCACCGAATCCTCCAACCGTCGGACGGTTCACACAAGAGCCACCGCAACACCCGACGGCAAGTTAACCTCTGCATCACGAGCAACGGTGGCATCGACGTCAACCAACTGCGCCGGCTGCGCTTGAAGATGCGGGGAACGCCAGCGAAGAAGCGTCCATCAGTCCTGCGCTCTCGAATCGCGCGCCTCGTGCGTGATGCGAAACGCCGTCAACGGGAGGAAGAGAAACTTAATGAAGTGAAACGACGTCTGGCTTACCATCGGCAAATGCGTCCCATCCACTCGTAATACCCTACGTCACGGCTGCTGACACGAGTTCGCACGATGCCAACGCAAAACCGGCTGCTTCCACATTCGAAGCAGTCGGCTCTTTTTTTAAACGTTGAATTTGAAAATGGTCGTGTCCCCGTCTTGGAAGAGGTAGTCTTTACCTTCAAGGCGAACTAAACCTTTTTCCCTTGCTTGATTCCAACCACCAACAGTAACAAGCTTTTCCCAGTTAATCACCTCCGCTTTAATAAAGCCTTTTTCAAAATCTGTGTGGATTACACCCGCTGCTTGAGGTGCTTTTGTATCAATATGTATAGTCCAGGCACGAACTTCCTTCTCACCGGCAGTGAAGTAAGTGACCAAGCCGAGTAGCTTGTAACTTTCGCTAATCAACCTTTCCAATCCTGATTCATGTAATCCTAACTCTTTCAAGTAATCTTTTTGCTCATCAGGATTTAATTCAACTAGCTCAGCTTCGACTTTGGCACAAATAACAACCTTTGGTTCTAATTCCAAATTGATTGCCTGTTTCAACTCGGACTCAGCAACGTTAATAACGTAAATCGTGGGCTTGATAGTTATCAGCGGTAAACCAACCGCTAGTTCGGGATCAATCTCAATATCTTTGGCCAATGTTCCCTTTTCCAACCCTCCTTTAAGTTTAAGGTAGGCTTCCAATTTTTTCTCAGCACTTTTTTCCTTGGCTTTGACATCCTTCTTAGCACCAAAAACTAACTTCTCGATCGTTTCCAGATCAGCCAATATCAGCTCCGTGTTAATCGTTTCAACATCACTCTTTGCATCAGTCGAGCTATCACTTCGCAGTACATCAGAATCCTCGAATTCTCTAACCACATGGGCAATAGCATCGACTTCACGAATATGGGAAAGGAATTTGTTTCCAAGACCTTCACCAGCAGCTGCACCCTTAACCAAACCAGCAATATCGACAAACTCGACAGCTGCCGGAATAATTTTTTCAGTTTTGACCACCTCGGCCAACTTTTGCAGACGCTCGTCGGGAACTTCGACTACGCCAATATTTGGATCGATTGTAGTAAATGGATAGTTTGCTGCTTGCGCGACTTGTTTTTTGAGTAAAGCATTAAATAAGGTAGACTTACCCACGTTTGGGAGCCCGACAATTCCGACTTTCAACATGTTAAGGATTTTAGCAGGTTTGCTTTATAAAAGGTAATTTGCAATAATTTTCTTAATGCCTGAGCAACCTGCCCCACTTTCCCAAAGTCCAAAAGATCTGATTTCAATATTTAAAAAACCAACTGTATTAGCAGCTGTTGGAGTGCTTCTTATCGCCATTGTTGCCGCTGGGGTTTACATCTTAAGTCACAAAACCAACAGAAACACGGTTCAAACAAATAACACTTCTCAAACTGCAACCGCAACCAAATCAGCGGTTCAGACTAGCAAGCAGGCAACTACAACTACCGTAGATATTTCCTCTTTGGGAATTTACCAGCGAATGCTAAGTTCCGACAGCCAGAATTACCAAAATGCCTCTGCCGCAGGAGCTAGTTTTTCTGTGACCTCTGACAACAAGAGTTTCTGGCTTTATTGGAAACCGCAAAACTGGTCTAACAGCTCCCCCAAAAAACTTATTATTTCCCTCGGCGGTCACGACGGTTATGCTTCGCAAGATTTCGCAGCATGGTATCCAATTCTTTCCGAAAAATACGATTTTGCGCTAACTTCCCTACAGTGGTGGTTCGGACAAGGCGAAACTTCTAGCGACTACTACACACCGGCCGAAATGAACAAAGTAATTAACAGTTTCCTAGCCTCTCAAGGTTTTACCCAAACGGATTTGATCGTGTTTGAAGGATATAGTCGTGGATCAGCCAATAGCTATTCTATTGCGGCACTCAATTCTAGCAGCAAATATTTTGATTATGTCATTTCAAATGCCGGTCGCTTTGCCAATGACTACTCCCCAAATAAGGATATTTTGAACGGTACGTTTGGCACCACTCCTTTTGCGAATTATAAATGGATTTTGTATTGTGGTGAAAAAGACCCTGAACCAGATATCAATGGTTGCCAAGCGATGGAGTCTACAAAAACAACAATCGAGAAATATGGTGCTAGCGTTGTACTCTTCATCAAAGATCCAAAGGGACTGCACGGCTCCTTTATGACAACACCGACTAATGCCAAACAAGCTCTGGATCTAATTCTTAAGTAGAAATAACTACTCTACAACTTATAGTATTTTGCTTTTTTTCCAAAACTGTGTTATACTCCCTTTGAATTAGAATTCGAGCTGAACAACGATTCTTTCCTTTCACTACTGCAATTTATGCGGTTAAGGGTTATCTTTGATACTAGCTCCTAAGATTAACCTTTAATTTTTTTCTTAGCTTCTCTTTCAAAAAAATTATGTTTCAACCCAACAAGTCGGGCTTTAAAAATAGTGGTTTTCGTGGCAACCGTAACCGCTTCGGACGTCCCACCAATGGTGGTGGTTTTAATCATTCTCAAAATAGCAATCAGAACAGATTCGGCAACCGTCCTCAAAGCGGGCCAGCCAACATTAAAGGAAAACTTGGCAACCGTGATGTAAACCTTTTTATTAAGAAAGCCTCTGAGACCTCCCCATCAGAAAGCTACACACCGCATAACTCATTTAATGATTTCAATCTGGTACAGCCTTTGCATCAAAACATTTCAAAAAAGGGCTATACTCACCCAACTCCAATTCAGGACAAAGCAATTCAGCCGATTCTCGATGGTAGAGACTTGATCGGAATTGCCAACACTGGTACTGGAAAAACTGCTGCTTTCTTGATTCCACTACTAGAGAAAATTTACAGGAACCGCAACGAAAAAGTTCTGATCGTAACCCCTACTCGCGAACTAGCCGGCCAAATCAACGATGAGTTTAGAGAGTTCGCCTTTGGCATGAGAATATTTTCTGCACTGATTATTGGTGGAGCAAGTTCCAGAAAACAGGTTTTTGATCTGCGCCGAAATCCAAATGTAGTCATTGGAACACCCGGACGTCTTAAAGATTTGATCGAGCAGAAACAACTGCGCCTGACTGATTTTCGAAACATTGTTCTCGATGAGGTTGACCTGATGGTCGACATTGGTTTTATCAACGATATCAAGTTCTTTGTCTCCCTACTTCCTACCCCAAGACAGTCTCTTTTCTTCTCAGCCACTGTTCCTTCTAAAGTTCAGGAAATACTGCGAGATTTCGTCAAAGATCCGGTAACTGTCTCGGTGCAACAGCAACCCACATCAGAAAATGTAGATCAAGATATTGTCCGAGTCGTCGATAGAACTAAAAAGGTCGACCAACTTCATGATCTGCTAAACCAGGACGAATTTAATAAAGTCATGATTTTCGGCCGTACCAAACACGGGATTGAAAAACTAAATAAACAACTAACCGAACGCGGCTTTAATGTCGGGGCAATTCATGGAAATAGAACCCAAGGTCAGCGCCAAAGAATCTTGCAGAGTTTCAAACAAAACAATATCCAGATTCTTCTGGCTACGGATGTAGCTAGTCGCGGACTAGATATAGATAATGTATCTCACGTTATCAACTACGACCTACCTGGAACTTACGAGGACTACATTCACCGAATCGGTAGAACCGGCCGTGCTGACAAAAAAGGAATCGCGCTGACGTTCGTTGAGTAAAGGCTTAAATTCCAAAAGGGCTTTTAAAGTTCGAACAGATTTATTGTGTAATCGCAGTGGCTTTATAACCGGTTTTCTGGATTTGTTTTAAAATCTCTTCTAGCTGTAGTTTTTCGGGATCAAACTCAACCTCGGTTTCCTCTCTTGCATAGTTTGTTTTTGCTGAACTTACCCCATCAAGATCTTCCAAATCAAAATCAATATTCATTGCACAAGAAGTACAGTGCATACCAGAAATTTTTAGTTTTTCTTTGACAAAAGTACTCATATTACCTCAATGATTCCGCGATACATTCCCATTGAGCAGTTGAATTGGATCTTACCAGCTTTGTCAGGCGTAAAGGTAATCACCTCTGTATCATTTGGCGTCAGGTTCTTGCTTATCCCGAGGGACGGGATACGGAAGGCCGAGGCACAACTAAAGGCGCCATCACTTTTTAAAGTCAGCTTTACCGGTTCACCCTTTTTTACCCGAAAATAGTTTGGGCTATAACCTTGGAAAGTTATGTTGATCTGCACATCCTGGCTAGTAACAATTTCACTACTTTGAGTCGCTTCGGGTTGCTGTTCATTTTCCGAAACTGCTCCCCCGATACTGAGCGAAACCGGGAATTTCTCCGCTAATTTTTGAAATGTGAACGGAGAATCCATTGAAACCAAAGCTCCGTTAATAGAGGTCACACCAAGGTAAATCACTGCTACCGCGGCTAGTTTAAAGAATTTTGTTTTAAAGGCTTCTCCCATAAAAGAAGTAACCGCTCCAACTCCAAAAAACAAAGGCATTGTTCCCAAAATAAACGCTGCCATCACTCCAGCGCCAACAAAAGCATTAGCACTACTAATCGCCAGGGCCTCCATTGCCAAAGTTGTCCCACAAGGAATAAAAATTGTCATTGCACCCAAAAAGGCCGGCGCAAAGATGTCTTTGGATTTTGACTGGTTTTTTACCAATCGTGTTAAAAACCGTGGCGGTTGAATAATAGCGTAGCGAAAAATCGGGTGAATATTGAGCAAATTCATTGCCACAAGAATCATATAAATCCCAGCCAAAAGTTGCATGAATGTCTGCACACTACTACTAATATTCAGCGCGCCGCCAAAGGCACCGAGAATAAATCCTAAAACAGTGTATGAAAAAAGCTTAAAAACTAGAAAAACTCCTGTCGCGTAAAGAGCGTGTTTCTTGATATTGCTACCAACCTCTTCTTCTCTGGCAGCAATAACCGAGGCCAAAAGTCCGCCCTGAACTGCTAAACAAGTCAAACCTCCGACCGTCAACCCAGTTAGAAATATTACCCAAAGATTCATATCTTAGCCTTTCTCAGCAATAAAGAGTTGCTAACCACTGAAATTGAACTCAACGCCATTGCCATTGAGGCAAAAATTGGGTTGAGCAGTAAACCCCAAAATGGGTAAAGCGCTCCCATAGCGACCGGTATCAAAACAACATTATAACCAAATGCCCAAAAGAGATTCATTTTGATTGTCCGCATGGTTTTGCGGGAAAGCTCAATTGCACTAGCCACTGATTTTAAATCTTTGTTAATCAAAGTAATGTCAGCTGCTTCAATCGCCACATCAGTTCCTGAACCCATCGCGATGCCAACATCGGCGGCAGCAAGGGCGGGGGCGTCATTGATACCATCACCGACCATGGCAACTATTTTTCCCTCGGCTTGGATTTTTCTCACTTCCGCTTCTTTCTGGTCTGGCAATACTTCAGCCAAAACCCTTTTAATTCCTAATTTTTCAGCTATTGCATTTGCTGTTCTTTGATTATCACCACTGATCATGACCACCTCGATTCCCTTTTTCTGCAAAGGTTCTACTCCTGCTTTTGCACTCTCCTTAACCGTATCGGCAACCGCAACTAACCCAACTAGATTTCGGTCAACTGCAAGTAACATAACTGTTTTGCCTTCGGTCTCTAACTTTTCAATTTGAGTTAAGTAAGTTCGATAATTAATCTTTTCTCGATCCATTAACTTTCTATTACCAAGATAAACTTGCTTTTCTTCAACCTTTCCTTCAACTCCGTGACCAGCGATTGCTTTAAAGGCGCTAACTTTTTCCAGATCAATTTTTTTCGTCTCCGCATGTTTAACAATTGCTTCCGCTAATGAGTGTTCCGAACCTTTCTCGATCGAAGCCGCAATTTTTAAAACTTCATCCTCTGATAATTTGCCCGCTGGAATAATGTCTGTAACTTCAGGGCTACCTTTGGTCAAAGTCCCGGTTTTGTCAAAAATAATGGTCTTAACTTTGTGGGCAATCTCCAAACTTTCGGCGTCTTTTATCAAAATTCCGTGCTCAGCACCAATGCCAGTTCCCACCATGATCGCAGTTGGCGTCGCCAAACCCATGGCACAAGGACAAGCAATGATGAGAACCGCAACAGTATTGAGCAAAGCAAAAACTAAACTTGGTTCGCCAGCTGGCGAAGAACCAAAAACGTACCAGACTCCAAAAGTAGCAAATGCCAGCATGATAACAATTGGGACGAAGTACGAAGAGATCAGATCGGCAACTCGTTGAATCGGGGCCTTAGACCCTTGAGCTTCAGAGACAAGTTTTATAATTTGGGCAAGCATTGTATCCTGACCGATTTTGGTGGCTCGGTAAGTGAAGGTCCCGGTTTTATTCAGGGTCGCTCCGACAACGCTGTCGCCTTTGGATTTATCCACCGGAATGCTCTCACCGGTTAACATGGACTCGTCAACACTAGATTCTCCTTCCAAAATTTGCCCATCAACCGGAATCTTCTCACCTGGTCGAACTCTAATCGCATCCCCGATGACAACCTTTTCAATCGGAATATCGATTTCTTTGCCATCACGTAAAACTCGAGCTGTCTTGGCCTGCATGCCGATTAATTTTTTGATTGCTTCGCTGGTTCCGGCTTTGGCTTTGGCCTCGAAATAACGACCAAGTAGGATCAAACCAATAACAAGAGTCGCTACATCAAAGTACGGCATGGCCTCAATTTCTAAATTCATAATTACACTAGGAAAGATTGTCACAAAAGCGGAATACCCGTAAGCGACCGTTGTACCGAGTGCAACCAAAGTATCCATATTGGCAGTTCGGTGTTTCAGGGCGGGAATAGTTGCCTTGTAAAAACCAAGAGCTGCCCAAAACTGTACCGGAGTAGCGAGTATTAGTTGAACCCAAAAGTTTTTTAAAAATTCCGGAGCAGTATTGATTAATCCAGGGAAACTCCCCCACAAAATTAACGCTCCTAAGAATAGACTAACCACAACTTTATTGCGTAAATCCTTTAACTCTTTGGCTTTTTCCGCTTTTTCCTGATCAACAGAAGTAGCTTCCTTACCTGTAACCACTTTGTAGCCGACATTCGCGACTGCGGAAGCTATTTGGTCTTCACTACAAATATCTGGATCAAAAGTGACAGTTGCCTTTTCGGTAGCTAGATTTACTACGGCTTCTTTAATTCCAGAAGTTCTCTTAAGCGATTTTTCTAGCACTCCGACACAGGAGGCACAGTGCATACCTTTGATTGCATAAGTTTGTTTAGTTTCTGCCATTTAGTTTACCTTGATCTTTCCGTGAAACATGTTCATCCCGCAGGAAATATCAAACATTCCTTGTTTTGGCGGAGTAACTTCAACAGTTACTTTTTGGTTTAAAGGCAAATATTTGCGGATTTTGAAATCTGATAGGACGACTTCTTCCAAACAAGCTGACGAATCTTTTCGTAGAAAATTAATTTTGGTTGTTTTACCCTTTGCTATCGAAATAACTTCCGGTTGATAACCACCATCGACATAAATATCAATTGAATTCAAGGCTACGACGACTTCTTTCTCACCCTTCCTCAGAAAAAACCAATAGGTGAAACCGATTCCTGCGATACTAAAAAAGATGACTAAAATTTTATCTATTGTCATAAAATTATTGCGCTTTACGAAATACTTCAATGACCTCCGCAATTGCTTCGCTCTTCCGACCTCCTTTGATCGCATCAGAAACACAGGATTGCAGATGGTTCTCAAGCATTAAGTTGTCGGCTTCTTTTAAAGCCTTTTCGATTGCTTGGGTTTGGTGGAGAATATCAATACAATAATCGTCTTCTTCAACCATATTTATAACTTTTTTGAGATGTCCTTGGACTATTTTTAGCCGGTGAAGAATTCTTTCTTGTGTGTTCCTTGGTCGGTATGCCATAAATTATATCCCCCTTATAGGGATATATTACATTGTTTCCTAAAACTAAGTCAAGCAAACTCCTTATTGTTCTAAGGCCCTTTCTAATTTATATTGGCAAAGGAAGGTAATCATGATTTGGATTATTTGGACGATTTTACGACTGACAGTTCCTCTTTCAATCCTCCGCTGGCCGCTTTTTGGTGTATTACTTTCATCTTATTTGGATCTCAGCGATTATTTCTACCTCAGCCAAACAGGGGTTTATATGAGTCATTATCAGACTTGGGATAAGATCCTAGATACTTTTTATCTAGCCATCGCTGCCTACACTTGTCTTTCTTGGAAAGATGTTCTCGCCAAGAAAGTGGCACTATTCTCTTTTTACTATCGGTTTATCGGAGTTTTTCTCGCAATTATTTTAAACTTTCGAGGTTTATTGTTCTTTTTCCCAAATTTCTTTGAGAATTTCTTTATATTTTACTTAATATACAAAAAGTTTAGAAAAGAGGATTTATTTATTAATAAAAAGGTGGCTGCAGTTGTGATAGCAGCAATACTCCTACCTAAGTTATTGCAAGAATACTCAATGCATTTGGTACAAGCCCCACCGACGCAAATATTTGACTTGAGTAAATTACCAACCATTGGAGAATATCTTCCCCGTCCACCGGAAACCTATGTTCAAGTGCTGATGTTTTTTACACTTCCGATCATTGCTTTGATCTGGCGACTTAGAACTGCAAAGAAATAGTTCAATTAACACTTCTTAGTGCGGAACCAATAGTTCTCCTATCATCTGATAAAAATAGGAAGAAAGAGTAATGAGGCCGGTAACTATCTTATAGTATTTACATACTTCTCTTTTTCTGCTATAATCAAGCATGATTTTACTCGTAAATCCTTGTCCATAAGTTTGGACAGGTTGAGTTAGAAAAGGGAGAGTAAACCCATGTCGTTTCTGGTTACCCAGGAAGTCTTCGACCAGGCCGTCGCCTTGGTTCGCCCTTCGATCGACGCGCTCCTCGCGGAGCTCGGCGGCGGCAGGAGGAACCTCCACATCGTGGTGATCGAACCGTCGTTTCATCTCTACGAGACCACTATCGCCGTGGACCCCAAGGAGAGCTGGGCGCACAAGTACGACGAGATCGCCCGCGCGAAGGCCGAACTATGTCATCGCACGGGCCAATCGTCCAGCTATATCGTCAATGAGGCGCCGTGGATCCTCGAAGGCGGAGACGCCCGCTTCGCCGGCGGCTTCGTGCAGGATGAGCTCGCTGCCGCGGTTTCCGGCCTCTTATCGCACCTCGACGAGGTGATCTCCAGGTGGATCTGGAGCGCGGTGGCAGGAATCTGCAAGGACAGGATGAAGGAGATTCAGGAGGACAAGAACTCGCCTGACATCCTGCCGATCAGCGAGGAACAGGCGGACGCCACGAGCAACGACGCGGCCGCAAGCTAACCCAATGCTCCTCGACGTGACGGCACAACCAAGAGCCCCTCCCTCATTACGGCGGGGGCTCTTCTCTTTTTCCCCGACTTATTTCTCAAAATTTGTATAACCGAAGTATAATGTTGATAAGCTAAACCAGGCATTCGGTAAGGAGCGGCCATGCCAAGCCTAAAGCCCATCCAAAGGACCATACTCCAAGCTCTGCATGAGCTGGGAGGAGCGGGCACTGCGCGAGAGATTGCAACCCGAACATGCCTCAGTGTGAACGGTGTGGTCCAATCGCTGAACAATGCACTTGACCCACGAGGTTACGTTGACCAGGACAGCGATTACGCTGGCGGTGATACACGCTGGAAGTTGGTGGATCCACCGCCTGACGCTGTAGAAAAGAAGGAATTGGGACCGAGCCCGCAATATCGAATGGAAGGGCTCTAAACGGCGAAAGCCGAGGAGGAATTATGGAGGATTTGGTACACAACACGGTGCTGGCCCTTTTGGGTTTCGAGATCTCGGTGTTTTTCGTGATCTACATGTGCATCGCCTTTCTCGACAAGGACTTCAAGTTCTCACCGGCCAGAGAGTGGGCAGCAAAGCTCCATCCACTGGTCTGGTTACTCATCCTGGCTGGGTCAATGTTAGCCGCCCCTTGGCCCTTGGTCCTCGGGGATAAGAACGTGTACTTCGAATTGTTCTGTCCGCCACTCATCGCAACAGCGATGGTGGGGATCTACAGCTTCCTGTACGCTGACAAGCTGCGCACCTTAGTGAATCAGCAGTAACCAGTCCGCAACCAGGAAAGGAAAAAGTTATGAGAGATCCACCGAGACGTAACCGCCAGTTACGCCTCGATCCCCAAGCAAATCTCCAATCCGCTGATCTAGCGGAGGTTTTCTTAGGACAAGTAACCCCGACTAAATCGGGGTTTTTTGTTGGGAAAAAGTGAAATCGAACTAGCGGAAACTTGGGCTAAAGAATTTCTGCTATAATTGAGTTAATGCCCTCACTTGAGACAACTGCGAACAAATTTGCTAACCTAAAAAAATACTGGTGGGTGATTTTAATTTTATTAATAATTTTCCTTGGTCTGATAGTTGCCTTTTTGTTCGCCACAAAACCAAAAACCCAAACTGCTTCCCAAGATTCAAAAAACTCCGCGTCTTCTTCAGTAACTACTGAAAATACTCAGCAAGAACCAGTCGACACGAACGCGCCAAACTTGAAACTCAAATCCATCGGCGTCAACCTCGACTACTACGACGCTGCTACCAACAAAGCCGGAGATTTTCTTTTCACCAAGAAAAAGCTGCAGTTCAACCGAGTCTTTATGCCCTATGGATTCGTCATTCCGGGAAATAGTACTACTAGTGGAAAGGATAAAGCCAACCCGCAGCCAACTTTCGTGGTTCCGAGTGGAACCAAAGTGCTCGCCCTGGTGGACGGGGTCGTCGCCAGAATCGAAAAAGTTTGGAGTGGAGATTACTCGGTTATGGTCAGTAGTGATGGCCAGATGCAGAAATGGATGTTCGAAACCGAGCATGTCCTCAACCCGGTTGTCAAAGTTGGTGACAAGGTCAAAGCTGGACAAGTGGTGGCGGAGGTGAGTGATTTCGACAAGAGTGTTCCAGCTGGATACGGAACAGTCAAAATTGGGATTCTCAATGGCGGCGGCAGTCAACCAGAGCACGTCTGCCCGTTTCTCTATCTCGACCCTTCAGTCAAACAGCAGATAACTACAAAACTTCAAGATCTGATGAAAAATTGGGAAACTTATGTGGGTGATGCTAGTTTGTACGATGAGACTCTTGCTACCCCCGGCTGTATAACCACCGATCCAATTCCTGGGTAAATCTCTTAATTTGAAAGATTGTAGCTTTTTCCTTCCCTAAAATTTAGCTTCTTGAATGTTTTTCAAAATCCTTCGCCAAATCAACAATTACTGCTCCTTGCCCATCTTTTTCCCAATCAATTTTCGGTGGATGATAGTTTTGCGGCCGCCAGTCAGTCATCCGCTTATAATCATTCTTTGACATTTCAAAATCGGTTGAGGAGAAATTTTCATCGATATGGCCTTTATTTTTAGACATAACCATAGGGTGGTAACCTAGGTTACAAATCCAATTTAGAATTATCTGATCTTGGGTTTTTTGATATTTTTTGGAAAGTTCAACAAGTAAGGGCCAACTGTGTTGGAAAGTTAAGCCTCGCCGCAAAGGTCTCCAGATAATGTTCTCTATTCCTAGCTCTTTGCACAACTCGAAAATGCCAGCATCTTGCACTTCTCGTATTTCAAAACTCAGGTGGCCCTCGTGAGCAACAAACTTGTCGCCAAATTCCTTTTTGTATCTTCGTATGCCTTCAGAATTCGAGTTTGACATACTGACATATTTAGTTTTACCTGTCGTTAGGAGGTTTTGTAAAATTTTGTAAATCTCCTCTTCTCCATAAAGTGTAAGCAAAGACTGATCGACAAGTGTGGAATCAGCATAAGCTGTATCCATTATTTTATAAAAGTTATCTATATCTTCTTTGATAACATCGATTGAGGGCAAATCCCTAGGGTAAAGAGAGTTAGTTATAAACAGATCTTCTCGAGCAATCTCGCTTTTATCAAAAGCTTTTTTGAACAAAGTAAGTGCCTGCCCTTGACCATAACCAAGGGAAATTTCAGTGAAATTAATCCCTTTTTTTAATGTGTGAACAAGAGCCTCAATATATATTTCATCTTCATCCTTTTCAGTAATTTTCATATCCCTATGACCCCGACCGCCAATTCCGTAACTACCAATTCCAATTTTAGAAATATTTTTTCCAGATTTAGTTTTCATTTCGCTTGTTTTTAAGAAATAATTTTCGGATTATTAACGTCATTATTGTCTATTGTAACATCGGGATTACTTGGTTTGGCTCTATCCCAATAAAAACCTTGCACTTTATTATGCATATCGATAATTTCATGAGGAGTCCTAACATCACTATCTCTCTTTAATTTCCTCTTGATGATATTTTCCCTGGTAACGTCAACTAGAATTACAAAGTCCATTAGGTTAAGTAGCATTGACGTATCAAAAATTATGTAATCTGCTGGATTTACAGTTTTTTCTTTTAGTGATATATCACCGGTTTCTCGAGAATAAGGTACGTAAGTAGAAGGCTTACCTTCTCTAAGATCACTAATAACTTTTTTCATTTTGTCTAAGTAAAACATATTTTCCAAAATTTCCCAGTAGGATTTTCCTTTAAATTCGCCCTCTTTATAGTACATATTTTTCATTGGTTCGCGATCTTTGCGGGGTATCAGAAAGTCATCAAAATCGATATATGTGTAGGCCAAATTTCTTTTTTTAAACTCATTTTTAATTAAAGATGAAAAATAACTTTTCCCACTTCCTGAGTCGCCGGTAATCGCAATAAAAAGTGGGCTCTCTTTTTGTTGAAGAATTTTCTCTATGCAAAAATTGTTAACTTCTGTTGTAGTCATTGCCAAAGTATATTAACCAGACTTTAGCTCTCATTCTAGCATTTTGGTGAGAAGAAGTTGAATAAGCAAAATTAGCTTTTGGAGGCGATGCAGCTCATTTCAATATTCGCGCCGAGAGGTAAGGCTTTCACGCAGACTGCTTCTCGCACTGGCAAGGGTTCAGTGGTGAAATAGGTTTTGTAGACTTCGTTGAGTTTTGGAAGTTCTGCCATATCAGTAACATAAATATTGACTTTGACTACGTGTGCAAAGTCCGAATTGGCAGCTTTCAGAATTGCAGCGAAATTTTTCATTATCTGGTGAACTTTTTCTTCAGTTGAACCTTCAACCATTTTGCCATCAGCAGTGTTGTGTATTTGACCGGCTACATAAATAGTATCGCCACTTACAACTGCCTGTGACAAAAGTCCCGGTGCACCCGGCGCTTCAGAAGTTTCTATTTTTGTTTTCATATTTTGATTTTAACTTTTCCCTCCGTAGATAAGCAAATTTTCCCAAAGAAAAACGACCCATTGCTGAGTCGTTTCTCTTCTTAAACAAACCAATCTGATTTTCTTAAGGGCCGGGAAGAGAGCAAACTTGTGGTTCGCTACGGTTCAGTCTGGCTTTCGCCGACCGCTCCCATCCGTGTAACCTATTCTCCTACTTCTTCGCCTCCTTCTCTTTCGCCTCCCGCTTCAGTCTCTTCTGCATTGCGGTAATCCCATTCTCACCACTTCTCCCGATTTGGGACAATGTAATGAAGATGGCGATGAGGAAGATGGCGAGGATCGTAAGTAGAACTACTCGGATCACCACCAGAAACCAGAACGGAATCGCCATTATGACGAACAACGCAATCATGGTGCTATCCTTTCACGCTACACCTGATTGATATTATTATAGTATATTTAGCTTCAAAAGTCAAGTACTATGGGTTTTTTGTTGGGGAATTACTTTTCCTTACCTAAATGCTCAAAATCGAGTGCGATGCAAGGTTCATTTCCGAGTACCCAAGCATCATGTCCAGGTTGGACTTCAAAAGCATCTCCTGGTCCGACGGTAACTTCTGCTCCATCAGAACCTTTGGATACCATACTCCCGGAAATGATGTAACCAATGTGAGATTCTGAAGCTTTTCCAGTCTGCGCACCAGCGTGCTTCGACCATTGCCAGCCCGGCAGATATTCTCCCCGACCAATAGCAACGGATTCTAAAATAACAACTGTACGTTTACTGCCATCCAGAAAGGTTCGTGAATTTTCAGAGGTTTCAAGATTTTTCGCAATGATGTCTGTCATGAGCTTTTTCTTTTATTTTAATTTCAGGACCTAAGATAAGCAAATCCCGATTCAATCGGGACAAGTTTTTTGAAAATTAAAACGCGAAAGGGTCGTGCATGATGCGACGACCCTTGTGGACAGGAATTGATCTTCTCTCCACTCTCGCGTTAGGTATGTTCTTGATCAGGCGGCGACCGGAGCGATCCTGAGCTCGATCTCAGATTCCGTCTCGATACTACCACCGTGACGGCTGAAGCTGTAAACGCCCCTCACCCAGTGCAGAGACTGATCACCCTTTTCCGGCTTGAGGTAGCCAGTAAAGGCGATTCCTCGATCTCCTCTTCCGTCTTCACCCCAGCTCTGGGTGACTTCGTCGATCACTACGAAGATACCGACCCGAGCTTGGCGATTGTTGAGAGCGGGATGAGCTATGCTGAAACGAACAGCATTGAGCTTGTACACCTCAACGTAGAAGCCGTTCGACATGGGTTGCGGCTGGGCAACCTCATCCGGACCGTGATCGATACCGTAACTGTGCATGTCTCCTCCTTGGCCTTCGCCAGCTACATTCCTTCGTTGTGGATTTCCACGACCTCGTCCGCTCCGAAGATTAGGTTGTTGGAATGGTAGCGTAAATGTTCTCGGAACCAGTCTGCCGCTGCTGGGTTCCTTCGCTCGAGTGCTTCCACCGCAAGCTCTTGAGGTACGGCGTAGCCAAGGCGAGCAGGATTGTCTTTTCCGGTGACAATCCCCTCTTCCCAATACTCCCTGGGTCCTACAGCTTGGAAAACAGTCCCCACCCAAGCTTGCCGAACATGCAAAGGCGCCTCCCCCGCTGGGACTTTGACAACTTTAACGTACACGACTCTCTCCTCCTGGCTTTTCGCCAACTGCGTATTGGTGGTTAAGCCTCGAAGGTCCAGCTCAGAAAGAGCTGGCCCCGACCAAACGGAACAGGAATACGCTTGGGTTCGGCGGGGATTGACCCGGGATCAACAAGACCCAGGATCAACTTAGAAAGGGCAGCCGCCGCAACCAACTCGTCGATCGCGATCCCGTCTTCCGACTCGATTTCAATGATCATTCTGGGCATAACACCTCCTGGCTTTTCGCCAGCTACTTCCTTGCCGATTAGTCGTCCTCCACCGCTAGCGTCTCGTGCTTGCCGAAAGCGATGGTGAAGGTATCTCCAATCTTGAAGCTGCGCGCCGGCTTCTGCTTCTTGATCACTTCGATGCGCAAACCCGCGTGACGGCTGTAGACCCCGTTGACACGAACGAGCGCCGTAAGCTCTCTTCGCCTCACCATCCCAGTGTATCTGGCTCTCTGCCCAACCCGAAGGGTGTTCAGAGAGTCGGCGGTAACCACTCGCATCGCACCCTCCCACTAACTTTTCAGCAGATGAATTCTTCCTGCTATTGCAGCCATTATACTCTAGGTCTTCAAATTGTTGGGATATTTAAGTCTTCTTAGCTAAAATTGTGGGAAAAGCAAGGGTGAGAACGTAAGGCACAAAAGATCTCCAATCGGAGAAATATCCCATACCTGTGAACGGAACGGTCAAAATCAAATCAAGAAAAACAAGGATTACCAACCAAACAAAACCGTATCTTAGCCCGTCCTGCCAAAATTTTGGCTTGACGTAATTGGTAGCTATGTATAGCCCAACAATTGAAATTCCAAGGGTGACGATCCAAACCCAGAGACCATGTGCGTCGATTTTGGCGCCAATAAGGGCGGAAATAAAAAGGAAGATAACAGCGTAAATCGCGACTGGTGGAATAAGAAGTTTTTTCCAATCCGCTAGCTTCATAACCCGATTATAATCCTTCTATTTTGGGTTATGCAAGATATTTTTCTGCATTTGAAATCAAATCTAAATGAAACTATTTAGGTTGTCTTTCCAACCATGTTTCCCGATCAAAGGCACGAACGCTACCGGTTCGATTTCTTTTATTTCTATTCCTTTTTTAGTTCTGGTAACCACTTTCAAGCTTTGACTCACTAAAGTTTCACCAGAAGGTATCACCAACCGACCACCAATTTTTAATTGATCGACCAATGGTTGTGGGATTTCCTTAGCCCCGGCTGTGACAATAATCGCATCAAAAGGCTGTTCTTTGGTCAGCCCCAACGAACCATCACCAACGTGGAAATGAATATTTTTGTAACCCAAGTTTTGGCAAACAGTTTGTGCAGTTTGGGAGAGTTCTGAAAGCCTTTCGATAGTGTGAACTTCTTTGGACAGCTGTGAAAGGATCGCGGCTTGATAGCCACTACCAGTACCAATTTCCAACACCTTCTCATCCCCTTTTAAATTCAACAGCTGTGTCATCAATGCAACGAGTGAAGGCTGGCTGATGGTCTGTCCCTCACCAATTGGCAAAGGCCCATCCTGATAAGCTTGGCTGCGGTACTTCGCGGGAACAAATTCCTCACGGGGAACTTTTGCAAATGCTTTTAAAACTCGGTTATCGGTTATTCCAACCGGTTTAATTAGCTCTTCAACAAATAGTTTTTGTTTGTCTGTTGTTGCCATATTAGCTATCTCCGGTTTTTATAATACAGCAACTCGTATTTTTGTAACTAAACAAGCAACCCACTTTACTCACCTAATCAAGGAGGCACTAGAATTTCAATTTCGTAGGAGAGAAGTTTAGTTGAACGGATCGGTTTTTCCGATTGGAGTGTCTGCCGGGTTTGCAAAGAACTCTATCTTCGACTTGATTTCCTCTAGTATCTTTTTGTCCTCCAAGGAGAGTAACTGGATGTCTTCACTAGTACTTGCGGCGGTACTTTTTGCTGAAAGCGGAAGTGTGAAGGTTGCATTGGCGGTGATTTCATTTGTATTTTCCACTTTGGTAAACACCATTGTACTGAGGCCAATCAAACGATCTAGCTTTGTTAAATTTCTAATAAAACTCTCAACGGATTCAAATTGTCCTTTATACGCAACCGACACGTAGATTGAACTCAGCGTAGCTGCTGGCGCAACACTAGCTGCAGACGAACTTGAAGAAGAACTACTCCCAGCAGCCGGACCGATTGAAGGCGCCTTGGCCGCGGCCGCACTCGAACTTGTTTGGGCATTTGTGAAACTTGTCACACTAACACCCATCTGCGCAGCTAAGTTTTCGTTCAAGGTGGCAAAATGTAAATAATCAGCTGCAACAGGATAGAAAATATCCATAACTTCAGTGTAGCTTTTTCTTTCAGAATCATTGACCCCTTTTGCCAAGGTTATGTTCTGTGAAACCTTACTCACCTTTGTTTCTAAATCTTTATTTGCTTTTGTTCCTTCTTGCCAGCTACTAAAACCAGGCATAATAAGCCCAAAAACCATAAGGCTACAAAGCAGGGCCGTAAATAAAAATCCAAAAAGTATAGCGAAAATTGGTTTTTTTATTAAAGAAAGCAGTTCTTTCATTTGCTGATTGTCAGATCGATATTAATAAGATATTTCCCATCCTGCCCGCTTTTACTGAGAGTCACAAGTCTCACACCAGAGAAATTTGTGTTTTTGTTGAGAATTTCCACTAGTTGATAGCCGTCCTCTGGCTTGGACATCTCTACTTGAAAGTTGGCTTTACCTTTGTTATCAATACTCAGACTCATGAGACTGGCCGAACTTGGTAACTGGCTTTTTAGTTTCTCGATATATGGATTGAGCGAAGGGTATTGGGTCTTAAAACTTTGGTAGGACGTCAGCTTATTCTTAATTTGACTCAAACCCGCCGCACTCGAAGCGACTTTTTGCCACTCTTGGTTCTTGACTGCAAGGTCTTCTTGCAAGGACCGCCCTTCGCTTGCTGTGGAAAATTTCAAAAAAGTAACTATCAGTGATACAACAACGACACCTACAAGAACCACTAAAAACAAGAGTAATATCGGTGCTGCTTTTGTAACACCTTGGGCTGCTTCGGATTCGGGCAATAAGTTTATATCTTTAGCTTTTTTCAAGACTAGCATAGGCAGTTTTTACTTTATTTATCTTATCATCATTCTACAGAATTTGCAGAAGTAAATTCCCTACTTCTCTTTCCAGGAAAGGATTGAATAACTTCCAGTTGTCGGAAAAAATGGCGGTGGTACCAATGTCAGATAAGGGTCGTACAGTAAATTTCGGTTTTGATAGCCTGTACCATCTGTATACGCAAAACCGTAGCGAAAATGGGTAGCAAGAGAGCCATAAACTGTTATGTTGTTGCGAACGTAGTTTCCACCACAACCAGCTCCATAGTAATTTCGACCAATTCGACCATTCTGCGCAATCATGGCTGCATCAATCCTTAGCTCTTGGTTATCAGAGCTACCACTAAAATCCCCCTCGCTATTATAACCAACTGTTACATTTTTCTGCGCTACCACACCAAGTTTGTCGGAACCATCGTAATTCGTATACTCCAGATCATTGTTGATAATCACCGATTTTTCCTGGGCGGGCGTAGCTCCGATCCTCGCCGCAGCAATGGTAAGCTGAGCACTATTTATTTTCCCATCAAGCCAAAGTTTGTCCTCGATAAAAATAACACCGTTACTAGGAAAATTCCTATTGGTAATGAGCACCTCGTTGGTAATGTTTTCTCTTGGTACACCACTACAGTTGTTGCCCACTCCCGTCACACGATAAATGGCAAACGTATCGTTGGTTTTAAGTACGATATGGTAGCCGAGACTTCCCGAACTGCCGTAATAAACACCCTGTCCAGCAACTTGTCCCAGGGTCCTTAGGTTCTGTAGGTCAGTTGATATCGCTGAAAAACTGACTGGCGGGACAGGAAATTGCCGCCCAGCGAGAAAAACACTATTTGGATCGGCTTGATGAGTATGGACGCCACTTTCCTGAATAATATCTGAGTGCCAGGCATGTTCCGGTGAGTCAACATCATCGTGATCCGGATCATCATAGCTAGCCATTGAACTAGTCACAATTGCATGCGCTATCCCATCAAACCGTACTCCGCCGTTGTTGTGGATTGGACCAAAAGTTTCTGTGCCTGCCCCAATTCGCAAATGGTTGACTGTATCATCAGCAACAATTGAGTAATTGGCAAAGGACGGAATACCAAGCTCTGCCACTATGGTACGGTTTTCATTGCCGCCGGTTATATCGCCTCGAGACTCAACTGTAACCACATTGCTTCCAGGAGTAACCCCACCTCCACATTCTCCAATTGTGTCACCATGATCAAGATGAGCTTGAACAGCCGAAATGGCAACTGTAATAGTTTGGTCAGGATCAGGCGGCGTATGACAAAGAGTGACTTTTCCACCTTCAGCTATACCAGGCGGTGCAATCCAAAGGGTGTAAGTACCAATCACCTCACCGCTGCTATTGGTGAAGCTGTGTTCATAGGGACCGAAAGGCCCGATCCCAGGCGGACAAGCAGTATCATCACAATAATCAGTTGAGTTGTGCGAAAGATGCCAAAGATAGTAATTAATACCTGCTTCAGAAATATCTAATACTGATATCTGGCGGCTGTTACGATCTGATTTGGTAAGTGAAAGTAGTACTAAGGAAAATATTACCGCGATCATCACAGTGACTACAGCCAAGATTAGAACCGCACCAAGTAAGATAAAACCTTTGTTAGAATTTTCAAACAACGGTTTTGCCTTTATCCTGCGGGAACCCGTAAATCCTCTTTGTTTTGTATTTTTTAACAACCTAGTCAGTATCATAAATTAGTTTTTTTAAATCGCAGTTGTGCTTGAGTCGTGGCGGTGAAAGCCGTCCGCAGTTTTGTCTCCCCAAAATTTAACGTCACTTTAACTAAAGTAATGTTTCCAGTAATAATTGGACTACTCAATTGATTTCCATACTGATCATAATAGGTAAATATGGGGGTTGCCCCATTTTGTATAGCTGTACCAAGCGTCTTAAAAGTTTCACTAGCGGGGTTGTAGGTGTAGCTCGGACCTGAACCCGTTGGTGGAATCTGCCCGCGAATAAAATTGGCACCATTGAGATAGAAACGGACTTGGTAGGGAGCGTCATCAGTGATATTTAGATACTCGAGTATCGTTATACTTTGATCATTAGCAACTACAACAGCTGGACCCTGACGAATTTCTTTTGCAACCCGATTGAGTACCGCAATCGCATCAGCCTGGGAGTTAAAGCTATTAAAACCGATTAGATTGTACAATAAACCGTTGACAAATAACTGAGCAACTACGATTAAGATAATTGATCCGGCTGCCATTGCAACCAAAATTTCAATCAAGGTAAAGCCTTTGTTTGAAGATTTTAACAAAGGCTCTGCCTTTTCACTTCGTGAAAACGTAAATCCCTTGTTTGAAGATTTTAACAAAGGCTCTGCCTTTTCACTTCGTGAAAACGTAAATCCCTTGTTTGAAGATTTTAACAAAGGCTCTGCCTTTTTGCGAGGTAAAAACGTAAAACCTCGCTCTTGTACGGGACTGTTTTCTCTTATGTATTCCTTAGCACTTGTCATATTTAGGGTGCGCTGATGCTAAAACCGCCAGTTTGCGTCACAACCCGGCTACTCGGATCTGTAACTATCAAATCCCAAATCCCTGATTGTTTTCCGGTTAAATCAAATGTGCCCGTTAATTCTGTATCTCCACTGGCACTAATAACTCCGGTTGCACTGATATCAGGCTGCCCAGCCAGACGCAAGAGCACGGTTGTTCCCGAAACTAGATTTGTACCGGTAATGTTGAAATCTAAGGTCGAGTTATTCACTCCCGCACTTGGCATGGTGCTGGCTACAGTCGGATAGTTACTATTGTTTGTAACCACTAAACTTACATTGATACCCTGACCCGCACTGACGCTAACTTTCTGATAAGGCGAACTTGAAACAATGTAGTAACCACTGGGCACAGCGATACTATAGCTATCCCACTCGAGATTGCTCAAATTTACCACACCACTGCCGTCAGTTGCGGCAGTTTGACTAAACTTGTATGTATCTGGAGAAGCATAAGTCAATTTATCCCCTTTCACGCTCAGGTTTAGACCAGTCATGACTGCTCCAGCAGTATCTCTTGCGGTTATTTGCATGCTACCCACAAGATCTATTTCCAACGTTAGTGGCGTTATTTGCTGCGCTAGAATATTGAAGTCTGGCTTCACTGGGCTAAGGTTGTTGGGAGCAAAAGCTGGGTTGGTAGAGTCGCTGTTGTAACCACTTAAACTCACCGTAACATGATACTCATTGTTTGAACTTGGTGGAAGCGACGGTATCAAAACTAGTCCGGAAACATCAGTAAATGTATTGATATTGACCGGCGGAACTGGAGTCGGGTTGGTAACATTAACAACTGCTCCTGCTACAGGATTCCCCTGGGAATTCTGCACTCGCAAGGATAAAATTCCCGTATTGGTTGCAGTTTCAGCAGCCTTGGCCGACATTGTTGTTGTAGTCTGAGCCAATATTTTGGAATTATTCTTATCCCGAATTTTTATACTGATCTTTTTGTAGTCATAGGGATAAATATCCACTGGTTTTCCAACTATTGTCCCCCCAACATCCCCATCAAAGGGGTCATCAACGTAGTTTATCAGTGTCTGAACTTTATAAACTTGATTGTCGACCGTGATGTCTTCATTATCCGGAATGTTTCCCGGTGGGTAGATCGCCCCTGCTACTGTGGCTACGTCGTCATAAGGCATGTTGCGGATAAATTCGATTTTCTGATGAGCGAGATTTTGGGCTTGGATTTGCCCGCGTGCATCAGCCGAAAACTTGAGAAAAAGGGCGACGGTGCTCATTATGGACACACCGATAATCGCGATAATCGCAGAAGCTATCAGAACCTCCGAAAGTGTAAATCCAGTGCTGGTTTTTGCTTTTTGCAAAAACAATTTTAGCACTCGTTCTGCCTTTTCGCTGTGCAAAAACGTGAATCCTTTTTGAAAATTAGGCTTGAGGCTTGAGTACCTGGGCATGGTTGTTTTAAGTACCTTCAATTGTACCAAAAAAGAAGCCTCCGATCCAATGCGGTTCGGAGGCGTGAAGGACCATCTCTTTTTCTTCTTTCTATGCTGTCCTTACCGGTACCATCTCGCGGTTCGCCAACTTCACGTGGATCTTATTGATCGCCGTGAAGAGCGCCATGATATAAGCTTGGGTGGCAAGTCGGTGGGCACCAGTCCCCTGTCCGAACTCCTCGCGGTATTCGGCGCCGACATCGTAGGAGATGGCCGACTGAACTACGCTAACGCCACTGCGCTTCTCCCGCTTGGGCTCCGCTCGGTAGACTTTCAACTGGTTGCCGTCAGCCTCACCGAGCAGCTGCCGAACAGCGTTGGTCGCGGCCTCGATCTCAGTAAAGCCAGCGCCGGATAGCTCTACCTCCGCGTCGTGACGTCCCAACGCCTTGATCCACACCGCGGCAAGGCCAGTCCTCTTGACGTAACAGACTACCACAGGTTCTGGCACATCTTGCAACCGGAACCGCACGATCTCTCCCTTGAACCCGTTGAGACTACCTTCGGCCATTACCATTCCTCCTTGCTTGGCCTGGCGGTGGAAACTTTCCACCTCACTTCCGGATGGCTTTGAGCTCCAACAAACGAAAAAACCTCCTGTGGTAGGAGGTCAGCTCGTTCGTTGTTGTTCCAGGTAACTTACCGGTCAACGTCAGAGCCGCCCTCCATAAGGGTGAGGCTAATAACGAGAACGATGTTAAACTTGGAACCCATTGCAAAATATACTAGCAAACAAGCAGCTAGGTGTCAATTACTCTCATATTGCAACATATTTTACTTGATAATCTTCTTCAATTTGGAGCTATCCCCCGAATCGATAACTTCAAAACCCAGGTCTGCAATCTTTTTACGAAGTTCATCAGACTTGGCCCAATCTTTCGAAATTCGTGCAGCATGTCTTTCCCTTACCAGAGCTTCAACATCTGTTGGTATCTCACCACCAACATTATCGCGAAGATTCAGACCCAACACTTCATCAAATTTGATCAACGTAGCAAGTTTTTTCCCATCCTCTTCTTTACTATCAAGTATCTCTTGGATAATTGTTAAAGCTTTGGGCATGTCGAGATCATCGTTTATAGCCTCGAGAAATTTCTTTTCAAAATTTCCCAGAGTTTCTTTCGAAGGCTGGCTATAACTTGAGATTTCCCTATACAGATTGTTCAAAGCATTTTGGGAAGCTTCCAAAGACTCCCAGGTAAAATTGAGTCTGGATTTATAGTGAGTCGTCAGTGTCAGATAACGAAAAGCCAACGGGCTAAAACCTTTTTTTATAATATCGTCGAGAATGTAAAAATTGCCGGCCGAACGGGCCATTTTTTTCCCATCGACAAGCAAGTAACCAGCGTGTGACCAAAAGTTAACAAATTTTTTCCCAAAGGCGGCTTCTGACTGGGCAATCTCGTCCTCGTGATGTGGAAAGATCAGATCCTCGGCACCAGTGTGAATATCAAAGTTCTCTCCCAAATATTTGACCGACATGGCTGAACACTCAATGTGCCAACCAGGAAAACCCTTACCCCAAGGGCTATCCCAGACCATCGCCCGCCCCTCGTCTGCTTTTTTCCAAAGAGCGAAATCTGCAGTTTCGTTTTTATCTGTTTCGACTGAGACCCTAACTGCCTCCAACAGTTGGTCCATTTTTTCCAGGGTATTTCCCGAGAGCTTGCCGTATTCTTTAAACTTCTTAACTTCAAAGTACACATTTCCAGTACTTTCGTAGGCAAAACCTTTTTCCAGAAGTTTTTTGATGATCTCGATCATCTCCTCTATATGGTCGGTCGCTTTGGGATTTTCATTGGCCGGAATAATATTGAGTTTAGCCTCATCTTGGTTATAAAGGTCAGTATAGTGCTGGGAAATCTCTAGTGGCGTTTTTCCCTCTTTTATAGCTTCATTGATGATCGGATCATAGGCTTCATCTGCACCAGTAGTACGCATATGGCCAACGTCAGTGATATTTTTCACATGGTTTATGTGAAAACCATTGTACTGGAACATTCTTTTTAATAAATCAGCAGCGATATAGGTGCGCAGGTTACCAATATGAACGTTGCGATAAACTGTCGGTCCACAAGAATAGATCCCAACAAAACCTGGTTTAATCGGTTCAAATTTTTCCTTCTTTCTCGACAGCGTATTTGTTAGAAAAATATCAGCCATTGGCTGTGATTATAACTCGTCAGAGTTACAAGCGCGAGATGGAATTATCGTGCTTATACAACAAAAAACTAGCCTTGAGGCTAGTAATTAGATTTTAAAATAATTCTTATCAAACCTCTAATCGATTTCTTTTATGTCTTCAACTGTAATTTCCCATTTCGTTCCACCATCCATTGTTGGTGTCGCCAGCCGCTTTGACTCACCTTTTGCAATTGAAATTATATTTTCCCGATTAGCCCCAAGATCAATCCCTCCTTGGTCATTTACAGGTACTGGTAAGCTAGGTACCAAAATAACACTGTCGTCCCGAACTGAAACTGTAAAATTATAGTCTGCCCGTCCAACTGCTGGTTCAGTAACTGCTTTTGCCATGTCAGAGTGTAAATAAAGCATATCACCAATCTTGACGGTCGCCTTTTCCTCTTTTGCTTCAGCCTGTTCTTTTTGCCAACCAGTCCAAGGTTGTGTTTTTATTTTAAACTCAACTGCTTTCATATCTTTATTGTATTTTTAGAAAAGGTTAAAGTCAATTATTTCTCTTGAAGTTTGCTAGCCTGGTCGGCTGGGTTAGGAATTCTTTTTTCAATCTTTTCAATTAAACGGCGGACTTCTGAGAGATCATCTTGGATCTCGTCAAACTCTTGCTGAATGTCCTCAATATCTTCAGCGATTTCTTCCTGTTCCTGCTCATCTTCTATCTCCCGTTGTTCAGCAATCTCAGCCTGACGGTTTTGGTTGACCATGATGAAGGTAGCCAGAAAAATCGCTTCAAGGGAAACAACCATAGTCAAAAGCCCGAACGGAAAAGTATCGCCAATTTGCTTGGCGAAAAGGATCCAAAGCGCAAACCAGATAATGTGTAAGTAGACAAATGTCATACTCCCCGCAAAACGGGTTATCAGGTCAGCCAATTTTGTCTCACTTTCATGAAACTTTTTTCCAAAAATACTTAACATAAATAGTTCTCTTCAGGGGGTATGAAAAGATGCCTCGTTAAGATCAAATTATACCTGTTTTTGGAGAAAATGCAATAGTTTGATATATTTCTGAATATACAGGTCTTCCTATATATTTCTGAATATACAAGTCTGCTTATATAAAAAAGATGGGCAGCCGGACGGAATGTCCTGGTGGCGGGTGGGTTTTCATGAATCCCGGCTGCCCGAAGGAGAAGACGGTCGCTGCATACGTTCTCAAAGGAGGAAGTAGAACGTGCATTCGGGCGACCGTCTTCTAGAACACCGAGCTGACACGCTGAGGGAAAGCCGAGACCTCGCACTCTCGACTTTTCAACGGTCTGCTCAGAGAACTCTCAACTTTCTGGTACGCAGGGAGCGGCATAGTGGAAAACCAACGGCGGGGTTGCTGGTAACCGAGGCCAGGTACACTTCTTTCGACGGATCAGGCTTATGACACCTGGCCAAAACGCCGCTCCCCACTTCCAACTCTCGATATCTCTACCTCCTTCCCTATGTGATAAATAAACGATAGTACTAGTAAAATAAAAAATCAATAATTACTTTTTTGAAAATTGCCTGTTACAACAAAAAAAGTGAGGCAGGCCGATGTGGTAAGTGAAACCCATCTGCACCTGCCTCGTGATTAGACTCCGATTGTCTCTACTCACTACCTCCTTCCCTTTCTGTTCCGACGTGTGCCTAGTTAGCCTTAAGGTCTGTGTCTCCCCGCCACAGGTTTCCAGACCACCCTTGCAATAGCGTTCCCCCGCCAATACGCTTCGGGTTTATCCAACTAACAAAACGGGCAGCACGTCAACACAACCACTGGTGGCTTTCAGACGGTTGCATTGTGTTAACTTCTATATACTCTTTTTTAGGTTGAATTTCAAGAAACAAACGGGCAAGAATGTCGTCTAAGATAATTTCTCTTTTACCAACTTTGAAACTATTGAAAAATCAGCCTTACCCTTGAGGGTCTGCAAGGCTCCCATTACTTTGCCCATGTCGGCAATTGTGGAGGCAGTAGTAGAGTTAATTGCCTTTTCAACTTCAGCGGCGATCTGTTCTTCGGAAATTTGCTCAGGCAAGTAAGTTTGCAAGATTGTGAGTTCCTTTTTTTCTTTTTCCGCCATCTCGATACGAGCTCCTTTTTCAAAACCTTCGATACTCTCGCGGTGACGCTTGACCTGTCTTTCGATCAAACTGACAACATCAGTATCTTCCAGTTCCCGCTGTTTCTCGATCTGATAATTTTTCATATCAGCAATCAGCATCCGGATTGTAGAAACTCTGAGTTCTTCTCTAGCAAAAAGCGCAGTCTTGAGATCTTCTTGAAATTGTTCTTTTAGGGTCATTCTGAAACTCCTTTAATATTTTATCTATCGTTATATTTACCTCTGATTGTACCTTATCTGTGTCAATAACAAAATCAGCTAGTTCCAAACTCGCAAGCACTTGCTGACCATACTCAGGCTGCCCAATTCCCTGATCCCGAGCCTCTTGTTTCTCAAAAGCTTCCCAAGTTTTTGGATCGTGTGGTTCGCCTCTATTTTTCAATCTTTCGTAGCGTACTTTTGGATCAGCATTCAAACCAACCAGAACAAAGTTTGGTAATTTTTGAAAAATGGAAATCTCTCCTGGATTGCGGAACCCTTCGACAACAAAGGATTTATTGGCTTTTGCTTTGATTTTGTCGTGGAGCGAACGGGAAATATAGTCGTTACCAAACTTTTCTCGCAAACTGTCCCCAATGTCTTGATAGGCCTCTCTAGTGTTGGTCAGTTTCCTACGATCAGTTTCTTCTTTGATGGGGTCAGAAAATTTCAGTTTTTGAAAACCAGTACTTTCTAAATAATTTGCAATTGTAGTCTTACCAACACCGATTGGACCTACCAAACCAACTACTATTGTTGTCATTATAAATCTGTCCTTGAGATTTTATATTCTCTTCCTTGCAACATTTTCACCTTATTAACGGAAATAGCCTGTCTTTGTCGGATGATAAACCTCTCAACCATCAGGTAGTCGGAAGGGATAATCTGTTTTTTCAGTTTTGGCCAATCTTTAAGTTTGAACCATGCCAATTTACCCTCAACCGAATCAACGTGTTTATTGTGCGCAGGATGCACCTCACAAACGAAAATAATTGATTGGGCTTCTATTTTATCGGTTTTGCTATCATGGAAAGTTTCGTTAACGAGGCCACGCACGGCAGTAAACTTTACAGGCAATCCTGTTTCTTCCCTGATCTCCCTTTCAATCGCTGTATCAATATTTTCCCCAAACTCGACCTTACCGCCTGGCATCCCCCACAAATCTTTAAAAGGTTCTTTGGCTCTTTTGAGAAGTAAGATTTGGCCCCGGTAAACCACTGGGCTCAAAACAATATTTAGGATTTTCTGCTCAGACATGACAGTTGCTAGTATAGACTTTGGAAAAGGAATTTTAAACTACACCATTGAAAAGATAGCCAAAAATCACAATTGTAAAGACATTGCACCCTACAAAAATAGCGGTAAGTTTCAGTGGTTCCTTATCTGTAACTTTCCAGTAGTTCCGCAACAGTAGATACGCTACTGCTGACTGGATTAGAAAATAGGCAAAGGGAACTGTTATATTTTTGGGAATATACGGAATGAAGAAAAATACCGCTGACACCAGAAACCAAAAAAGCAGCAGTTGTTCTTTACGAAGTTTGTGTTTGGGTTTGACGAAATAATAGTACAGTACAAAAGTCGATATACCGACGGTGAGGAAGGGATTGAGCAGAGCGAGCAGTTGTGAGGTCATTGTTAAGTTAACTCTAATACTCAGTCTCAAACCTTGTCAAATCTAAGAAGGTTTGCATTCTCGCGGACTTGAAAGTCAAATCTAAGAAGGTTTGCATTCTCGCGGACTTGAAAGTCAAATCTAAAAGTCCACTCTTCCCTCGACTGCCCGCGAAAGAGTAGTTTCATCAGCATATTCCAGATCGGCTCCTGTGGGCAGCCCACGTGCGATCCGGGTAATGTGAAGCCCAAGTGGTGAAAGTAGTTTTTGGATATACATTGCGGTGGCCTCGCCTTCGATATTTGGATTGGTCGCCAAAATCACTTCGTTAACCTCGCCTGACTTCAATCTCGGCAAAAGCTGTTTGAGGTAGAGCTCATCTGGACCAATATTATCAAGTGGCGCGATCACTCCGTGAAGAACGTGATACATGCCTTTGAAAGAACCTGAACGCTCCATCGCCAAAGCGTCAAGGGGTTCCTCAACTACCATGATCACCGAGCGGTCACGGGATGTACTTGCGCAAACTTCACAAGGATCTGCTTCGGCAACGTTGTAACAAGTGCTACAAAGCACTGTCTTGTCCCGCAGCTCGGAAATTGCAGAAGAGAGGGCGTGAGCATATTCTTTGGGCGCGTGAAGTAAATAATAGGTCAGCCTCTGGGCACTCTTTGGCCCAATACCAGGAAGTTTTTCAAATTCAGCGATAACCGCCGCTACACTTTTGGGGATTTGCATTGAAGTAACATTCTAGCAGATACGAGATCATGAGAAAAGAAAACGCCCGATTCCGGTTTAACCGTGAACAAGGCGTCTTAGCGAACAGGCATTTGAATGATCTCGGCTGTTCTCCTCCTTATATCTATCACCTTCCTGTCTCTCTTTCGCATTCGGGCAAGACGCCAAGCCAAGGGCTCGAGGATATCTTTGCAGACAGCAAAGAACCACAAACTCTCCGGATCTTCGAAATTTCTGTTGATACCAAACACTTTCATGGACTCTTCTTTTGCCCAGGCAATGTCCTGCAACAGCCCCTTTCGTGAGAGGGGCTTACCCGCTTCGGCTAACTCCATGATCTCTTCAAAGATATAGTGCCAATAGCTGAGAGCCTCATGCCAAACATTATTGAGCCGACTGTCGTCTCTGATCCCAAATTCCTTCTCTCTTCTCGTTAGTTGAGCGTTAATAAGGTCAATTACCGGAAGGGGCTCCATATAGCCTCCTTGGAAAAACGCAGTGGCGATAATCAGATTATACACAAGCGTCAAAGTTTGAGAAAAAGAAAAAGGCACTGCTGGACACTCTCTATCCCGAGGTTTAAAATATCTTGGTTATGAGTTTATACCGCAAGTACCGACCCCAAAACTTTTCAGAAATTGTCGACCAAGAACATATCGTCAAACCATTGCTAACACAGCTTGAAAGTGGAAGGATCACCCATGCTTATCTTTTCTCGGGGCCGCGTGGTACAGGAAAAACTTCAACTGCCCGGATCTTTGCCAAAGCCGTCAACTGTGAAAAATACAAGGGCGATCCGCCAGCTGGCGGTTTTGGTGAACCTTGCAACAAATGCACTTCCTGTACTTCGACCACCGAAGGGCGAAACTTTGATGTACTCGAACTTGATGCCGCCAGTAATCGCGGAATTGACGAGATCCGTGATCTGCGCGAACGGATCAATCTTGCACCGGGATCTTCCCGCTTCAAAGTCTATATCATTGATGAAGCCCACCAACTCACCAATGAAGCTTTCAACGCTCTTTTGAAAACACTTGAAGAGCCGCCAGCTCACGCGATATTTATCCTAGCGACAACCGAGGCTCACAAAATCCCCGCAACAATCGCCTCTCGCGTACAGAAATATGAATTTCACCTTTCGGAGAAAACCCATGAGAAGTTTAAGAAAATTGCCGAAGCCAAGGATCTCCCAAAAGAAAGCTTGGAGCTTATCGCCAGACACTCGGGTGGAAGTTTTCGCGATGGTGAAGTACTGCTCGAAAAAGTTGTTACTACCAATCCAAAGGCTAGCCCAGAAGAAATCGAAGAAATACTCGGCCGAACTTTTTTGAAGGGCGTCGTACCGTTTGACCTAATCTTTGGAAAAAGAACCCGCGAAGCAGTCCTCTGGCTTCAGAACTTCTCTGGTGATTACAAAGTTTTGGGTGAGAGCTTGGTTGAAACTTTACGCGATCTACTGCTTATAAAAGTTGGGGTGCTAACAGTGGATGCAGCAAAATATTCACCCCAACAATATAAGGAACTGTCTGACTTTGGCGAACAACTCTCTACAAGGGAACTCCAAAAATGGATTGGACTATTTTCCGAAGCGACAGCCACAATCAAAGACTCACCTATTCCAGTGTTGCCTTTGGAACTCGCGGTCATTGAGGCTTGTGAGTTTGGAGATGGAGAACCAGAAGGTACAGAAAAGGTAGTCGAGGAAAGTGCTCCTGTGGAAGAACCAAAGGTCAAGACAGAACAAAAAGTTGCCGCAGAACTTGTTGAGATAGCTGCAGAAACTATTGTAGAAAATCCGAAAAATGCAGAAAAACCAGTTAGAACGTCTTCAAAAAACTCTGTAAAAATAGAAGAGCTCCAAAAAAACTGGTCTGCTATTTTGCAAAAAGTCCGCTCCCAAAACAACTCTTTGGGAGTTTTCTTGCGCAACGCCAAGCCAACAGAAATTGAAGATGGGCTGCTGAGTCTGGAAGTTTATTTTCAATTTCACAAAGATCTAGTCGAAGAACCAAAGAACTCTAGACTGATAGCAGCAATGATTGAAGAAACACTTGGCAAACCTGTTAGAATAGTAGGAAAAGTTGGAGTCCGCCCGGAAAAACCAGAAAAAGCAAAGGTTGAGGAGGTTGAAGAGGCTGATCCTTCAGAATTATTTGGAAAACTTAACTGAGTTAGGAGTTAAGAGTGCAGAATGATGAGTTTAAGAAAGAATTACTAGAAAAGGCATTCAAATTTTCAGTAAGAATTCTGAACCTTTCAAGCATTCTACCAAAGAATCCAGCTGGGTATGCGTTAGCAAATCAGCTTGTACGATCGGGAACCTCTATTGGAGCAAACTTACAGGAAGCTCAATCTACCTACTCTCGAAAGGATTTTGCTAGCAAGATAAGTATTAGTCTCAAAGAAGCAAGAGAAACAGGTTACTGGATTGATTTAATACTTGAATCTGAATTACTATCAGAGAATAAATTAATAAATTTGAGACAGGAGTGTGAAGAGTTAATCAAGATTTTAGTAAGTGTTTCAAAGAAATTAAAAATTAACTCCTAATTCCTAACTCCGAACTCAAAACTCAACCGGAGGGCAATTTATGTTTGACAAAATGAAGCAGCTTTATGATCTCAAAAAGCAGGCTGATCAGATGAAGAAGGAATTGGAATCTGAGGTTCTGGATGTGGAACACGGCGGTGTGAAAGTTCGCATCAACGGAGCGCAAAAGATACTCAACTTAGATTTCGAAGACAACGTCGATAAAAATAAATTGAAAGATGCCATTAACAAAGCCAACGACGAGGCCCAAAAAGTCGCTGCCAAGAAAATGCAAGGTATGATGGGCGGCCTCGGTGGTTTGCAGGATTTGTTGAAAGGTTAGTTCCCTTTTTCCCGCCATTGCGAGCATGCGTTAAACAAAGAATTAACCAAGCGACCTAGCGACCTAGCATAAATTGTTTGTTTGATCCCGATTCTGATCGGGAGAGTTTAACAATTTTGCTCGAGCGACTTAATTTTTTGTAGCACGCGCAGTCAGGCGGTAGTTTGGCTCTACCTTTGCTACCAAAGGTAGAAATTAAAAAACTTGATTCTTTCCCCTTTTTTCTTAATACTAAGAAAAGATGCAAATAACTGCTGAAACTGCCTTTGCCCGTAAGATGCACAATGTCCCCCTGACTGCTATCGGAAAGGTTATCAAAATACTTCCCGATGATACTGACTCCACTCCCCACCAGAAATTTGTGCTCGAACTTCACGCTGGCCATACGGTTTTGGTTGCCAACAGTCTCTTACGGGCCTATCGAGTACCAGTAAAAATCGGTGATCGCGTCGAAGTCCACGGTACTTATGTCTGGAATCGCTATGGCGGATTAGTGCACAATACTCATCATTATAGCGACAGAGAGTGTGTCGGCAGCTACTGTGAGCACCACGAAGATGGTTATATTAACTTTGTCGGCATCCACAAAAATCCCCACATTGAGTACGGAATCCCAAAAATAGACTGACAAGGCCCGGCCTTGCAACAAATAATTTTTAAAATGATGAGGGCTTTACGTTTCCGCAAAGCCCTTTGTTGTGATTATTCTATTGTTATTCAGTTGTTGGCGTTACTTTCTCCAGACAAGTCGGCCTCCCTGAACGCCTCGAGAAGACTTTGACCGGGTGTCTGTTTTGGTGTGCTGCCTGCGAGAATCTCTTTGACCAGCTCGTTCTCCTCATCAATACTGCTGGCCCGTCGTTCGGTTAGCTCGCCTTCGGCCGGCAGGACCTCCTGCCTGATTAAACCGTTCTGGACCATGAACGAGATAGCAGCCGACCTTTCGCTATCCGTTCCCGGAACCCCATTATGGGTCTGGTTCGCCCACTTGGCAAGTTGCGGGAGTGTCCAGAACCCCACCGGCGGTGTTTTCGTCCTCATTAGATGAACGATCGCCCCGACGATCGGGTTGTCACCCGTAATGACAACCGGCTCCAGGTTTATGACGTCTGTAGCCGCTGCCGCAAGATCCTGGCTCAGGGTTCCCGGCACCCCGATTACCAAGACCCGTTTCTCGAATCGGTTTTGCAACATCGTCACGATGCGCAAAAAGTCCGAGTCCCCGGTCCCAACGATGAAGGTCTTAACCTGCGGCCGGTCAAGCGCCGTCTCTAAGATGTCGAGCATCATTTGCGGGTCTACAGTACTTTTGACCCGAGTCTCGCCGTTGGATTGCTGAACCCGCACTGGGGTGTCACGGCAGGTGATCCCCAACGCTTCCAGTTGCCGACGCACCGCCTCAGGGTGACGTGAAAAATCGGCGTAGGCGTAGGCGACCGAGACAGGACCTTCCGCCCGGGCAACACCGAAAAGTGACTTGAAATCCGGTTCATATTTGAACTGGCTCAAGAAACTGTAGCGGATGTTTTCCAGATCGATGAAAAGGGCAACTTGCGGCCTTACGACCGTTTCGTCTATCGACATTTTAACTCTCTCCGTTTCGAACTTATCAGCACTTACACGGATACTCTCCGCAGGCTGTATTCTGCCCTATAGTATAACATATTCTTACAAATTTTGGAAAGAAAAAAACTCCGTGTGGCTAAGGCCCGGCCTTGTCAATAAAAAAGCCCCGCAATTGCTCACTTAGATTTAATTTTTGAGTTGTTCGATGGCTTGGGCGAGAAGTTGGATATAAATCGCTACGCGCTTTGCGTCCTTCGGACTAAAAGTTCAAACCTATTATTATTTCAAATTTTCTACAGCCTGTGAGAGTAACTGAACATACAATTCGAAACCTACTAAAGAGATATTTCCGCTTTGGGCTGCACCGAGCATATTGCCCGCTCCCCGAATTTCAAGATCTTGGTTGGCTATTTTAAAACCACTCCCGAGTTCTGTCGCTTGAGAAATTGCGAGTAACCGCTGCGCTGCTGGACCTTCAGGTTGATAACCTTTTGGATAAAAAAGATAAGCGTGTGCCTCTCGTTCTGAACGGCCAACTCGGCCACGGAGTTGATAAAGATCAGCCAATCCAAATTTGTGAGCGTTTTCAACTATGATCGTATTCACATTGGGAACATCGAGCCCTGAACCAATGATGGTGGTACAAACCAAAACATCGATCTTGCCTTCGTAAAGTAGATTCATGGTTTTCTCGAGTTGCAACTCGTTCATTTGCCCATGTGCATATTCAACACGGGCGAAGGGAACCAACTCCCGGATTTTTTGGGCTTTAGCAGCAATCGTGGCTACTCGGTTGGACAAGAAAAAAGTCTGACCTGATCGGTTCAGTTCTTGGTCAATCGCAAGTTTAACCTGGTCCCAATCAGTTTCGCCTACTTTGGTGGCAATTGGCTCCCGGCCGACTGGTGCTCTTGTCAATAAAGAAACATCCCGAATTTTGGTCAGAGCCATATGCAATGTTCGCGGAATGGGTGTTGCTGAAAGCGACAAACAGTCAACTTCGGCTCTAACTTTTTTAAGTTTTTCCTTTTGCTCGACTCCAAAACGATGCTCCTCATCGATAATTAAAAGTCCCAAATTCTTGAAAACGACATCTTTAGATAGCAGTCTGTGGGTCCCAATAAGTATGTCAACTTGACCATTTTCTACATTAGTAATAATATCTCTCTGTCTGTCTTTATCAACTGTTCGAGATAATATTTCTACTCTTATAGGAAAGGCTTCCAACCGGCTTTTGAAAAGATGGAAATGCTGTTCGGCAAGAATCGTCGTCGGAACAAGAAGTGCCACTTGCTGGGAATCATGCGCTACTTTGAAAGCAGCTCGCAGTGCAACTTCAGTTTTCCCAAAACCAACATCGCCAACTAGCAACCTATCCATCGGACGCGGACGGTATAGATCGTTTTTGATATCCGCAACAGCAGCAAGCTGATCGTCTGTCTCTTTATAATCAAAACTGTTTTCCAATTGCCGTTGCCAACTGTCATCCTCGGAATACGGTTTGCGTGTACTCAATTCTCTTTTGGCGTAGACCTCAAGCAAGTCCTTGGCCACGGCGATGACTGAATCTTTGACTCGCTGTTTGATTCTTTCCCACCCTGCTGTTCCCAAAGAACTTAGATTTGGTTTTCTTCCCGTCCCTCCAATATACTTAGTTAATCGCTCAATTTGGGTAACTGGAACAAAAAGTTTGTCACCTTTGGCAAACTCGACAACCAAACTTTCAACCTCGCCTTCAGAAGTTTTTTTGCGTTCAAAACCCAAGAATTTCCCAATCCCGTTGTCGATATGAACAACATAGTCACCCTCTTTGATCTCGGAAAGAAATATTTTCTCTCTTTCCCCACCGTGAGATTTTTTCCACACTTTATCCAGATCAGGAAGGGATTTAAAGGGAATGATAACCAGCTCTTTCAACTCCCGAACTTTCTCGTTGGTTAGCGGGTTAAATAAGTAAATTCCTTCAAGATGGTTGCCAATCAGATCTAGTCGAACTGGTATTTTGTAACGCTCCAGCCAAATATCGAGCAGCCCTCCTCGAAATGAAAATTGACCTTCCTCGACCACTTGAGAACGGCCAATGTTTTGGTATTGATATTCAATTAGTCTATTGGAAATTTCGCGATAGTCGATCTCTTGTTTGATGGTAATACGGAAACTCTCCCAACGGGACTTTGTGGGGGTGTCAGTGGCTTTTAGGTTTGAACCAAAACTAATGTCGATAACTTTCTTAAGTTACAGAGAGCAAAGCGAATCTATAACTGTACCTCCAATTCTTATGCGTTAATCCAATTTTGGGTAACTTCAGCTGCTCGCTCGACCATACGTTGGGCAACTTGTTTTTCCTCGTCTGAAAACTTCTGCAATACGTGGTCCGAGGTATCAAGATCCGAGTGCCCAATACCAAGTCTCAACCTATTGAAAGCTTGAGAATTGAGGGCTTTGATGATTGACTCGACCCCTTTATTCCCCGCAGAACTTCGGTCAAATTGATGTTTTACTTCCCCAAGTTCAAAGTCAACATCGTCATGGATCACCAGCAAATCGTTAAGATCGATTTTGTAGAAATTCACCGCTGCCACAACTGAAACTCCAGAGAGATTCATAAAAGTTTGCGGCTTGATCAGAATAACACCAGGCAATTTGTAGATTATTGCTTGAAGTTTCTTGCTAATTTCCGGCGAAGCTTTTTTCCCGAAAACTAGAGCGTCAACCACTTCAAAACCAAGATTGTGCCGCGTACCAGCATATTCTGCTCCCGGATTTCCCAAACCAACTATCAATTTCATGGGAATAGTATATCAGGAAAAAGAAAAAGCGCACCAGAAGGTACGCTATATGTGTCGGAAGGCTCGGTTGTGGAAGTGCGTTTTCACTCCAGGCACATAACGTCCTTCGTGATCTTCAGCTACTTTCAGAACAATACTGTCTTCGACTTCTGTGGACAGGCCATCTTTACATATCGTTTCCAACCTCGCCTGCATTTCTGGTGATAAACTTTGCCCTGCAGCGACGATATATATGTACCCCTTTGTTTCCCCATCTTCCTCCACTTTTCGCAGTCTGTATGCTGCAACACCACCGTCAAATACAGGTTCTTGTAGATAGCGATTGATCTGCCTCCAAACCTCAAAGGCTTGAGAGTAGTCTGGGTAATGAAACGCCATAGCCCAAACACCGGGACTATAAGTCTTGAGTGTCATTGAGATCTCCTTTCCTGTTGAAATTATAAGCTAATCCTGCAAGTTTTTGGGAAAAATAAAAAGGCGTGAGTGGGTTCACGCCTGGATCCTTCGGTAATATTCAATTTCCAGCGACTCGTTAACACAGGCTAATGCCCAGTCAACACGCTCCATAACAGCTCTTACAGATGATCCCATCTCTGCAGAAATCTCTTTTCTAGGGCGCACCCCTTTCTTGTCCAGGTTGAAGGCACGGATCAATACCTGCCCTTGCTTCTCTGTCAATCTCGGAAGTATAGTCTGAATCTCATCGTTGGTGATACTTTGCCGCCCGTTTGGGAGTTGGCCAAACGCGGCCCGTATGGCTTCCTCTAGTAGTGTCATGTCAGCATCATGAGCAATTCTTAAAATTTCACCCGGCCACATCCGATCTTGCTGAGTCTTGCCTGTTTTCTTGCCGCAGCGCATGCAGTAGATAGCTTCCGCTGGATATTTCTCAAAACACCGTGTGCAGGACAACCAGCTGTCTGTGCAGCACATGAGTCTCCTCCTTCTTCGCAGTTATTATACTTGTTTACAAAAATTTGGGAACTACTTTACGACTGAATGGGATTAGTCAATCATTTTAGTTGTTCGAGGATTTGGTCTTCGAGTTTTTCCATTACGTGGGCTTCGGCGGGAACTTCGTGGTCGTAACCAAGCAAATGCAAGATTCCGTGGACGACGAGGAGGTTGGCCATGTCATCCACCAGCATATTTTGCTTGGCAGCTTTTTCCATTAGTTGCGGGTAGGATATAATCACATCACCGAGGTTGAGGAAATCTGTCCCAGGCGGATTGACGAATTTTCCGGCTTTTTTGTCTGAAAGTTCAAATGAAAACGACAGAACATCAGTCGAATGATCCTTGCCGCGAAACTCTTTGTTGAGAGCTCGCATTTTGCGATCGCCAATAACAGAAATATCGACACGCGCATTGCCTTTGACGTCCATCAGTTCTAGTGTTTTTGTGGCTGCTGCCTTGAGAAGTTTCCGGGACAGGGGGTAATGCGGCTCAACAACGGCATTAACGAAAAATGCCATTATTCTTTAATCTCCCCGACTGCGTTTATAAATCAGTCTTGCTCGTTCTTTTTTCTCACGTTTACGTATGCTGGAAGGTTTCTCGTAAAATTCTCGCTTTTTGAGCTCGTTGAGAACTCCGTCTGCTAAAACTTTCTTATTAAATTTTCTGATTAGAACCTCGACTGGTTCACCTTCTTGGGCTCTAACAATAGTCAATTAAAAAACACCTCCAAACGTTTTAATCACCGAGCAAATGCCAATGCAAATGCGGTACGTGCTGGTAGTGGCCACCATTGAAAAGTAATTGGTAACCATTTTCCAATTTTTTACTCTTCACTAAACTTTGTATCACTTTTGCTAGTTTTGTCAACACCACAAACTGCTTGTCCTCTATGTCTAAAAAGCTCTTTATGTGCAGGGTCGGCACAACTAACAAATGGACTCGACTTTTAGGATTTATATCCGGAAAAACTACTATCTCACTATCCTGGTAAACAAAGGAAGCAGGGATTTTTTTGTTGACGATGTTGCAAAACAAACACTCTTCCATTATTTGACAGTAAGACTTGCTTTTAACTTCCTCAAATCACTCAAAGCCTTGGCTGGAATACTAACAGAAAAATCTTTAAACCCAAGATCTTTGCCCGCACTACCAAACCCATGGAAATCACTGCCACCAGTTTTGATAAGTTTGTACTTGTCGGCAACTTTCTCGTAGTGCTCAACCGCTTTTTCGGTATCTTCTTTGGTATCACGATGGGCATAAACTTCGATGCCATCAAGTCCCATTTTCACTAGTTTTTCCACCCACTGGTCATCAAATATTAGTTTCGAACCAACCTTGGCCGCTAGATTCCAACAAGGATGGGCTAGGACGGCGATACCGGAAGCTTCGTGAATGATCTCAATTGCTTCCTCTGGAGTTGCCGCTTCCCGTGGTTCGTAGGCCTTGCCGCCAACTGCCAGGTACTCCTTGATAAATTCTCCGGTTGTTGGTATTTCTCCAAACTCTTCGGTCAACTTGGCTGTGTTGGAAGAATTGTTGATCACAATGTAGGCAAGATGAGGCTGAGCGATTGTTCCTTTTGCTAGTTTCTTGACCTCATTAAAATCTATCTTGTATCCAAACCCTTTTAGATTCTCGACTACCTTCTTGCTCTTTACTTCTCTTTGCTTTTTGTAAAATTCGAGCCTCTCGTTTAGATGCCGGCTCTTTTTATCAATAAAATACCCCAAGATGTGCAAATCCAGCATCTCATCGACATAGGCAGTCAGCTCAATTCCCGGAATGATCTCAACACCAAGTTCCGCACCTTTGATTGTCGCCACCTCAATTGCTGAGATATTGTCATGATCAGTGACCGCTATGCTCTTGAGACCGATCTCCTTGGCACGCATCACCAAAGCAATCGGTGTGAGACCACCATCTGAATAGATCGTGTGCGCATGTAGGTCAATGGTATTTTTCATCTTTTTTAAGCTAACGAGCTATTTTACTCTTTTTTTAGGGAAAAAACAAACTGAATCGGTGTATAATCTTTTTGGAAGGAGGCGAGCCATGCTGAAACGGTTTGCTTTCGAGATCATATTCGGTGCTGTGGATCTGATATTCATCGCCATAGTCACAGCAATTCTCTGGTACCTGACAGGTAGTTTCTGGATAGCAGCCTTACCAATAGCTGTGGGATTGACAGTAGTTGGGATTGTTGCAGCCCTTCTGGTCTACTTCCTCTTCTATTTCGATCCGGTGAAAAGAGAAGATCCCTACGCTGGCTACCCAACAGACTACTAGGAGACTGAAATGTTAATCAAACTGCTCTTGATTGGTATTGGCCTCTCTTTATGCAGCGCCGGTATCCGAGCTTGTCTCAAAAAACCAAAATCTGAGAGAGATGACGAAGGTCCTTCTGAATAAGTCGGGCCTTTTCTTTTTGAAAAAGAGAGACTCCCCAGGGCGTGAGGAGTCTGTTGCAATTATTAGATTGCTTGCGCGTACATACGTATTTCATCAAGAATCTCTACTATCTTGCGCGCTTCGACGGTATCAATAATACCCATATAACAAAGCGAATCTCCACCTTTGATATTCAACGAGAAAGCCATCGTACCCAACTTGTAGCTATACATGACCTTGATAGTTGCCTCGTGATTTTCTTCCCAGAATCTGTTAATCGACTCTACGATCAGGTCTGCGTTATCTGGAACCGGTGCTTCGTTGGGCGGCTTCCAATCGAAAGGCATAGCGGGTTGCCTCCGTTTGGGCTTTCATCCGTCAGCACTTTCTACAGGTGTTCATGAGCGAAACCTGTGCGGTCTCCTTCCGATTGAGGCATTTTACCAGAGTAACTATGGGTTTTCAACTAACTTGGTTTAGATTGAGGAAATTTTGATTAGTTTTGCAGTCTCTTCTGAACGTTTTTTCACTTCGACTGATCCTTCTTTCAAAGTCTTCTCCGAGACTATCCAACGCTGTGGAATTCCTATTAGGTCTGCGTCCCCTAGCTTAACACCAGCGGAATCTTCCCGGTCGTCAAACAAGACTTCGATATTGTCTTTGAGCAGTTTTTCGTAGATTTTTTCTGCCTCCTTATTAACTTCGTCAGTATTCCCAAGACTAATTAGATGAACTGCAAACGGGGCGACTTCTTCCGGCCAGATGATACCGCGATCATCATGAAAAGCTTCAACGATTATCGCTAGTAAACGCCCCAGGCCAATTCCGTAACAACCCATGACAATTGGTTTTTCCTTCCCGTCACGGTCAACAAAGTTGGCCCCCATGACCGCTGAATATTTTGTCCCCAAGGAAAAAACTTGTCCAGCTTCAACCGCCGGGATTTGTTCATACTGATCACGTTCATTTTCAGGGATCTCGTCAAGAAGTTCTTTGTTGAAGGCTTTTCCTGTTTCTTTGTTTAAATAAACGGTATCTTCACCAACTTTTGTCGGCGCTTGGAATTCGTAAGTCGTGCTACCACCAATACTTCCGCCTGACGCTTTGGTGATAATCGGTTTGATGCCACAGCGATTAAAGACTTTTTCGTAGACCTCAATCATTTTTTCAAAATATTTTTCCAGATCCTCTTCGCTTTCGTTAAAACTGTAGAGGTCCTTCATGACAAACTCTCGCACCCGCAGCAAACCCCCAGTAGAACGAAGCTCATTGCGGAATTTTCCTTGAATTTGATAGAGCGCAAGTGGTAAGTCTTTGTAACTTTGGACGCGGCGGCGGACCAAATCAGTAATAACTTCCTCGTGAGTTGGCCCAAGAGCAAGCTCTTTGTCGTGGCGGTCTTTGAGTTTAAAAAGTGGCGGATCGTAGGTTGTCCAACGCCCGGTTTCTTCCCAAAGACTTTTTGGTGAAAGTGCCGGCAACAAAATTTCCTGGCCGCCGGCGGCGTTCATCTCTTCCCGAATTATGTTCTCTATTTTTTGGTGGACACGTAAACCGAGCGGCAGAAAACTATAAACTCCACTCATCAGCTGATCAATGAAGCCACCCCGAACTAAGAATTGATGAGATATAGCCGTTGCATCGGTCGGAGCTTGCTTTGAAGTTTTACCAAAAAGTTGAGACTGCCGCATTGGGAAAATTATAGCACGCTAGCGCATGCTGCGGCCACTTCGTGGACTAAAAGTATTTTGTAGCTAGTATTAACCAAAAAGCTGGCCGGTGAAGATGCGAAAGATGTCGTTGGCAGTGATGACAAATATTAGAAGTAACAAAACTGCGAAACCAACACCATGAATCATATTTTCTATTTTCGGTTTTACCTTTTTCCCAGTGATTCCCTCGATAAGAAAGAAGAACAACCTGCCTCCGTCAAGTGCTGGTATCGGCAAAAGATTTCCGATTCCTAGCATCAAAGAAATTAGTGCCGTAAATGTCACCACTACTTTCACTACTTCCGAACCACTATCTCGTACCAAAACTCCCAGTACGGCAACAATTCGAACTGGCCCCGAGGCTTGAGAAGCAAGCGGCTCAATTGATTTTTCTTTGACCGACTGTGAAAGAAAGCTTTGCAAACCAGCAATCTGGAAATCAATCATGTTGATCGAATGCAACACCCCTACAAAGACCCTCTCGGGTACGCTGTTGTACGAAAGTGTCTGTCCTTCGTCTAAACCAATTCCAAGAGCTCCTTGACCTTCTGGCGGATCTACTCTTGGTATTGCGATAACTTCTCTTGAAGATTTTTCATTAATATTTTCTATTTGGAAAGTTACTGGCTCACCTCTGTGGTCTTTGACATACTCTTGGATTTGCTTGACACCTGCGATTTCATTTGCGTCAACACTCAAAATCTTGTCCCCAAACTTCATTCCAGCTTTCTCTGCGGGCGAGTTTTCACTCACACCGCTGACCATGACAAATTTTGTTTCAGTTCCAAATGGAAACTTGTTCTCAATTGGAGATTGGAAATCGACCTTGAAATTTGAACTCGCCAGAAGGATTGTGAAAAGAATTATCGCCAGGACAATGTTTACCAAGATACCAGCAATTGCAATCGTAAATCTGACCCAAACATTTTTGGAGGAGAAACTTTCCGGACCCTTGGCACTACCGGCCTCTTCCCCATAAAGCTGGACAAAACCACCAAAGAGTAACCAATTAACCGAGTAAACTACTCCATTTCTTTTAAATTTGAAGATTCGTCCTAGAAAAGGAAAGCCAATTCCAAATTCTTCAACTTTGACCCCAAAAGCACGAGCAACAACAAAGTGTCCTGCCTCATGTATCAAGACCAAAAAACTTAAAACACCTAAACCAACCAAAAGGGAAAGTACAAATTCCATTTATTTAGTTAAAAAGGGAACTAATTCTAAATCTAAACCTCGCGTAGTTCTGTTTCTTTTGCTCGGGCTACTTTATCGATTTCACCAACCATTTCGTCAGTTATTTTCTGAACTTGTTCTTGAAACCTGTGCGAATCGTCTTTAGAGATCTTACCATTTTTCTCTTCCTTTTCGATAGATTCAATTATTTCCCGTCGGATTGAACGAATTGCAATTCTGGCGGCTTCACTTTTTTCATTAACTAGTTTGATCAAATCGTTGCGTCTTTCTTCATTCAGAGCTGGGACTGCGACTCGGATCATGTTTGACTCGACAATGGGGTTGAATCCCATCCCAGCGTCACGAATAGCTTTGGCAATGCTGTCGATATTACCAGCATCCCACGGCTGAACCATCAACATTCTTGGCTCGGGGGCGGTGATACTCGCAAGTTCTTTCAAACTCATTGTCTGCCCATAAGCATTGGCTTTGACACTTTCTAGCAAGCTTGGAGCTGCTCTTCCAGAACGAATTGAAAGCAACTCTTCAAGAAGGTGCTCGATCGCTTTTTGCATCCGATGTCTGGCGTCTGAAATTTGAGTATCCATAACTATATTTAACTTGCTTTATAGAGCCGTTTGTAAAGAAAAAGTGTTAGTTCGCCAATAAGTACAGCGCTCACGATAAAAATAAGAATTCTTCCAAAATTCCCAATCACTGGAACATAATCCAAATTAAAACTAATATAAATTGTTGTAAGGAGATTACTAACGAAAAAGAAAATTGTAATCGCTAAAGGAAACCAAAGTACAAAGAGTACATGCTTCATAGGTAGATTTTAATCCCCCAAGGAAAATCGCGCAATTCTTTTTACTTGAATATTTTCACCAGTCTTGGCAATAACTTCGTTGACCAGCTGTTTCACATTCTTACCCGAATCTCGGATATAGTCTTGGTCTATAAGTTCATCAACGTTCGTAGGATTCATGGCTGCTACTTGCATTGCAAGTTCCCGAGCGAGGGTTTTAAACTCGTCAGTTTTGGCAACAAAATCTGTCTCACAAGCGAGCAATACCATCGCTCCAACTTTGCCTCCCGAATGGACATAGGTTTCGATGACACCTTGGGCAGTTTCCCTTTCAGAGCGTTTGGCAACAGCGGCATCACCTTTGGCTTTCAGAAGCTCTTTTGCAGCTTTTTCATCACCGTTTGACTCGAGCAGAGCACGGCGGATATCCATCACACCTGCACCGGTTTCGTCACGAATCTTTTTAACTAATTCTGCACTTATTTCTCCCATATTAGGCTTTCTCCTTTTTTACTTTCGTTAGAATGAAGCTCTTGCTTACTTTTGTAACTTTCTTTTTTACTTCCTTTTTCTCAACTACTTTCTCAGTGGCCTTTTTTGCCGGAGCCTTCTTAGGCTTTTCTTTTACAGGTTCTGCGGCGACACCGCCCTCGGTTTTTTCTTCTTCTATAACCTTCTCGATCTTTTCACCTTTTTCTTTACCTTCAAGGTAACTGTCGGCAATAGTCTTGACCAGGATTGAGATTGCTCGTATCGCATCATCATTGCCAGGAATTGGGTAATCAACTACTGTTGGGTCTCCATTTGTATCAACGATTGCGACAATTTTTACTCCAGTTTTCTGGGACTCAAGTATCGCATTCACTTCCTTATGGCTATCAACGATAAATATTGCTTCTGGAAGTTTTTGCATGTGGCGTACGCCGCCAAGACTGCGAATGATCTTGTCGATTTCTCGGGTCATCAGCAGCTGCTCGCGCTTGGTATAACGTTCATCCTTGGACTTTTCCTCAAGCTCTGTGAGTTTGGTCAAGGTTTTTGAAACTGCTTCAAAATTGGTAAACAAACCTCCAACCCAACGGGTTGTCAAATACATCGCACCGACTCTAATAGCTTCGTTTTTGACGATTTCCGAGGCTTGTCTCTTGGTAGCTAGGAAAACTATCTGACCATTGTTTTGGCCGATCTGACGTACAAAATCAGTCGCTTTCTTCAATGCTGCATCAGTTTTTTCCAGATCAATGATATGGATACGCTCTTTGGCTGTAAAAATATAAGAAGCCATCTTTGGATTCCAACGCTTGGTCTCGTGACCAAAATGGACACCTGCTTCAAGCAGTTCTTTTAAACTTGGTAGGCTCATAAATTTGTTTTTCCCTTTTTGTCCTCCACCAAAGATTACATCGAATTGTCTTTAACAATCGCAATGCAGGGTTAAACGCTTCGGTGTGTGTAATTTAATATATAATCTCGCGGGCTCGATTATAGCAAACCAAGTCAACAAAGAAAAGAAGGGCAAGGAATTTGTCCTAACCCTTCAGACGAGCGGAAGCTGTACACCTTGTCCTTCTGGTATTTCGAAAACACGAAGTTCAACGACTCGGTTGAGATCTCTGAAATTGACCCTAACTTCTGTGTAAGGAAAACCAGAATACACTCCGCGGCTCGACTCTACGACTATAACCTCTCCTGGACCCTCTCTCTTGATGTTTTCCAACTCAACCTTGTGGATGGCGGCCATTACCATATCAACCCTCCCCTTTGAAATGGAAAACCACGCAACTTGCGTGGTTAATGGATGCAAAACATGATGTTGGCGAGAAACATCTGCATAGTTAAAGAATAAACTGGTTGGGAAAGGTTTGGCAACCCCACAAAAAAGCCCCAACCTGTCTGTCAGTCGAGGCCTATCATGGTTTTTGTGTCAACCATGGTTTATTTCTTCTGCGCTCTAGAATCCAATTAATCCAAGTTTTATCCCGCTCTGAAGTTAACTCACTCACCCTAAATTCTTCTCTAAGAGTAGGTATATCGCCCATAGACCCTGTTCGCGAGAAAAAGTATTCTGTCGTATCTTCGTCGACAAAAGTAGGTGTCCCCCGTGAATAAGCACACGCGGCAACCTTGTCAACACAATCGCCCTGGTGGAAACCTCCTAGTACCAATTCTTCAATATCCTTAGGTAATCGATCAACAACTCTCTCCGAGTCCGCGTACAGTTTCTTACTGATGTGGTCTTGGAAGGTAATCCCACAAGGAATCAGTGTATCCCCCTCTAAGATATTCATTCCATCAAATATCCTAGTCAAATCTGGCTTTTCGAGGTCATTAGGGTCGCTAAATAGCAACCACCAGATCTGGTAACCTCTTTCGCGATATCTGGCCCTGATTAACCGATTGATTTCACTCGCTTGATGTTCGTTGAAACTGAAAGTTGGCCACATCAGAAGCAGGCTGTAGATGTACTCCTTGATCGGGTACAGGAACAGATAGACCTTCACGTCTCACCTCCCGAAATTCGATTAGATTATATGCTTTTGGGATAAAATCTCAACTATCTCTTTGTGAATTTGGTTTTTGCTTTTGAGTTTACCTTTTTCGTCTATACAATTAATAACGAGCCAGTGATGGTTACCCTGGGCCATTTTGAGATAAACTTTGCGAGCTTCCTCCATGTATGCTGCTTCAGTCTCGTGGATGTCTTTTTTGCGTGGGATTTTTTCGAGAAGTTTAAATGCTGACTCTACTGTCATATCAAGCAGAACTACCCAATCTTCCCGCGGCATTTTGTTAACTTTGTAATCAAGCTCGTCTAACCAATTCAGGAAATCCGCTCTTTTTGGCTCAATCATTTTGGCAGCTTGATGGGCTTTGTTACTTGGAGCGTAACGGTCGCAGATAATTATTTTACCGTCGTTGAGATCATCAAAAAGTTTTTCTTTGGTTGAAACCCGATCCATCGCGTAGGCAAGGGAGATCAAATACGGGCTGACGTCAGAAATCGTCCCAAACTCTCCCCTGAGAAACTTGGTAATAGTTTTACCGTGGAAAGTAGCTTGATACTGTGGAAATTTGTAGAAACTATGCTTCTTTTTGTTTTTCTTTAAATAGTTTATTAGAAGTTTGACCTGAGTACTTTTTCCAGTACCGTCTATTCCTTCAAAATCAATAATTTTTCCATGCATAGGTGACTAATATACTATACGTTTGATAAAAAGAAAAACGACCCATTTCTAGGTCGTTCCTCTTCTTAAGCTTTCCAAAGTTTGAAAATCTTAAGGTAGGGACAGGTGTATGCTTTATACATAGCACTCTCCTTTCGCTCCCTACACTCCCCTCATTCTCCGTGGTCTTTGCATACCACAAACGGTTGAGTAGAACCGGATGGATACTATCTCACGCTGGCTGCGTTGATAGATTTGTCGACAAGGATTCCATCAAACCCCCGGTGGCCTAGAGCGCGGTCTTGGTCCCAACCCCACGAAGGTGGTGCGTCCGGAAGTAATCCGTCAGCTCCTCCCTAAGTGGTTCTGGTACTTCAACCAACCCGCCTTCTCCTACCACTGATACTGAAATCAGGATCGTGAACTCACCCCAATTCAGATACTCTACAGCAAGCTGCAGAGTCTCCTCCTCGGAAAAGTCCACCAACACCTGATCCGTTACCAGGGTAGCAGAGAAGACAGGCCGCTCCGACACACAAGTGCGCATCCAAGCGTCCACGCTTGGATTCTAACACAAAAAAAGGATTTGTCAACCCTATAACTATTTTATTGGGATAGATTTCTTCCCGCGTTTGATATAGCGGGTTGGCGGCAGTACTCGCTCTGACTTTTCAACCACAGGGCTTTCCACCTTCTGTCTTTCGAAATTGATAGCTCGATCTTGTTTCCAATCATGCAGATCATAGTTTAGTGCAATCTCCGCTTTTTGTAGCTCGGCTCCAAAATCAAGTGCATGTGAAGGTAAAGTCAGGATTTCCCACTCACCGATTTGTTTTATCACTTCTTTAGCCGTTTTTCCATGAAACATAGTCAACTCTGTACTCATATCTGGGCTCATCAACTTGGCCAATATAAGTTTGTTTTCCCAATCAATGTCTACCAACCAGTTGCCCCTCGGGTCTTCTTGGAAATGAAAACCGGGTTTATACTGCGCTGTTTCTTTTATATAGTACTTGTCGAGAAGCTCCTGTGCAGTCGCCCAATCATCGGCGTACATATGGGCACTGTGAGTAATCATCGCGAGTTTCCCCATTGGATATCCACCCGAGTCGGCGATTTCTTTTTGCATTTTGCGGGCAGCAAACATATTTCTCGGCCAACCATGGAACATATCCTGGGAGCGGACATGGACTGTCATAAAGAGTTTCTTATCTTGCACACCACAAATCACTTGGGTGATGCAAGGTGTGTCACCCGTATTAGCTGCTGCCCAGTCAACTTTTACATTATATAAAGATGCAATCATTTTTTTACTATCTGGACGAGTCTGTAAGAGTTTTTTGATCTCTTCAATTTGATTGATTCCATCCAGATTGCGCATCCGGTCACCATAATTGTAAGCCATTCCGGGAATACGACGAGCAGTCAGCCACTCTGGGTAATAAGCTTTCAGTTCGTTTGTAGTAAAGGGAAGATATTCGGGGAAATATTCATTGTCTGGATCCTCGTCTGTAAGAACAGAGTTGAGATTGAGCAATTCTTTAAGTTCATTGGTCGTGGCATAGCGGGTAGATTTGACCCGACCGTATTTGGTCACCATGTTGAGAACTTTCAACCAAAGACTAGCAACTTTTGGCGATTCAATCCGGAAACTAATCTGCTCTGATGGCCAGCTGACAACTTTTTTCTCTGCGGCTGGGAAAAGAGCTGCTTCTTTTCGGAATGGTTTTTCTTTTTTAAAACTTTTGACAGCTTTCACAACTTCTTCTTTTGGTTTTCCTCTCATATCAATCAGTTCAACATTTGTTCGGAAGGATTCGACTGCTTCTTTGGGAATCTCAGTCTCAATCTGACCAGGTGCATCAATAATCTTGTAATCGTTATCGATTCCTTTTTCAAAGAAATTACGCAAAGAAGAACCAGAACCAGACATATCCGCTCCCCACACTATTAGATGGCGAATGCTGGGGTTGGCCAGAACATTGCGCATCATGTGGTTTATGCCAGCTGGCGAATACAGATTGCCAATGGCAGCGTAATCTTTCTTTTCGAGTGAATCTTTAATCACATCCCGCTCAGTCCAGAGTGTAACTACCCCAACCGACTGGTCTGGATCACCAACCCGTAAAATGTTTTCGTATAAAAGCGGCCACTTTTCTGTTCTATTTGCCATCTATTTCCTCACAAAGTTTACTTTCCTCGATCTTTTTATGGTTGTAACGGCTTTTGTACCCTTCAACCTCTTGATCAACTTGTTCAAACATAATCTGCGCGACCGCAAGTCCGGGTTTAAGTAATACTGGTTTGCGCGAGAGATTTTTTAGAGTCAACAATGGTTTTCCAGCATAATTTGGCGGCAAGATATCAGCATCAAAAGTCGCCAAAACTCCAAGTCGGGCAAGCGAAGATCTTGGAACAACACGGGCCACAATATTGCTCGGAAGTTCGACAAACTCCGCTGTTGCGGCAAGATAAAACTCATCTGGTGTGAGATGAAAATCTTTCAGATCTGTTTCCACACGAGTATCTGGATTGAGCGCGGTTTCATCGAGATGAAGATCAATGGAAACAGCCCCCACAGATTCATTGGAAAACGGATTTATCTTGATCTTCTTTTCTTGAATTAATTTCTTGATTGTTGTGTTACTTAAGACCATCGACCCTCACAGACTTTTTTCCATGCCGCACATAACGAGCCTCAGTTGTACTCATTTCTTCGGAGATCCGACTAGCTACTGGGCTCTTTTGGTTTGTATATTTTGCGTTCTTTCGTTTCGCATAAGGATTCTCTGATGGGCTTGAAAGTTGTTCGAAGGTAAAACTACAAATCTTCATCTTTGGGTAAAGTGCTACTGGTAAAACCCCAATATTTCCTAGCTCCAATACTGGCGTACCATCCCAACCTGGATCAAAACGAGCAGCAGTTGAGTGGACGATAATTCCGATTCTTCCCAAAGAACTGCGGCCCTCAAGTCTTCCCAAAAGATCATCGGCGAGTTTCAGGTTCTCAACTGTTGTCGCCAAACAAAATTCTCCTGGCCGCATGATAAACGGCTCATCTCCGGGAACCACAATATCCTTCATCAATTCACTCGTGAGATTAGGGCTGCGCGGATCGATGTATGGGTATTTGGAATGGTTGAAAATTTTGAAAGTATTTCCAAGATGAAAATCAATTGAACAGCTACCAAGCTGGCTTTCAAAGTTTGGGCTAGGATCTATAGAGATTTTGCCAGAGCTTATTGCTCTCTTGATGTCACGGTCGGAAAGAATCATAACTTTGGACGACTCCTAGATCCGCCAACCAGCGGACGGGATCTCCTTGCCCTAACAATATAGCAGCTGAATTTTAAAATTGAAAGTGGGTCAAAAGTAGTCAGAAGAAGAAGGCTAGTGGTTAGCTAGCCTGTGATATAGGAGATTTTGTCGTAGCTTTCTTTTGTCTCTCCTCCACAACAATCTGATGCACACGCTGACGGCTAACCTTGAAGTGCTCTGCCAACTTTACCTGAGCACCTCTGCTACCCCCGATATTCGGGTCAATTTGTCCTTTTTCGAGCAAGTACCGGACCGCAATCCGCAACTTCCGGATTTTTTCTTGGTTTGCTTTGACCATGGCGGGGCCTCCTTTGTCTACTCCTCCCGTACACCGATCGAGATTATAGCGACAAATCAAACTTTAGTAAAGTCAACGCAGTGCTTACTTGTTTACTTAATTATTATTGAGTGGCATAATCCTCTTGAAATGCAAACTCTCAAGACTCATAAATTTTCGCTAAGTATGGTGTTTTTGCTTGCTATTTTCTTCACCGCAGTGTTTTCCAATTATCTTATAAAAAATGACTCCGTGACCAAACCAGCAGTCGAAAGAACAAAAGTTGAAGACAGCTCTACTGGTAACGTCAATGTTGAAAATGGTAACAACTCCACAAACGTTGAGGTAAACAATCAAGTAAAGTCAGAACAAACCAACCAAAGCACAAGTGGAACTTGTAAAGTGACTCGCAACGGTGTGGTTACAATCGTTCCAGCAGATCAAGTGAATGTGAATGAAAAAAGTAGCGGGGACATAAATGTGAAGGTTGAATGTGACAACTCTTCTAGCTCAACCACAACAAACAGCTCAAGTAAAACCTCAATCAAGAACGATATCGACGTCAACGTCAATACTTCCAACTAACTATTCGATTTTAATTTCAATATTTGGAAAAAACTTACGGCACTTCGTGGATCCGGGGGGATTCATCCACGAAGTGCCTGTTGCGGTGGGAACGTTGTTCACGTGCTCACCTCCTGTGTAGACTGACAAGCACCATCTTTGTCTTTCTGACCGACGGCGTTGTCAATTCTACTGAACAGGTCTTGCTGATTCTGAGTTGCCTCTTTTCCAAAAAGCAAATCGCCAATTCTGTGCGACGCACTCCAGAGCGGACGTACACGGCTACAGAAGTCGATTGCGTCTGGTCTACTCATCGACCCCTCAGCGAGGTAGGTCAGGTAGAGTAGAACTTCATCGACCGGAACCGGTCGATCCGGATAGTTGACCATGTCCCCGTAGATCCCTTGAAGCTGCGTCGTGGCGTACACGACGACGTCAGGATCATAGACACCATTCACGGCCGGGTTACTCACGGTCCTCTCGATAGCTTCCCGCTTCTCCTCGTCTGTGCGCGGCGCCACCGAGCGGCTAACGTTCTTCAGGGTGATCGCGTTCCCGACCAGAATGACGACGAGAAGACCAAACATGACCCGTGTAAATGTGCAATCCATGCGATTCTCTCCTTGACTCCATTCAACTCCCCCGCAGATAGCCATAAAGTATAGCACCATTGTGCCTATCTGTCGAAGAGTTGGTTGTTGGGCGGGTGCTTTCTTCCTCAGCGATTACTCGCTTTGGAATAGGCACCCACCAATTATTCCGTTGCAGAGGTGACTCTTGTGCCCGAAACTATGATTCAGCTACCCCTCCCGAACCGTCAGCAGGGCAAAGGGTACGCCGAAGAAGAACGATCCGTTCACTGTCATCATGACGAACCATTCCAGACCTTCGGTAGTAGAGCCCATGTGCTCATGGACGAACATGACGGTCATTACGACCCCAATGATCAGTCCGTAACCCACGGCCCAAAACAAATACCTCATTGTCTTTCCTTTCTATCCCCCGTGATATTCCGATGAACTTGTTCTATCGGAAAGAAGTTTTAGCTTCCGAGCTAGCTTCTCCGCCGGCTGGCGGATTGAAACTAATTCGCAAACTAAAAGTTAGGATTAGGGTGGTCGGGTAGGTTTCGTGCTTGCGCATGAAACTACTTCCGACCGCCCCGCACCTGGAGTTGTGCCTACGGCGTGCCTGGTCCCGTCGTTGCCGTTCTCCTCCCCCGGTTAGCCATCCAGTAGACCAGGATGCTGACCGGGAAGAAGAAGATGAGCAGGAAGGTAAGGGTTAGGAAGCCCATGATCGACATGGTATGCTTCCGCCCGAACAATGCCCGCCCCCAGGTGTAGATCCGCTCTGGGATCCACCCGACCAGAAAGATGCAGCTGAACTTCCAGAGCCACCCGTGCTGGTCCTTGTTGAAGACCACCACGAAGATTCCGGTGAAGAATCCGAGACCGTAGAGCCCCCAAATCGTGCCCGACATTTCTCCTCCAGTGTGCTACTCGAGAGAACACTTGTTCTGCCGAGATAAGTTTTTAGCTTATGTGTATATAATAGCATATTTAGGTTCAAAAGTCAAATGCTATGGGACACTAGTACCTTATTCATACTTCTTAAAATTGTTGCGCTTCTTAAACTTATTTTGGAAACAAGGACGCATTTCGCAATTGCAGACAATTGTCAAATACAATTAACTACTTATCTAGGAATCTAGGCTTCGGCAATTGGGGCTGAGGGTTGGTTCTCAAGAGCGGGATTTTTCCAACTCATCCACTTACATTTTGGATAAGCACTACATCCGAAAAACGGTCTTCCTTTTCTCGTCCGGCGAACGACGACGGGATCACCGCTATCTGGGCAAACTGCTTCGACCTTTTCTTCAAAATTCTTGGTAAATTTGTGATCTGGGAATTTTTCACAGGCAAGGAACTTTCCAAACTTACCATAACGAATCACAAGCCGATGGCCTTCTGGGCAAAGCTCATCAGTAAGTTCGGCTTCGACTTTTACCCGATCATTTTTGTAGGCTTCATCAAGATCTTTCTGGAATGGGACAAAAAACTCTCTTATAACCGGCACCCACTTCACCTCACCGTTGGCGATACTATCGAGAGAGCCCTCCATCTTGGCAGTAAAAGCGGCATCGATCAGTTTTGGGAAACCTTTAACGAGAAAGTCGTTGGTTGCCACACCCAGTGGTGTTGGTTTGAACTTTCGTTCTTCTCGCTCTACATAGTTGCGGTCCAGAATGGTTGAAATAATCGGCGCATAGGTCGATGGGCGGCCAATTCCTTTTTCCTCCATTGCCTTGACCAACGACGCTTCTGTATAACGCGGTGGTGGTTGGGTAAAATGCTGCTCCGGCAAGAGCTCCTCCAGTTTCAGATCGTCCCCAACCTGCAAAAGCGGGACTTTCTTTTCCTCGATCTGATCACCTTCCTCACGACCATAAACTTTGAGCCAACCAGCAAACTTGATGATCGAGCCACTTGCCCGCAACATATATTTGTCAGCAGAGATATCCAAAGTTACGTGATCGTAAATCGCATCAGAGAGTTGCGAGGCAATAAACCGATCCCAGATGAGTTTGTAGAGTTTTTTGTGGTCGGCACTCTGGTCTACTTTGTCTTTATCGACTTCTAGTTTTGTTGGGCGGATCGCTTCGTGAGCTTCTTGGGCAACTTTGGATTTGGTTTTGTAAACACGCGATCCCCCAAGTGGTAAATATTCTTTGCCAAGACTTGTTTCAATATACTTCTTGGCGGCAGTTAAAATCGACTGGGAAAGATTGACCGAATCCGTACGATGATAAGTAATAAACCCCTCCTCATACAAATCTTGTGCCAATTTCATTGTTTTTTTGGCTGTGTAACCGAACCGATTGGCTGCTGCTTGAGTCAAGGTTGAAGTTGTAAATGGTGGGTAAGGACTTTTCTTGGACTCGCGTTGGTTAACATTCTTGATTGAATAATTGGCTTTTTCCAAGTCAGTAACTATTGGTTTGCTATCCTTTTCATTCTTGAGATCGATCTTCTTATCTTCCTTTTCAACTAAAGAAGCACTGAATTTGTCCTTTGCTTTGGACAGAAGAGTATCGATAGACCAGTATTCATCTGGGTTGAAGGCTTCGATCTCACGTTCACGCTCAACAATCAAACGTACGGCAATTGACTGCACCCGACCAGCTGATAGACCCTTTTTTACCTTAAACCAAAGTAGCGGAGAAAGTTTGTAACCAACCAATCTATCCAAGATTCTTCGGGCTTGTTGGGCATCGACAAGCTGGATATCTAACGTTCTTGGCTTTTCCAGTGCCTCCTCTATCGCCTCCTTGGTAATTTCATGAAAGACAATTCTTTTGAGCTTTGCGGCATCAGCCTTGTTCGAAGTTGTTAAAAAACTAATATGCCAAGCAATCGCCTCACCTTCACGGTCAGGGTCGGTGGCGAGAATCACTTCCTTGGCAGTCTTGCTAATTTCCTTGAGCTTTTCGACTGTCTTGCGCTTATCTTTGGGAATAACATATTGTGGTTCAAAGTCTTTGTCCACATCAACACCAAGCTTGGCTTTGGGGAGATCTCGGACGTGTCCCATCGAAGCTTCGATATGAAAACCATCCCCCAAAAAACGCGCTAAGGTGCGTGCTTTGGTGGGTGATTCCACAATGATTAAAGGTTTCGACATACTTTCTTAATATACCATATCTTTTTTAGAGCTTGTAAAAAGTTGCGATTACTCCAAAAAAGAGAAAGCACCTTTCGAATCTCGATTGGTGCTTCGCTGCTACTCTCTCCATATTATTTTACTTTTGGCAAGCTCGATCCGCTCTTCAAGTACGAGCTCTTCCAGTATTGCAAATATTTCCTGATCCAACTTAGGACCACACTCCTCTGCCAACGCCTCATCTACAGACTCGATAAGTAGATGGATGTCTGCGTGCGAATACTTTCTGAGTATATCTGCTACTTCCTTCTTGAGTCTCTCGCGGGCACTTGCGGAGATCACGACAACACTATCCTTCCCTTGGTAACCCGCATGAGCTCCGAGACCGTATCGAGTAGTTTGGCTATGTCCCTAAGCACCTGATCAATATCAATAGTGCCCGGGTACATCTCCAAGCAAAGTCCTTTGTCACTCTCAAGTGGTCTGGGTGTCATCAGATGCTGTCGTGCCCATCTACTCACTAGTCGAATAACAAGATATCGGGAAAAGTCCGGACGTGTCCAGAAAATCTCAAACAGACGGTACCCGTCGGCTGAGTATATGTCGAAACCACTCGTCGTCAAGATACCTCTGGATCTCTGTCCGTAACGGATCTGGTAACACATGGCTCCCTCCTTCACTTAACAGTGCAGAAGTATACCAAAAAGATCGAGGTTTTTCTAATGAGTAAGGGAATAATTGCCGCCGCCGAGGTTTGTTACTTTTCCAGAAAGTTCCATTGTTACCAAAAGGCCGTTGAGTTTTTCAGTTGCAATACTGCTTTCGCGCGAAAGTTGGTCGATATGTTTACTTTCATTTTCCAGGAGGTTTATTATTAACTTCTCGTCTTTGTTTTCCCCTGTCGGTTTTACCTGTTTTCTGCTACCTGCTTTCTGATCACTGACATTCAGCTCCTCCAATATGTCCTCAGCTGAAGTGACTAACTTTGCGCCCTGTTTAATTAACCCCGCTGGTCCTTTAGAGAGTCGTGAATAGATTGGTCCGGGAACAGCAAAAACTTCACGATTTTGCTCCAATGCCAAACTAGCAGTTATCAAAGAGCCGGATTTTTCATCAGCTTCAGTAACCAAAGTTCCAAGTGCCAAACCAGAAATTATTCGATTGCGGGCGGGAAAATGTCCTGGGATAGGCTCTGTTCCCGGAGGATATTCGCTAACCAGCGCACCGTTTTTAATAATTTCTTTTGCGAGCAGAACATTCTGCGCTGGATACACAATGTCAACACCACAACCTAAAACTGCAATTGTTCGACAATTGTTCTCAACGGCAGTTTTATGTGCCAGCGAATCAACCCCGCGAGCCAAACCAGAAACAATTGTCAAACCAGAACTAGCAAGCTGGCGAACTAAACTTTCTGTCACTTCCCGACCATAGTTAGTAATTCTTCGCGTACCAACCACCGCCAATGCCAGATTATCCTCTGGTTTTAATTCACCTTTAATATAAAGAACAGGAGGTGGGTCAAAAATCTCTTTTAATTTCTCCGGATAATCTTTTTCAAAAAAGGCAACAATTTTAATATCTTTTTTTAAAATCTCGGAGAGAAGTTTTTCCGGATCAACACTTTGACGAAATTTGCTGAACTTCTCGAAAACTGCTGGGTCAAGAATTTGTCTTAATAATTTGTCAGGAGAATTCCAAACTTCGCGAGCTGACTTAAAATTTTCAGTTAAAACTTTAAATCGTTTTTGACCAATACCAGGCGCCTGTGACAAAGCAACGTAAAAAGGCAGATCTTTATTCATCTCTCAAAAATTATAGGGAATCGTAGATATCCGTCAAGAGTTAGAAAAAGAAAAACGACCTCTTTCAAGGTCGTTACTCCTCCAAAGCAGGCCAATTGATTTGGCCTTCTTTGGTTGGGTGGGCTGACTTTGCATACGCATCGTCAAGCAGAGCCCAAACCGCACGTTTAGTTTTTTGCCCAGGTTGCCTTGCGGACATCTGGACATTTCGGAGGTTGGCGTTCCTCCGGGTGATTGGTTTGAGAAGCCTAGCGCCCTTTCGGACTCGACTTCCTACACCTTCTGTTCCCAAGCCGATCCAAGACACTTCCTATAGCTACTCGTCAAGACGAGTTTTGCAGGAAGAACTTGTTTTACCGCGGCTCGGTGTCACACTCCGGCTTTAGAAGCCGAAGATGAAAACCATGAGCTCCGGAAGGCAAGCGTCGCACGACACAGCGTGTCGCACAGCATCCTCCACGTAACCCAGGTCTCCGGTGACAATGGCAAGGTACAGCAGTACCGTAACCATGATGTCCCTCCTGTGGTCTACCCTCTCCTCACGTTGGAGAGCGGGGTCTGACCTTTTCTGGCATTTTGGCCAAATCAAATAAACGGCCAATCACCAAAGCTGTTTCAGCACTCCATCATCCGCAACCTGAGGGACAGTAGGTTTAGGAATTTTGGAACACCTAGCTACACTTTGTTGAGTGAAGCGGCAGAATTTTAACAGGTTAGAATTAAGTTGTCAAGTCTATAGGATAGTTTAGGAGGTTTTCATAAACCCAAACGGAACGTTGTTTTCTTTGAGATGGGTTCGGAGAATATCAACATCTTCCCCAAAAGCATCAACGACAAAGTTGTCTTCTTCATATTTTGATTTGAGAATAAATTGCGTTGATCGGGGAAAAAGTTTTCCCAGCGGGCTAGTCGAGGCAAGATAGCACATATCGTAGCTACTCATTTGAGCCCAAGAGATAAACTGATATTCCTCTTTTTGAGACCGCCGACGATATACTCCTTTGTCAGTGATATAGATCTCGGCATTTTCTGGAGCTGAGCCGAAACTTTTGAAAAGTTCCGGTAAAGCAGCTAAGAACAATAGTAAAAGGATAATTGGGATAATTAAAAAAACTATACTTGTACTCTTCGAAAAAATATAAACCGCCCAGAAACTAAAGGCGAAAAAGCAGAATAAGGTAATTGTCACAATTATTGCGACAAATAGCACGTGGTCTCTACTTACCTCCCATTTTGCTAAGACAGTCTCATTATTTTCCATTGGAAAGGAATAGATTAATTATTGATTATTTTAGGTAATAATTAAAGATGTTTTTCACTATTGGAGCCGAAACCTCACTACCATGACCAGCCCTCTCAAACATCACCGTTACACTGATCTTTGGATCTTCATAAGGTGCGTAGGCGGTGTACCACGAGTGAGAATTACTTTCTCCACCGGCTTCAGCACTTCCAGTCTTGCCTGCAGACTTGATGTGGAAGTTATTGAATAAATACGACACGTTACCATCACCAAAAGTATTGGCAAACATACCTTCTTGCACTGATTTTATCGTCTCACTCTTAAGGAAATTTTCTTTAACTATCTTTTGGCCATTTCCGCGAAGTATGGTTGGTTTCAACAATTTACCACCATTAGCAAAAAGAGTGGTTACGCCGTTAAGTTGTATTGGACTAACTAGTAAATAACCTTGACCAATGGCCATATTGAGCGTTTCACCCGGATACCAAACCTCACCATACTTTTTTGCCTTCCATTCGCTATTTGGGACAAGACCAAGAGTCTCGCTTGGAAGTTCAATACCAGTTTCTTGACCCAAACCAAAATCAAGGGAGGATTTGTAAATTTGCTCGACACCCAACATTTGTCCGAGTCTGTAGAAGAAAGTATCATTGGAGCGAGCAAGGGCCCGTACGATTGCGAGCTCCCCTTCTGTTTTTTGTTTCTCAAGCCAAAGCCAATTGTTGAAGGTCACATCTCCCAACTGGATAAAACCAGTGTCGAGTATTTTTGTATCTTTGTTTATTGCTCCTACTTCTATCCCCGCCGCTGCCACAACTAGCTTGAAGGTCGAGCCGGGTGGGAACGAACTCTCGACCGGGCGGTTGATCAATAACGACCTTGGATCATTGATCAAGGCCTGGTATTCAGCATTGGAGAGTGGTTTTGAAAACAAGTTGTTGTCATATGATGGAGCACTAACCAAAGCCAAAACTTCACCCGTTTTTGGATCCTCCACTACTGCCGAACCGCCTTCAGCTCCTTTGGCTTGGATCTGCGCTTGCAACTCTCCATAAACAAACTTCTGTAAATCCCCATCGATACTGAGCGTGATATCGTTCCCAGAAACGGGTTTTGTTGCGAATAATACCCCTTGTTTCTTTCCTTGGGAATCAACTTTTATCAGTTGGTAACCGTTAGCACCGCGAAGTTCTCTTTCAAATTCCGACTCAACCCCTGTCTTTCCAACTTGATCTCCAACAATATAAGGAGTCACGTCGGTGCGTTTGACATCTTCTTCTGATGCCTCACCTGTGTAACCAAGCAGCGGTGCCAAAGATTCGCCGTAAAGGTATTCTCTTTTTGGATACATCTCAATACTTAACCACGGATAGTCTTGCTCTTTTGCTTTCAGGGAAATTATCTGCTCGTTAACTAGGTTGGTTTCTAATGTAACAGAGTCTAAGTCTTCCTCTTTTATTTTTTGTATAAGCTCGTTGGAATTAGCTGAAATCAGGGTGGAAATTTGTTTGATTTCCTTTTCCCAATCCTTCGGTAAATCAACCTTGCGAACAGAAACTCTAAAACCTGGTTTATTGCGAACTAACACCTTTCCATTGCGATCATAAATAACACCACGCGGCGCATAGTTGGCAACAATCAAGACATGGTTACCTTGGGATTTTCCTAAAAAAGTTTCGCCATCAATAACCTGAAGCTTAAAAGCCCTTCCGACCAACAAGACTAGAAAAACAGCAAGCAGGATATAAACCGGTACTAACCTCCAGGATGAAATTTCTTTGGTATTAACTTCCTCATCGCTATTTTTTTCCCAATTCAGAGAGCTTTTCAAACTTTCATTGTCTGGCAAGCGTTTGTGGGCAGCATTACCCTGGATCGCTTCCCCAAACAGTATCCCGAAATTGGGAATTATTTTATTCATGAAAATATTCTCCCAAAAGTAACCAGGCTATATTCGCTGAGGAATAGCGCTCCGACAAGCAGCAATGATTTTACAAAAGTGTTTTCTGGAAACAAACGGGACAACAAATCAACTACAAGTAAGGTAGCGGCAAAGGAAACTATCACTAATCCAAGGTTAAGATTGGCAAAGAGTGAAACCAAAACACAGGCTGCTAATAACCAAACATAGCGAAAATCCCTTCGTGAAAAAAGGAAAAATCCTACAACCATAGTGAAAGCAAGATTCAAGGGTAGGATATCTACCTGAAATAAAGTCAGAAGTGTCAGGATCAAAACAATGCCTAGACTTAACATATAAAAAACTAGTTACTGACCAAGTAAACTAAATTCAAACTTTCCGGATCGACAATCTGACTCACTGTCGCACTTTGAAATAATTCTTTTTCAATCTTGTTGACCTTACCAATCTCACCTACGATCAAGTTTCTCGGTAGGCCATCTTTTCCCGAGGTAAAAACAATCTCCTTTTCCTTCAATTCTTCGGCCTGAATAACATTGGTGATGGAAATCTCAGCACCAAACTTCCCTTCCAGAATACCTTCTGCCCCACTTTCGGTAACTACCGGAATGCTACTGTCTGAATCAGAAAGTAACTGTATTGATGAAATTTTCGGAGTGACAAAAACAATCCTCCCGATAAGGACCTCTTTCACCACTACTAGATCATTTTCTTTGACGCCATCACTACTACCTTTATCAATCAACAAAACATTTTTTGTACCAAAACCGCCATTTCCGATAACAGAAGCAGTCAATTTTATTTTTAATTTTTTGTTTGGAGTTCCAAGTTGGTCGCGCAAACTTTTATTTTCATCTTCTAATTTTCTTAATTTTGCATTCTCTGCTTTTAACAGCGAGTTCTCTAGCGATAGTCCTGAATTTTTTGAGCGTAAGCCTCCGATTTCAATGGTGGTAGCGGCAAGATTTGAGATTCCTTTGGTAACTTGGTAAAAGCCAATTTGCACAGGCAAGGTTAGATTTTGCGCTAGTGAGATGAATGGGTTTAGCACCCCAGTTTTGATCAGGAAAAATAACACCACTCCTACCAAAAACAACACTGGATAGTAGCGAAATTCTTTTAGGTTAAGTTTCTTAAGCTTCATAAATCCAACTAGCCCGCACTAGTAATCTTCACCTTTTCAAGAAGCTCTGGGTCGTCTAGGACCTTGCCAGTTCCTTTAACTACTGTAGTCAAAGGATCTTCATCAATTACAACTGGAAGTTTTGTTTCTCTTTCGATTAGTTCTTTTATTCCTGGGAGCATGGCCCCGCCACCAGTTACCATGATCCCACCTTCAAGTAGATCGCTAACCATCTCTGGTGGTGCTTGCTCGATAACCTCTTTTATCCCATCAATGATCGTATTTATTGTTCCGGAAACTGCCTCGCGGATCTCTCCGGAAGAGATGGAAACTATTGCAGGTAGCCCTGTGGCCAAGTCGCGACCTTTGATAGTAAGCTTGACTTCATTCTTAGTTGGAAAAACCGAGCCACCTTTGACTTTGACTTCTTCAGCTGACTTCTCGCCCAGAAGCAAGTTGTAGCGAGCCCGCGCATAGTTAATGATATCCTGATCCATCTCGTCTCCGGCAATACGGATGGAACGAGAAACAACAACACCACCCAATGAAATCACTGCGATTTCTGTCGTTCCACCGCCAATATCGACGATCATATTGCCTTTTGGTTCTCCAATTGGCAAGTTGGCGCCAATCGCTGCCGCCATTGGCTCCTCGATCAAGAAAACCTCGCGGGCACCGGCTTTCATGGCAGCATCCCGAACGGCCCGCCGCTCTACCTCGGTCACTCCAGAAGGAATACCAATCACAACTCTTGGTCTTGGAATTTTGGGAAATCGCGAGGGGTTTTCATGAACCTTATTGATAAAATATTTAATGAGAGCCTCAGCTGCATCAAGGTCACTGATTACACCATCTTTAAGGGGGCGGCTGCTGATAACATTTTGGGGAGTTTTGCCCAACATTCTTTTGGCTTCACTGCCTACCGCAATTATTTTTTTAGTTTTTTTGTGCTGAGTGATGATAGTCGGCTCACGGATCAGAATCCCTTTTCCACGCACAAAAACAAGGGTATTGGCTGTTCCCAAGTCGATTCCGATATCGTGAGAAAAAATCCCGAGAATATTATCTACAAAAAACACTTGTCTTAATCCTCCTATGAAGTAGCCACCAGTTTAGCACAAGCACCTCAAATAATGAAATCCAAAATTGTGTTAATATTTTTGTGATGAATTTGAGTAAAGTTTGTAGCAAAACTATTCGATTTTCTTTTTACACACTTTTCTTTTTTGTGCCTCTATTCTGGTTGCCAATAACTTCCGAGCTTTTTGAATTCAACAAAATGATATTAGTTTACCTACTAACTGTGACGATCACCGGTAGCTGGTTAATAAAAAGTTTGAATGACAAGAAGTTTGAATTACGAAGAACTCCTCTCGATCTACCAATAATCTTGTTTTTGCTAGCTAATGTTCTTTCGACAATTTTTTCGCTTGACTCTCACACAAGCATTTTTGGTTACTACGGCCGCTGGCACGGTGGGTTACTTTCTACAATCTCCTACATAGTCTTGTACTACGCTCTTGTTACCCACTTTGAAAAGAAACAAATCCTTAATTTTCTTGCTGCTCTTTTTACTTCCGGATTAATCATTTCTATCTACGCCATCCTTCAACACCCAAATCCAATCTTCCGCGAAAGCGTTGGTGGCAAAACTATTTTGCACGGTATTGATTATGACTATTGGGCAGTTGATGTTGAAAATCGCGTTTTCTCTACTTTTGGTCAACCCAATTGGCTGGCTGGATTTCTTGCAATATTAATCCTACCGCTGGTGAGCCTACTCTTCATTTTCAAGAAATTCTGGCAAAAACTTCTAGTTCTTCTGGCAGTAGCAGCTTATTACTTAGCCTTTACTTTTACTTACTCTCGCGGGGGCTCGGTCGGACTTTTGGTAGGCGTAGCAACTTTTGTGTGCTTATTTCCGATATACAAACTCACCCTCTTTGAAAAGATTAGATCAAAAATACCACTACTTGATATCAGCCAAACTCTTGGGAGAATAAAGCTTTACTTACTCCCAATACTTGCTTTGATGCTATTAGTTTTTACAGTCAACCAGTTCTTTGGCAATGCCTTGGTACGTCGTGGGGGTTTAACAACTAACATTTCCGAATCGGTTTCAGAAAAGCCCGCGGAACAAATTAGCAGACCACCTACTGTTTTGGAAACAAACGGAAGAGAAACTGCCAGAATTCGCACCATCGTCTGGACAGGGGCAGTTGAAACTTTTAAACATTATCCATTTTTTGGTTCTGGAGTTGAGACTTTTGGCTACAGCTACTATCTTTTTCGACCCGCCACCCACAACTACACGGGTGAATGGGATTTTCTCTACAACAAAGCCCACAACGAGTACCTAAACTACCTCTCGACAACAGGCGGGTTTGGATTACTAACCTACATTGTATTTATTTCTGCTTTTGAACTCCTAGCAATCCAAACGCTCCTAAAGGCAAACTTCGCTGCACAACGTCTCCTTAATCTTGGACTCTT
>CAYHXX010000003.1:0-88350 GCA_964360785.1 uncultured Gammaproteobacteria bacterium | reverse complement strand
TGCCCCTGTAGCTCAATTGGATTGAGCAGTCCCGTCCTAAGGGAAAGATTGGGGGTTCGAGTCCCTCCAGGGGCGCCATGTACAGTTGACAAGGCCCGTCCTTGTCAGTGTTGTTGAAGAACTGATACTGCTCTGATATAGTTTAAATATGCCGAAGTTAAAACAAAGAGGATTCACGCTAATCGAATTACTAATAGTCATAGTAATCATCGCAATCCTCGTTGCTATACTTGCAGTCTCCTACACCACAATCCAACGAAACGCCCGTGATACGCAAAGAAGAAGTGATCTACAGGCAGTTGCGGGGGTTTTGGAAAGGTTTTATGGGGACAACTCTGTATACCCAACTAGTGATGGCAGCGGTAACCTGCAATACGATAGCACTGATTGTAGCTTAGCCACTACAACAACGACCTGGGGGAGCTCGTCAATCGAGTGCGAGGGTTTTAATTACACTCGTCAATTGCCAAAAGACCCCATCGGGACAACCGAGTATTGCTACATATCTTTAGGTTCAAATCAGCAGTATGAAATTTACGCTGCAGTAGAAGGTTCAGGAAATTACACTGGAGTTGTACCTGGTGATTGTAGCGGAACCTACAACTATCGAATCACATCAAGCGACTAGCTTATTTCTTCTCCCCCGTAGATATTGCTATCAAATGGTCTTTGGTAGTCAAAGATTTCTTCTGATTTAAAGAATCGTTTTACTTCATCCTCGGCTGACTTCTCATCTTCAGATACATGAATCAGATTTGCCTGTACACTCATTCCGAAATCGCCTCTTATGGTTCCAAGTTCAGCCTCTCTGGCTTTGGTCACACCTGCCATCTTCCTAACGGTTGCTACTGCATCAACACCTTCAAGTACGAGGCCAACTAGAGGTGAGCTTTGCATAAAATTCTTAAGTCCAGCAAAAAACGACTTGTCTTTGTGATGAGCATAGTGCTCATCAACTAGAGCATCGCTGATACTCATCATCTTAAGACCAACGATCTTTAACCCCTTGGCCTCAAAACGGCGAGTAATTTCGCCAATCAATCCTCTTTGCAAGGCATCCGGTTTTAATAAAATTAATGTTTTCTCCACTTTTAACCTCCTATTTAAAATTTCAAATCGCTAATAAATTTACCTTCGTCTTTAAACGGACCAATGATTGCAAGGTTGAGACCTTTGTTTACAAAAATCTTTTTGGCTACCTCTGTAACATCAGCAGCGGTCACTTTGTCTATCTCTGAGATTATTTCTTCCGGAGTGCGAATCCTACCTTCCAGCAACTCCTGTAAACCAATCATAGTTGATATCTCGCGGGAATCTTCCAGTTCGAGTATCAGCCTACCTTTTATTGATTCTTTAGCTTTGTTTAGCTCCTCTATTCCAGGTTGTTCTGTTGCTATTTTAGCAAATTCGGCCAAGACGACTTTTATTGCTTCATTAATATTTTTTGGATCCACTCCTGCTTGGGCGGCAAAGGAACCAGCGTCATGATACTCTTCGTTGCCTGAGCGTACGTAATAAGCCAAACCGCGTCGCTCCCGCAGCTGAATAAACAACCTAGAACTCATTGAAGACCCAATGATTGCGTTTAGCACTGCGCTCTTGTATCTGTCAGGGTTGCCGAGCGCAAATGCTCGAACACCGAGACAAAGATGGGCCTGTTCGCTGTCTTTGTAGAAAAGTCTGAGAGCTGGTTTCTCTTGGCTGTACTTTATTGGCAGAAATTTGGGTGAAGGCCTGTCCGGCAAAGAAGCGAAATATTTTTCTGCTAATTCCTTTGCCCGAAATTCATTAACATCACCACCAGCTACAAATATCATGTTTGGGCCAAGATAAAACTTGCTGTTATAGCTGAGGAAGTCTTCTCTCTGGATATTTGCTAAAGACTCTAGTGTCCCGACTGTATCCCAGCCCAACGGTTGATCCCCGTAGAGAAGTTCTTCATAGATATCACCAACATAGCGCATCGGGGTGTCAAGGTACATTCTCAGCTCTTCGGCGATAACGTTGCGCTCGCGATTTATTTCCTCTTGGTCAAATTTTGAATTCAGGAGCATGTCTGAAAGCACTTCGCTGACCAGCTCCAGGTGAGAACTTGCGGCTTTGATATAAAAACCAGTGTATTCTTTTGAGGTAAAGGCGTTAAACTCCGCCCCCAAACCATCAATGAGCGAGGCTATCTCAACCGCTGTTGGTCGTTTCTTTGTTCCTTTGAAAAACATATGTTCCGCAAAGTGAGCAATACCGTTAAGGTTCTTGGTCTCGTAACGACTACCAGCTTTGACCAAAAGCAAAACCGTAGCTGACTTTACGGACTTCATTTCAGCTGTTAGCACTCTTAGATTATTACTGACAACTTGCTTTTTTATATCAATCATGGCTAATTTATCACTTGGTCGCTTACACTGACAAAACCATTGTCATACACCTCTACTTTTGTGAAGCGGGGCGACTGTAGGTTTCGTTCACTTGTCACCGCACCAGAGATGAATATTTTAACAGAGGTAGTGGGTTCTGTATAGCTAGCTGACAAATGATGATCTCCGGAGAAGATCGCGAGGACGTTTTGATCTTTTATCAGCTTCAGAAACCTATTCACCTCTTGTTCGCGAGAACTGTCCTGCCCGGCTTTGCTAGCAACAGTACGGTCGCTTGTCGGATGGTAGGCAGGTAAATGCATAAAGATCAGTTTCTTTTTGTATTTATTCTTCTTCAAAACTAATTCTAACCAATCCAGCTGCGCTTCCCCAAGTCCATTATTCAGATCGGAAGAATCCATCAGAATATGGGTAATACTATTCTTCTCAAAAACTTCATAGCGCGCTCCAAAAACCGAGTCGAAATTTTTTTCTTGAGACTGCCAACGGTCGTGATCACCCATAATTCCCCAATAAGGAAGACCCGTATTATCAAAAAGCTTCTTCTGCTCGAGCAGTTCTTCCCTAGTTCCTACTTTTGTCCAGTCTCCGGTATGTACAATGTAACCTAACCCTAATGACTTTATTTGTTGTAAGGCTTTTTCCGACTGCTGCGTATCACTGTGAGTATCACTAACAATTGCAAATTCGGTAACCAGCTTGGAGCCATTCGCTTTGTTTGTCGAAGTAACGGAATTTTGCAAACTCACCAGTAGATCCCTACCTAAGTAAGCACTTAGCGCCAGTAAAAGTCCTGCAAATAATATGACGGCCGTAGCCACAATAAAGAAATTTTTCATACCACAAACAAAAATGATAAATTGGTTCTTTGCTATTCTAACCTATCACGGGAAATTTGAGCAGAAGTAAGTTACATTTTTTCAGGAGCACTTACTCCTAAAAGGCTGAGGCTGTTTGCGAGTACGATTTGAGTAGCTTTTACTAAAGCCAAACGAGCTTTGGTGAGATCTTTGTCTTCGTTGAGCACATGAACTTTTTCGTAAAATTTGTGAAACAAATCAGCTACAGAAATGCAGTAGTGGGCGATCTGGTGAACCATAAAATTTTGTCCAACCTCAGAAAGAAGATCAGGAAATTCAAGAATCTTTCTGGTGAGTTCTTTTTCTTCATTAGTCTCGAGCAAGCTTGGATCAAACCGGTTTGTACTCAAATCTGCTTTACTTAAGATGCTGCAAATTCGAGCGTGAGCATACTGCACATAGTAGACTGGGTTTTCGCTACTTTGTTTCTTGGCAAGATCAAGGTCAAAATCCAGGTGCGAGTTTGGCGAGGACATCAAGAGTAAGAAACGAAAAGCATCTGACCCAACTTCATCAAACACCTCACGTGCAGTCACGTAGTTTCCTGCCCGCTTGGACATTTTGACTATTATCTTTCCCCTCTTTACTCTAACATTCTGGTGCACTATTACTTTAAATTTGTTTACGTCGTAACCAAGAGCTGAGATAACTGCTTTTAGCTTAGGGATATGACCATCATGGCCGGAACCAAGCTCATCGATGACGAGATCATAACCTTCGGAGAACTTTTCATTGTGGTAAGCGATGTCGTTAGCAAAGTAAGTCGGTCGGCCATCAGATCTGACCACAACTGCTTCTTTATCCTGCATATACTCACCGCCCGGTGCAAACCACTTCGCCCCATCTTTTTCCTTGAGCAGCGACTTATCTTCCAAAACCTTGAGAATCTGCTCGGTTTTAGAAGCTTCAAATTCACTTTCTTTATATATTTTGTTATATTTTATTCCAATTTTATCTAGATCATTAAGTATCTCTTGCAACATTTTGTCCGCTGCCCACTTACCGGCTTCCTGACTTGAGTCAATTTCTTTTGGCAAAACCTTCTGTAATTCAAGCAAGTACTCACCTTTATACTCCTGATCTTCAAGCCTTCCTCCTTTTCGTAAATTAAGTAAACTTGCCCCAAGATTGTCTATTTGCGAACCGATGTCATTATGTAGATACTCCTGTATCACACTATAGCCATTCCACTCCAAGACTGAAGCCAAACTACTACCCAAAGGCCCTCCCCGAGCATTACCTATGTGAAGGGGGCCAGTAGGATTGGCCGATACATATTCAACCCGAGCTTTCTTACCAATAAAGTCCTTGGTCTTACCAAAGTTTTCTTTCTGCTCAAGGACTTCGGACAGAAGTTTTCCGGCTTCTTTTTGGTTTATTCTGAAGTTTATGAAACCAGGTTTGGAAAAAGTGACTTCTGAAAACAGCTCATTCTTCGCCAGCACAGACACAAAAAATCTAGCAACTTCATCTGGAGTCTGATAAGACTTGAACTTACCTAGCTTTAGTGGAAAACTTGTCGAATAATCACCGAAAGAAGATTCTTCCAGAGAGACACCCGAAAAGCTTAGCTCTTCGGCTTGCAAGGCACTGTTTATTCTTTCTAATATAGCTTTCTTGATCATATTGTATCAACTAATCCTGTAATGGCTTCATTTCTCCGTTTGAGTGTACCATTTTTGACCATCGCTGACAATTTTGATGGTCCCGCTGAGATCTGTCCGGAAAACCTTGCTTTTAATTTTTCCCAGCTGCTCGAGTAGTAAAGGGTTTGGGTGACCATAGCTGTTAGACTTGCCAACACTAATGACAGAAACTTTCGGGTTTATTTTCTCTAGGAAGTCCTGCTTTAAGGAGGTTTTGGAACCATGATGGGGTACCTTCAAAACCTCTATCTCTTTACTTGCATCGCTATACGGCTGTACCTGCATATCAGCATCCCCAGTCATTAATATATCCAAATCGTTGTAGCTAACTGTTAACACCACTGAGGCCATGTTTAAGTCGGCTGCTTCCTGCTTTCCATCTGTGTCTGGCCAATTGAACTTCAAAGTTACGTTGTCCGTCAAGGTAATACTGTTCCCCGCTTTGGCAAAGTTTAGATTCAAACCTTTATTTTTTACTGTATCAATCCATAACTTATACTCACTAGTAGTGTTACTGGCGCTGGTAGTGATGATTTTCTTTACTTTGAAATTCTTAACTACATTGATCAAACCATACATGTGATCTGATTGTGGGTGGGTAAGGATAACCAAATCCAGCTCTCTGTCGTTCACGGGTAAATCCTTATTTAAATATTCTGAAACTTTGTTGTTTGGACCGCCATCAACAAGTATGTTGTAGCCATCTGGAGTTTGGATCAAAGCAGAATCCCCTTGGCCAACATTATAAAAACTTACAGAAAACTGCTTCTCTCTAGAACCTGAAAGCAAAGACCAGACTAAGATGTTTCCTAAAATAAGTACGCTGACAAGCAGAATCCAAAAATTTCTTTTCAAACTAATCTAGCTCCTTTCCTCTATTCCTTCTCAAAATAACGATCAGTAAAGCCAGCAGCAAGAGTAAGTATCCTGAAATTACTAGCCAATTACCACGCTCACTCTGGAATACGAAGGAGTCAAACTTTCCAAAAAATACGACTACTTGAACAAAGAAAGTTAAAGGAACCAACAATAAATAACCTAAGAAGTGGGCTAGTAAAATACTTACTTGAAGCAAGAACAAATAAAGAAAACCGGCAACTGTGATCAGTGGAACAGTCCAGAGTACTAAAATGTTTATCAAAGGAGAAAGCAGCGGTACATTCCCAAAATAAAAAAAGATTATCGGCACAACTAGAACCTGGGCAGCTAGTGTTGTCGCTAATGGTTCACGAAGCTGCCTTGGCAATCTCCCCAGGTAATTACTAAACGGATTGCTGAAGATTATCAAACCTAGTGTTGCCAGGAAAGTCAGCTGAAACGAAACGTCTACTAAGTTCTCCGGAGAAATCAGTATCAGCAAGTAAGCAGTCAGGAAAAGTAGATACCCGGCTAAGACTTGCCTACCAAACAAAGTACCAGCTATTGTCAGTAGTGCCATAATTGTAGCTCTCAAAGTTGGGGCTGAGACCCCAACTAGTAAAGTGTAGACGATAACAAGCACTCCAGCGAACAAACTCGCCTTTCTTCTCCCAATCAAGAAGCTTAGAGACAAACCAAACCCAGCAACCAGTGCGATGTTGTAACCAGAAACTACCACTACGTGAAGGGTGCCTGTATTTACCAGACTCTGTTTAAAATCTTTATTGAGGTTAGATTTTACTCCCAATACAATTCCAGAAAGAAGTTGAGACTGTGGGCTTGGAAAATTCTCAAGTAGTCTCCTATTCAAACCTAATCGAGTTTTTGTGAGAAACCCTTCGATCCCAGTTTGTGGCAAGACCAAAACTTTTGAAGCTCGAATAACCCTGTCTCTTAATTCACCTTCGACTAAAACGTTATCTCCAAAGCTAATATTCTGATACTTGGTAACCACCTGGAAACGATCGACCCTGAAGTTATATTCGCCTTTCCTCAAATACGGCTCGGTTAGCACTTGACCTTTAACAGTGATATTGCCTTCTGTTTGCTTTGAATTGTAGTAAAAGGAGATTCTCAGACCAAGAATGAGAAAAGCAACGATTGCTACTACTAGCCAAAGTTTCTTAGTTAACACTGACCAGATCCTTAATCTTTTCGAAGGTTGCCTTACCGACTGCTTTCTTAGTTAATAGCTCGCCCACACTGTTGTAGGGCCTTGCAGCAATAATTTTTGCAGCGGTCACTTCCCCTATACCGGGCAAAGTATCGAGCTCTTTTGCCGAAGCAAAGTTGACATTAATTTTGTCGGATGTTTTTGCTCCAAGGGACAGACCACCAACTTCGCTTTCGCCTTTGGCTTGAATGTAAATCTTTTGGCCATCGACTAACTTGCTTGCTAGGTTTATGTTCTTCGCAATCCAAACAGAATCTGCTATTTCCGAGAAACCGCCAGCCAGCTTTATCGCGTCTTCCAACCTTGCTTCGGAACTAATTTCATAAACTCCTGGCTGCGGAACTGCTCCGGCAATATCAACTTTTAGTTTTGTACTTTCTTTTATGCTTGTTTCTGAATTAGCAGTTTCGACAACAATATCCTTCTTTCCTTGATTTAGTTTTGGTAGCAATAGACCCAAACCAATCAAAAGTAACCCAGCAAAAGCCAATATTAATGGAATTTTAAATTTATCTGCTACCTCAAAGAATTTGGACCACGTTGTGTTCTGCTCCATCTTTAAGAAAATTATGCTAGCGGAAGTCAAAAAATTCAAGCTAGATTAGACATCTATTTAGTAGTTCCCTATAATGTTTCTATACCCTGCCTATGTTTCTTGACGAAAACCCGTTTCAACGAGATCAGCTCATAAATATCGAACAACTTATTGGCCGCTGCCTTGACCATGATGTAAACCTCGGTGACAACCACCAACAAACAATCGAGACCTATGTTCAGAATGGTCTTGTACCAAAACTTCTCAATGGCGATTTTCCAGCTACAGCAGTTGATCGTATCGTTTCGATCGACAAAATGCTTAAAGAAGGCAAGAGCCTCTCCCAAATCAAACAGGTTATTGAAGAACAGCGTCAAGAATTTCTCAGAAAACCAACTGATCTACGTAGCTTAGTTGACACCTACCAAAAAGCCAGCAAATCGCTTTTGATGCTATCGGGACTTTTTTTCCTAATTTTCCTCGGTGCTATTACCCTAACAATAACTTTCAACAATTCTGTGACCAATAATGTCGTGGCAAAACCTGTTGGTAATGTATTAGCTGCCCTGATCCGAGAGGCTAAGGATGAAAATGCTAGCTCGACTGATCCTCTGGGTTTGACCAATGTCGGCAAAGTCATCACCATTAACGAAAAACAAGAAGTTACTATTCAAAAAACTATAATCTCTGACCCTTCAGCTCCTATTTCCTTGGAGAATTCCCTAATCACCAATGATAGTTTAACCGTCGAGAGTATTGATGTAAAAAAGATTTTGAGTAAAGAAATTACCTTTCCCAATCTCTCCGGAGCAACCGAAGCTTGTGTTCTGACTCTTGATATTGCCCAATTATTAAGCTGTAGTGCTGATCTTTATTGGACAGCTGAGACTATAAAAGACATTGCCGATACTTCAGTGAGTACTGGTCTTGCAGGCTTGAGCCTTACAGGAAATGGGGTAAATATCACAAGAATCGGCAATGCTTTTGCTCTTTCTCTTGCCAATGAAGCAATTTCAAGTATTGATGGGATAAAAAATAATGCTGGCGATATTGATTTTATCGCCGGAGCTGGAGTTACGATCACTTCCAACGATTCAACTAATTCGATTACTTTCAATTTAGCTGGTTCTGGGGTTAACGCTGATTTGCTTGATTCAATCGATTCAGCTCAATTCTTACGTTCTGATACTACGGACAATTTTACCTCCGGAACTTTAACTTTAGATGCCGGAACTACCCTGAGTGTGCTTGGAACTTTTACTTGTACTAGTTGTGTTGGCGATGGTGCGGTTTCAGACTCAATTACAATTGCCAATACCAGTAGTGTTTCGGCCACTGCTCTTAATTCCGGAACCTTGGGTAACGGATCGGTTACTTTAGCGTTGGGGAGTTTTGGTTCCATAACCGGAAGTCTGACCGATGGAAACGTGGCTGACACAATAACAGCGTCAAACTATCTGCCATTAACTGGTGGAACTATGGCTGGAAATGCTAACTTCAATAACAATCTAGCTATCAATATCGGCAACGCCGGTACAGATTTTACTGCCGGTGGTGGTTTAAATCTAGCAACGGATCTCGATGCCAACGGTCATGGCGCTTTTGGTAGTACTGCTGCAATTACTTCATCGGCGATTGCGTACTTCTCCGAATCTCAATCCGCAGATGTCATCTATTCTGGTTTATTAGTAGCACCAACCAGTAGTTTCAACGGAGTTGGCAACCCATTAACTTTTGGGATTCGTACTTTACCTATCTACAGTGGTGCAGATACAAGTATTAGTTTGATTGGACTTGATTCGATCTCAACCTACTCCGGAAGTGGGGGTGCAACAACTCTAGCCGCAATACAAGCAACTGTAAATACTGGGGCTGGATCTGGTTCAGTCGCTACTCTTGTCGGAGTATCGATTGTTTCACCCTCTATCCTTGGAGGGACTCCTGCCAATAGCTATGGAATTGAAATACAAGACATTACAGTTGGGACTAATATCTACCCGATTTATCAATCAGGAACAACTGGTACTAACATTTTCAACGCTGCTTCCAATTTTGGTGCAAAACTTAGCGCTTCAACTGCTTCTACCTCTGCAGTTGGATTTAACCTGAATACTGCTCAAGCCGCTCCCAGTTGTGCTTCTTTAACCAACGGTGATTTTGGTTATGATTCAACAAATAATCGGATTTATTGGAAAGGAACCGGTGGGACTTGTAGCTACTGGAACCGCACTGGAACTTTTGATATTGCCGAACGAGCAGTGGCTAGTGAGAAGTTAGAGGCTGGTGATGTCTTGGCAATTGATACTACGGCCACTGATTTAAAGGTTAAAAAATCTAGCTTACCTTACCAAAAAACTTTAATCGGAATTGAAAGTACTGACCCAACTTTTATTGATAACCCCGACGCTCTCGGCAACCCGCAACACATCGCGAAACTGGCACTCACCGGACGGGTCCCAACCAAAGTCTCGACTGAAAACGGACCGGTTGAAGTTGGTGACTATTTAACATCCTCTTCAACCCCTGGGGTTGCGATGAAAGCAACCGAGAGCGGTCCGGTTATCGGTAAGTCTTTGCAAAGTTTCAACCAAACTGGGGTTGGAAAAGTCTTGGTCCTGGTGAATTCAAGTTACTACACTAAGCCAATCTCCGGAACCACTAACTCTTCAATCTCTGCTACAGAGATAGTGCTTGGCAAGAATCAAATCAAATTGGGCGCCTCGGGAAAGATTGAAATTATTGGAGATATAAACTTAGAAGGCAACTTAACAATTTCTAAGACCCTCTTTGCCCAAAGTGTAGAGACAACAAAACTAAAGATCACTGAACTTTCCGTAGACGCTTCTGGGGGCTCTGTGGGGACAGCTAAAATTGTCTCCGGAACAACAAAAGTGATTGTTCCAAGTAACTTGGTGAAAAGTACTTCGCGGGTTTTTGTCACTGCGCTAAACTTCACCTCAGGGCAAACTCTGGTAGTTACGGAAAAACAAGCAGGTAACTACTTTATGGTTGAGGTTGAGCAACCAACTACTCACGATATTAGCTTCGACTGGTTTATTGTCAATTAATTGTCCTGTTTCAAAACAACTTCTCTGCCGCTTTTGCCCGTGCGTCGTATCTATTTAACTTGTACCGCTTCATCAAATTGTAGACTCCATGAGCTCCTAGAGGCAGATTTCCTTTGATCAGCTGAGCTATCTTATGGCTTGAAAGCTCTGGGTAACTAAGAATTAGGTTGATTATTGCTGCTTCAACTTCAATCGGAATTTTCTGTTTGCGCGGTTTCCTTGCTCCTGGAGCAATTAAGTTCAGCGAGACCCTTGCTTTTTTCCTTAGCCGGTAAATTAAAACCCGTGAAACTTTGTACTCCTTGGCTAAAGAGTAAATTGACTCGCCTTCCTCGATTCTTCTTAATATTTCCCTTCGATTATCTAGGTCTAGTTTTACTTTCATCGTTTACTACTCCAAGCTAACTAAATGATAACACTTTTTGGTAATACTAAATCAAGTGGTAAAGTTATTTTAAACTTGCAGTGGAAATCTGTTTTTAAAAATCGAAAACAAGGCTAAATTTATGCTTAATTTGATCTTTATTAATCTTCAGGCTACCTTCAATTTTTCTCGCAGCAGGCTCAAATGGACATTCATTATTATTTGACTAGTCTACTTGTCGCGAGATAAAATAAGAGTAATTAAGTTCTTCAAAAATAACCTTTAGTTCAAATTCTGCCCAATGAGAACTAACAACGATCTTTATCCGATATCAAAAATAATAAAATTGGCCCAAGCCAGGGGTGTTAATTTTGGCGATTCGAACCCAGAAAACCGAATCCGCTACTATATTAAGTTCGGCCTACTTCCCCACGCTAAGCGTAAGTCTTTCAACAATGAACCTCCAAGCGCAGCTTTTAAACTCGAAGTTGTCGAGCAGATAGTTGCTATCGAGAAGAAACGTGCCAAGGGCAAAAGCATCGCTGAGCAAAAAGTGTTGTTACAAAACCAGCCTAAAATCAAAGTTAAACGAGCACAAAATACAGAGGGAGAAATTACTCTAATCCCAGAACAGAAATCAAACTTTATACCGAGAGTTGTGATTGGTTTAACTGTCTTGGTAGCAATTCTGTTACTAACTTCTCTTTTTGCTAATCAAGTTCAAACTAATCAAAAAGTCCTCGGAACAAGTACAAAAAATGAGAATGGTTTTGTGAGAGTTGCGAAAGCAATTGTCTCCCCACTCTCATACCTTAACCTGGGAATACTTAAGGTGATTAAAACAAGCGACGCTCTTGATCCACTCGGACTAACTAACATCTCTGACTATATCCAAAAAGACGGGGACAAATTAACTTTTACCAATAAAATTGATGTTGATTCGATTACAACAAAGTCTATCAATGGGTATCAAATTAATAATAAGGAGAACAGTTTTGTTACTCTAAACAACGATGGTAATTTAGAAATTCCGGGTGAGATAAAGGCAGAGATTGGCTGGGAGTATATTAAGGATAAACCCGACTTAGCCGGCTCAATTGACCTAATTGCCGGAAGTAATATTATCCTCAAGAAGAACACGCTGACCAATGCAATCACAATCTCCGCAACTGCTTCAAGTTCGGGCAGTGGAACAATCACCGCAGTTGTCGCCGGTACTGGACTTTCTGGCGGCGGATCTTCTGGTTTGGTTACTTTGAATATTGATACCTCAGTTACTCAACAGGGAAATGTATTTAATGGTGCAAACCAACTAGTTCAACTTAATGGATCAGCTCAGCTACCTGCTCTTTCAGGGATTAACTTAACCAGTATAGATGCGACTAACATTACTTCTGGGACTTTAGGAAACGGTGGGGTCACTCTGGCATTAGGAATTTTTGGATCAATCACTGGAATTCTTGGGGATGCCAACATTGCCGATACCATTACTGCCTCAAATTATCTACCGTTATCCGGTGGTATTTTAAGCGGGTCTCTGACTGTAGCTGGTGTTACCGGTTTAGCAGATGGGGACATTCCCAACACAATTACAATTGCCAGTACAAGCAGTATTGATGCAACCGCGATAAATTCGGGAACACTTGGGAATGGTAGTGTGATTTTAGCTCTTGGGTTATTTAGTTCGATTACTGGAAGTTTGGGCGATGCTAATGTCGCTGACAACATTACAGCTTCCAACTATCTCCCACTCGGTGGTGGTACGCTTATTGGAAGTGTAACCGTAGCTGGAGTAACTGGATTACTGGATGCAGATATACCAAACACAATAACCGTCTCCAACTACTTACTTTTGTCAGGTGGAACTATGGCTGGAAATGTTGATTTTAATACTAACCTCGCTTTGAATATTGGAAACGCTGGAACAGATTTTACTGCTGGTGGTGGTTTAAATTTAGCTGCTACCTTAACTCTTGGGGGCGATGCTAACCTTTACCGATCTGCTGCCGATACCCTGAAGACCGATGATAACTTTGTCGTTGGTGGAACTACCGGTCTCACCTTCACTGGCGCTGGTGGGGACATTACTTTTACCAATGGGGAAAAGGTGGAAAACGACACGAATGGCTTTATAAAACTTATTGGCAACGCCGCTGCCGGTAGTGGTACTTTAATTTACACAGCTGGACAAAGCGTCTTCCAAGCCATTGGTAATGTCAACAACAGCTTTGCAACCTGTCCGATTGTATCCTTCGGAGGTTGTGTAGGTATTTACTCATTACCAACAGTAAACATCAACTCCCCAACAGGTGCGGCATACGGAATATCAGGTACAGTAAAGGTTGATGATTCGACTGCCGGAGCGATCACTCTTCAGGATGGTGTCGCAATCCTAGCTGCTGATTTAACCAAAGGTGCCGCTGATGTTATCACTAATGCATACGGGGTTCATATCGATAATATCACTGCAGGTGGTACAAAAAACATTGGGCTTTGTTTTGATTGCCTTGATGGAACCCATTCTTCAACGACGGTCTCAGGAGGAATCCAATGGGGTAATGACGCGACCACGACCCAAAACCTAAGGCTTTATCGAAGCAACGGCGCTACAGCAGCCCAAGCAACAATTGACGATGGGGCTGGTACGGTTTTGATTCAATCAAATACAACTACAACCTCTATTAATCTTTCTGCTCAAGTCGGTGGTACTGCCCAGCGCCTCTGCCACAACGGCGCTGATGCTGCGACAGGGGTTCAGCAAATTGGAGATTGTGGTGGAACACAAGCCGATTTAGCTGAGTACTACGGTGTTAATGATGATTCAGACGAAGGCACTCTCGTTGTACTCGACGGTGAAGCTTACGAGACCCATTATTACGGTGGTAAAACTTCTATTGCCCACGTAGTTAAATCCTCTACTTCCTACCAAAATACATTACTTGGAATAGTGTCCACAAACCCAAGTGGAGAAATATTGGGTGAAACCGCTAAACCTTACCTGAATAATCCCAAACCAATTGCCTTAATCGGACGTGTACCGGTAAAGGTTTCTACTGAAAAAGGACCAATTAAACCTGGCGATTATTTGACATCTTCTTCAATCCCGGGAGTAGCGATGAAAGCTACATCTACCGGACCGACTATTGGGAAGGCCTTGGGCTCTTACAGCGCTTTAGGGATAGGGAAAATCTTGGTCTTTGTTGACAACAGTTTTTACGTAAATCTTAGAGAAGCACCTACCCAAAACTTAGATTCAGAAACAAGTTATCTGAGTGCCTTTATTTCTAAATCTGGCGAGGCAATATTTAGCAAAGTGACAGCGGTTTTTGCCAGCTTCCAGAAGCTTGTTTTTGGAGAGATTGCAGTTAAAAAAGGTTCTCAAAGCGCGGGGACTGGTGAGCTCGTAGCAGATCAAAATGAGGTGCTTATACAAAGTGATAAAGTTAAGGAAGATTCATTAATTAACCTGACTCCAGATTCTGAACCAGACGGTGTGCTTTACATTAAGTCCAAAATAGCCGGAAAAAGTTTTGTCGTCGGCATCAAACGCTTCCCGGGAAACATAAGCAGCAAAAAAGTCGAGTTCAACTGGCTAATCGTCAACCAAGAGTAATTGCTCTGCAAGGACGGGCCTTGCAGGCTAAATCCAACGGATTTTTATTATTCGTCTGACTCTTCTTTTCCTTACGACTGGTTTAAGATTCTTTCGATAAACTTTGAGCCAGGATTTATACGATTTTATTAAATCTGCCAAGCCTCGTGTCAACATCTCCTTATCAATAACACCACCTTTATGTGGGTGTGAGTGCTGTTTTTTGTGAGGAGACGAAAAACCATGGGTGTAGTGTACAAGCTCGTGGGCAATAGTATGATCAACAACTTCGGCAGGCACCTTGTCATCTTTAAACATACCGTTTATCAGAATTAACGAAGCGTCTTTCTTTGGATCCAACCGGATTGAACCAAAGCGATACTTGGCTACCCGACCAAACTTTATGAAAACCTTATTCTTTTGATCTACATCAGGAAAATGGTTTGACCAAAGATGATCTAATCGGGAAAGGAGCCAATTGTCATCTCGGACAACACTACTCATAGCTATTTGACCACAAAGTTAAGCAGCTTTTCTGGAACCCAAATTGTTTTTTCAACTTTCTTACCTTCAGTGTAGTTTTTAATCTTTACTGACTTCAAGGACAACTCTACCACCTGCTCTTCAGAACTACCTTTCTTGACCTCGATCTTGTCACGAAAGACACCGTTCACCTGAATTACAATCGCTATGTTTTCCTCTTGTTTTTCGACAGTAATCATCTCTGGCCAAGTCTGATTGTGGACTGAACCCTCCTGACCAAGTACCTCCCACAATTCCTCTGATAAAAAAGGAGCTAAAGGAGCTAGCAGAAACAAATAGGTTTTGAGAATTTCCCGCGACAGGTTTGAGCGTTCTTTGTAAAGTTCGTTCAGGTACTCCATCAACGCGGCAATGGCCGTATTGAATCTCAGATTTTCAAGATCGCCTGCGACTTTTTCATTTAGACTATTGAGTTTAAGAAGTAAATTATTGCTCGGTTTGCTATTACCTTCTTTAAACTCTGAAATTAACGTGTGAATTCGATTAAGGAAACGGTTAACCCCAGTAATCGCCCGGTCATTGAACTCTCCTCCGATTTCATAAGGACCGATGAAAAGTAAGTAAATACGCAAGGCATCAACTCCATAAGCTTCCATGTACTCATTTGGATTCACCACGTTTCCTCGAGACTTACTCATTTTCGCACCTTGATAGATAATCAAACCGTGGGCACGGAATTTCTTAAATGGTTCTTCGAATGCTATTAAACCCATGTCATGCAAGGCCATGGTCACAAATCTGGTGTAAAGTAAATGTAATACTGCATGTTCATTCCCACCGATATAGCTATCAACTGGCAACCATTTCTGGTTCAAATCGGTACTCCAAGGAAGCTCAATTTCTTTACCTCCAAGTCTTATCTTTGAAGTTTCAGCGCCTACTGAAAGATAGCGTAAGAAATACCAAGACGAGTCCAAGAAAGTGTCAGAAACATCGGTTTCTCTTTTTGCTTTTTGCCCGCACTCAGGACAATTTACGCTTAAAAAGCCTGGCACACTTTCTAGCGGACTGACACCAGTTCCTTTGGGTTGGTAGTCGTTAATCTCTGGCAATTCAACCGGTAAGTCCTCCTCGGCAACTGGATACCAGCCAGGCATTTCAGATTTAAGATGTAAGATATCAGATGTAAGATTTTTGTACTCTAAACCCGGCTTCTCTTTGATCTTAGATCTTAGATCTCTCGATCTTTCTTCAGCTTCAGCTGTACTAAACCAACTCTTGCCTGCTTTGGCACAGTTTTCACAATAGATCATTGGTATCGGCGGACCCCAGTAACGTTGCCTAGAAATCAACCAATCACGCAAGTGGAAATTTACTTTAGTTGATCCATGTTGTTTTTCTTCGATATGTTTTGATATGTTCTCCTTTGCCTCTTCAACACTTTGTCCATTAAATTTTCCAGAGTTAAGTAGTTTCCCTTCCCCATCCCAAGCTCTTTCTTTAACCTCACCGCCGCTAATAACCTCAATAATCGGTAGATCATACTTTTTAGCAAGCTCCCAGTCACGCTGGTCATGGGCTGGTACAGCCATAATTGCACCCGTACCATAACCCATCAATACATAATCAGCGATCCAGACTGGGATTTCCTTTTTTGTGAGCGGGTTTAATACATAAATCCCGGAGAAGATGCCTGATTTTTCTTTTTCTCGGTCAACAGCTGACTTGGACTTTGCTTCTTCAACATAATCTTTAATCTCTTTCGAATCTAGGTTCTTAACCAAAGGATGCTCTGGGGCAACTACCATGAAGGTAGCGCCAAAAATTGTGTCCGGCCGGGTTGTAAAAACCCGCAGTGATTCTTTTGAATTTTTGATCGGAAAGTCTATCTCGCAGCCAGTGGAACGGCCGATCCAGTTTCGCTGCATGGTCTTGGTAGTTTCTGACCAATCAATCTTTTCAAGGTTATTAAGCAGTCTTTGGGCATACTCAGTGATCTTGAAAAACCACTGCTCGAGCTCTTTTTGCTCGACTTCGCTATTACAACGTTCACAATGACCGTTGATAACTTGCTCGTTGGCGAGGACAGTTTTGCAAGAAGGACACCACTCCACTGGCGCTTTTTTGCGTACTGCCAGCCCAGATTTAAAAAGTTGGACAAAGAGCCACTGTGTCCAACGGTAATAATCTGGATCAGAAGTGGTCACCGCGTGATCCCAATCAAACAGCGTCCCCAGTTTTTGCAATTGTTCTTCTTTGAAATATTTTGTGGTTTGCTCGATCAAGTCCTTGGGGTGTTTGCCAATTTTAATAGCGTAGTTTTCCGAGTGAATTCCAAAACTATCAAAACCCATTGGCTCAAAAACGTCCCAGCCTTGCATCTTTTTGAAGTGTCCAAACGTATCCGCACCTCCAAAAGCGTAGACATGACCAACGTGTAATCCTTCTCCAGATGGGTAAGGAAACATCATCAGATTGTAAAACGGCTTTTTCGCATTCTGCAAATCAGGCACCAATGTCTTGTCAGTCTGCCACTTCTTCTGCCACCTGGATTCGATTTCTTTAGGATTGTATCTGGACATAATTGCGTTGATTCTACTAAAGTAGCTCATTTTAATCAACGAAGTTTATTTTCAGCGCCATGCGAGTAAGCGTCAAAAAGAAGTTAAACAAAGCGACCTAGCACAAACTGGTTTGTTTGAGTCTCGATTTATCGGGACGAGTTTACCAGTTTTGCTTGAGCGCCTTTAATTTCTTTAGCTCACGCAGCCAGGCGCAAATTTTGGCTACTTTTCTAAAAAGTAACTAGGAAAATTGAAGTTTCTATCTTTAACTTATAGAATAGTAATAGATGCAACTCTCTGCCAAATATATTCTAACCTACCTTTTGCTACTCACCTGTTTTCTCAGTTTAACATCAGTTGTTGAGGCTTTTCCCTCTAGTTCAGGTACCTACAAACTCGAGGGTGAGTTTGGAATCTTTGGTGGGGCCAAAACCTCAGACAACTACCGCCTGACTGATACTGGTGGTGGCTTTGCTCCGGGGATCGGCATTTCAAGTAACTACCGAAACTGTAGCGGCTTCCAGTGTGTGATTGCTGAGGTACCTAAAGTAATAGTTACTCTAAGTGCGAACACCATTAACCTCAATACCCTGACTACTTCGGCTGTTAATACCACTAGTCACACAATTTCAGTCACTACAAATGTTGGGGGTTACACATCAAGAGTTTATGAAGATGGCAACTTTTGTCGTATCCCCCTTCCCTGTAACGCTACCAATGATATCGCGGATGTGACTGACGGTGAAGTTGAAACTGGTGGAGCAGATGAAGAATACGGTATTGCAACTTCGGAATCGGGTCAACAAATTACTCAAGATTCTACCTGTGGTTCAGGTACACATTTAGCTTCTGGTCTAACCACCACTCCACAGTCAGTTGCCAACGCAACCGGTCCAACTTTTACAGCTGAAAGCACGACTATTTGTTACGCAGCGACTATCGCTGGCTCGACTGCAGCAGGAACCTATCGTCAAATAGTGACTTTCGTAACTACCGGAGCTTTTTAATTACTTGACAGTAAAATTTTACTAATAGATAATAAATCTACATAGATGATTACTGCTATATCAAATAAAGCTATCCGAATTTTACTTACTGCTCTCATAATTGTTGCAGCAGTTTACCCGCTCTTTTCTAAATCCGTTGGCGCTGGTAACTTGACGGCAATGTCGGATACAATGACCCGACAAACAATTTCTGTAGCTTCGAATCACACGATAACTTTTGATCAAACGGCTACTACACAATTTGTGGCCGGCGAAACGATAACAATTGACCTTGATGATGGTTTTGATACAACTACTCTATCAACAGCCGATCCAAAAGATTTTGACATAGTGGTTGGTCCAACCGAAGAGGCAATTGTTGCCGCTGCCGGCTGTGGAGCTACAGACTCTATTGAACTTACTTCTATCAGTGGCACTGACGTAATAACCTTAACTGCTTGTGGTAGCTATACTTCAGAAGCAGCTGGTGTAGTTATAACCGTGGAAATTGGTACAAATGCCGGCCCTACCGGTGGTACAGGTGACAGCCAAATTACAAACCCCGGAACAAATCTTAGTAAAACTATCTCGATCGGCGGAACCTTCGGCGATACTGGCAGTTTCGCTGTTCCAATATTAACTACTGACCAAGTTACCGTTTCAGCAACTATAGACCCAACAATTACTTCAACAATAACCGGTGCCCCCTGTACAATTACTCCAGCTATTACTTCAACTATTGTTGATTCTTGTTCTTATACAAACCAAGTAGCCACCAACGCGGCTTCGGGGTACGCCTCAACAATGCTAGAAGATGGTGACTTAAGAACCGGCGCTCTAACAATTTCCGATGTTAGCGATGGCACTGTAACTGATACGGGTGTTGCAGAAGAATATGGTGCCTCAACGTCTAGCACAAACGTTGGTGCGCAAGATATTCTAGTCTGGGATGGTGCTTGTGAAGTAGACGGCACTGATATTTCAGAAATTGCCAGCCCAATTATTGGTACTGCTAAAAGGTACGCTGATCACGGTGGTCCGGTAGACGAAACGACTACAATTTGTCACTCAGCCAGCATAATCTCAACCACTGAGGCTGGGAGTTATAGTCATATCGTAACTCACATTACGACTGGAACTTTTTAATTAGTTAGTTATACTAGATAGATAGAATGAATAAACTGTCCTTAGTTAAAAAAGCTGCTTTAATTGCTTCAACCGCCCCTTTATTTTTGGTTTCTCCAATTTTAGCTCAACAATCTGCAGATAATAAGTCTATCGGGATTGAGGTTAGCTCGCCTCTCTATGAGTACACAATAAAACCCGGAAGCGTCCAACAAGATATTATAAAAATTAAGAACGTTGGTTCCCAAGTACAAACCTATTTCCCTCAAGCACTTGATTTCAAATCTGATAATAAAAGTGGGACCCCCGTATTTCTAAAAGAGGGCGAGGAAAATGGTACCTACTCTTTGGCTAAGTGGATCTTGGTCTCGAAGGATAAAATTACGATTGAACCTGGAAAATCAGAAGCCTTGAACTTCAATATTTCTGTTCCAGAGGATGCTGAGCCAGGTGGTCATTACGCCGGAATACTATTTTCAACAGAACCAGTAGTACCAACAGAAGGTACGGGAATCGGACTTACTTCAAAAGTTGGTTCTTTAGTTTTGGTAAGAGTTGCTGGAGATGCGAAGGAAGCTGCAAAAATCACTGATTTCAGCGCTGATAAAGACACTTATGATAAGGCAGAAGTAAAATTTTCTACAACTGTTGAAAATACTGGCAACGTTCATGTCCAACCCAAAGGTGTAATTGAGGTCAAAAATGTTTTTGGCGGTACAGTCGCTGGTCTAGACGTCAACCAACTCGCCTCTAATGTCTTGCCTGGTTCCAGCCGTATCTTTGACAGTAGTTGGAAAGACCCTGGCTTCAAACTTGGCTACTACACAGCCACTGTAACACTTTCTTATGGCGATCCAGCACAAACTACTACTTCCAAGACAAACTTTTGGATCATCCCTTGGATGACTTTACTAATCGCTTTGATCGTCATTGCAATTGTACTTGCAGTCCTAATCTTTGCAATCAAGAGATACAACCACTGGATCGTAGCTAAAGCGCAAAAGCAAGCATAGTACATCTCTTTACTTCCCAACACCTCCCTAGAATAATTTCAGCGTTTAAATACAGTAGCTTGAATTTAGCGGTATCTTAATTTATCCCAATCTACTCTATTCTAACGCCCTGTGCTGACGTTCACAGCCGAGAAAACCTATTGCTACTATTGTCTCCTCCACTACAGAAAACAGCAGTAAAGTCTTGCTTTCTATACCACTGTAAAACACAAGGATCAGAGATTGAGTATTGAAGAGATATTAAGGAGAAATAACACAACGACGGTTAAACTGTTGCGACATAAGCAATATATCAATTGAGTTGACTTTACCATCACCATTCACGTCATAGGTGGGATTAAAGTTAGTCTGACTACTGTTAGTGTTAAAGTTCTTATAAACTAACAACATGTCTGTAGAATTGACTTTCCCATCACCGTTCACGTCAGCACAAACCAGTGTCAACGGTGCATAACCAAGTTTACGCAGTTCGTCGGCAATAACTGTAGATCCCAAAGTGGTTGGATGGATCGCGTCAGGTAAAAGATAACCCTTGGCAGCCGGATTTTCGTCACCGTTTATCCCGTTGTAAGCTAGATGAACATTAGCCACTGGAATATTACGTACCTGTGAAGAAGAATGGATATAAGCATTCATCTGCTGCAGGTAAAAATTTAGAACTGGAAAAGAGTTGTTGTAAGGGGCAGTTGGAAGCTGGTCTGCCGCTGCGACTGAATAGTAAATGTCTTGAGTTCTGATTGCAGTTTTTGTCGGATCAACTAGTGTATTAATTTGGGTAAAAATTCTGTCCCAATTAGTTTTAAAATTAGCCACCATGGACCGTAAACAATCCTGATTATCTACACCACCACAAGTACCGCTTTGATAAGCACCTCTGTAGTTGAAGAAGTCATTAATTCCGATTTCAACCAGAACGATTTTGGAATCCACAATCGAAGTACGCATAGTTGAGTTATCGGTTAAGGCATTGGCTAATGCACCTGAAGTCCAACCAGCAACACCCAAATTGTTAGTTTGGGTCACATACTTCAAATCTGTGGTTACATATCTATTATAGATACTGATAAAACCACCAAGGGATGTAATAGAATCTCCAAGGGCTGTAACTTTTAGAGGGTTGTTTGCTGAAGCTTTAACCGCTAAAAGGGTTAAAACTGTCATCGATAATAGTATAAAAAAGCTGACTAAAAAACCCTTTATTAGAAAGTGTCTATGAACAATTTTAATTAAAACCATTAACTCTAATTTACATCCTGTGGTTTCAAATAACAACCTCTAATAATACTTACATTTATTCAATGTATAGATTAAAGGCATTTTTTGTTAAACTGTTGGGCGATTATCAACATATCACCTGAGTTTATTTTCCCATCACCATTTACATCCGCCGACTCAAGGTATTTTGATGTACCGATAGTTGCCCCAAACCTCTGAGCGACTATCAATTGATCAGTCGAGTTTATCCTGGTATCACCATTTACATCCGGACAGGGTTGCTTTAATGGTGCATACCCAAGTACTCGAAGTTCCGTGGCAATAACCCGTGAACCCAGATCGGTCGGATGTACTGCATCAAGAAGAATATAACCCTTGGCGATAGGATCCTCGGCTCCTGTGAGACCGTTAAAAGCACGATGTACCTGTGCAACTGGTATAGAGTTGGCAACAGCCGAAGCGTGGATATGAGCGTTCATCTGTTCAAGATAAGAGTTGAGTACAACAAAAGTACTATTTTCCGGCGACCCAGTACCTTGATCTGCAACAACTACTGAGTAATAAATATCAAGAGCCCTGATGGCTGTGCTCGAATCAGTTAAACCTTTTACTTGGCCAATTATTGTATTCCAATTTATCTCAAAATTAGTTACCGTACTTCGCAAACAGTCTTGATTATCTACTCCGCCGCAAACACCGTATAAATATCTACCCCTGGCCTGAAAGAAGTCATTAATTCCGATTTCAACAGTTACCAAGTCTGCACTCGCTACACTACTTCGAACAGTTTGGTTGTTTGTTATTGATTGCACCAGATCAGAACTGGTTGAATTATTTACTCCCAGATTGGTAACAGTACTATAGTTCTTTAAATCACCAATTAAGTAGTTTTTGTACTTTGTAATAAATCCACCCAATCCTGTTATTGAATCACCTAGAGCGACTATTTTTAGTGCGGTCGCCGACTCAACTTTAGTTGGTTTGATAATAAAGGGAACAACTGTCAAAACCGCAACTAAAAGACCTGCAACCACAACCTTTAGATTTTTGTTAAACATAGGCTAACAATTTATCACAAAGTGAAAAATAACTCTAGTACCATGTATTTCAAACAGTATAACTGTTTGAAATACCAAGCAAATTCGACTTGTTAATTTCATTCCTCTTTTCTTCGGTGTCAAACCTAGCATAGCTTCAAGCTAAATACAGTAACTTTCTTACTCAATCATGCTTGACAATACTACCTTTTCTGAACTAAAATTTATGTATAACTTCCTGAATCATCAAGAAGTTATACGATTTAGATCGAATTATTAGCATACCTGCCCATGCTAACTTCAAAAGAACTACACAGTCTTCTACCATCTTTCATAGATTACTTATCTTCAACTAATTCTTCGCGTTCAACAATCAAGAACTACACCTCTGATTTGAAGACAATTCTTGAGAAACTTCCGGCAGATTTGGAGATCGGGCAGGATTCTCTAAACCAAGCCGTTGCAACTCTAGGGGGACAGTTTTCAGAGTCAACGCTGCGGAGATTTGGTTACAGTCTCAAATCATTTTGCAGTTGGCTAAACTCCAAAGGTTATAACCTAGTTACTATTACTCAAATACCTCAAAAGATATCAGACAATACCCTTTCTTCACCGATTGAAGTTTACTCCGAACATATTAAATCCGAGGGGGCAGCCTCGAGCACAACCAAGCTTTATACCGCAGGAGTAGCTTCATTCTTCGCTTGGTTAAAACCAAATCAGAGTGGCGCGGAAACTTTATCACAGAAGAATATCGACAAAGTGAGTCACAATGATATAGAAAGATATATATCTTACTTGCGATCAAAGGGAACAACAGAGAGCACAATCCAAAGTCAACTTTATAGTTTGAAATCATTCTTTAACCTCCACAAGGAAGATATTGTCTACGAAACCAACCCCGTCACCATTACAAGGCCCGTCCTTGCAAATGTTGGGCATTTCTGGCAACGAATTAAGTTTAGCAAACCCCGATGGTGGCACGCCTATCGAGGACACCCAATGAGCGACTACGTCAACTGGGCAGCCAGCACTGGGGCGATTTTGGTCGTTGGATTACTGCTTTTTGAGGGTTTCTTTGCTCCCAAACCCCTTGATATCACCAACCTCAAAAATGAGATCCAAGATGGTCTAGTCCTTGCTGCGACCCCACCCCGAATTCTTTCCTTCCAAGGAAGGTTGACTGACCTAAGCGGTAACCCAACCACAATTGCTACCAACATCGTTTTTCGAATTTACACCTCTACCAGTGGGGACACAGGAGACCCTTGTGCCAACACCTGTCTTTGGGAATCCAAAACTTGGTCGGTCACACCAGATGCAAACGGTATCTTTTCAGTACAACTTGGCGATACTGGACAAGCCGACACCGCTATCCCCTCAACCCTTTTTGCAGATAACTCAGCGCTCTACTTGGGGGTAAAAATTGGTGCTGATGCTGAAGCAGCTCCTCGTCAAAGAATCGCTTCTTCAAGTTACGCTCTCAACTCTGACAGCTTGGACGGAATTGACTCTCTTTCATTCTTGCGAAGCGATACTTCTGACAGTTTTTCTTCTGGTACACTGACCGTCGATGACGGTACAGCCTTAACTGTAAACTCAACAACAATCGGAATTGGAAACGCTACCGGCGATACTATTACGGTTAACGGAACTCCTACCTTTAATACCGATACCAACTTCACTCTCGCCGGAACAGAAAATATTGCTATGACCTCAGATCTTGCGGGTACTGTTAATGTAATTTCACTGATTGCGACTCCAAATGCTTCCGACTTCGCTACCCAAGGTTTGTTTATTCAACAAGCAGCGGCTGCTGGTGGTAATGGTTTGGATGTCGGAATCGCAATTGATAACGCCGATACCGATCTATTGCTTACTGATGCAATCAGTATCACCAATACCGGTGCTTTTGGTAATGGTTACAGTAATTTTCTTAACACCCCAACCATCGATATCACTGGCGCAGGGGCAATCACTGGCGCAACAGCACTCACCTCCTCTGGAGCTATTACCTTCTCTTCGATGATCACTGACGCTAACGCGGTTTTGTACACAACAACTGGCGGAGTCGTTACTCGAGTCGTAGAAACTGAAACCGGCAGCCAGTGTCTACTTTCTGGAGCTGGGGCTAGCGGTGTTCCAGTTTGGGGAGCTTGTCCTGGAGGGTTCTCCGGAGAAGTCGATGACACCACCAACGACAGCCTAACCTTCACAACTGCTGATGCATCTGCCCCTTCAGCTGTCAGATCAATCTATGCTTCGAGTACAAATGATTTGATGATTAACGTCACCGATGGCGGCTTGATTAACTTACGAGAAAATGATGCAACTGAATACTCCTTCTCCGATACAACCCTAGATTTCAATGCCAATACAATCACCGATGTCGGTGATATTACTGCAACGGGTGCGATCACCATCGCTTCAGCTGGAGCTGGTAATGATGTCATCATTAACGGTGCGGATATTCTCGATGTTCAGGATGCCACTACCTTTGCTAGTACAGTCCTTATCAATGGCACAGGAGCAGTCGGCGGTGCTGGCGTGCTGGATGTTAATACCACTAGCGCAACTGATGATGTAAGAGGTATTGATAATTCCTTCACGTCTACCGATAATAATGGCGGTGGTAGCTACGGTGTTTACAATTCCTGGACCTCAAGTACGGCGTTTGCCTCAGTCTTTAGCCCACAAAATGATTACGGAATTTATAACACCGTCAGTAAAACAGGAATCGATACCGCCGGTGGCGCAGTCGTATTTAACCTCTACGGCATTTATTCATCTGCTTCTAATACCAGTACCGGCACAGGAACAAGAAATACCTACGGAGGCTACTTTGACGCGACTGGAGACACCAATGGAACCACCACAGCCATCGGTCTCTACCTTGCTGATGTCTCAGGAGCCAACACTAATGTTGCCCTCTGTTTTGACTGTGATGGTGCTTGGGCTTCGAGCACGGTGGCCGCAGGGATCCAGTTTGGGACTGATACCAATCTGGTAACTCTCTACCGCTCTGCCAGTGATACTCTCAAAACCGATGACAACTTTGTCATTGGTGGAACCACTGGTCTTACTTTCACTGGGGCTAGTGGAGACATCACCTTCACCAACGGCGAAAAGGTGGAAAACGACACCGATGGCTTTATTAAATTTATCGGCAATACTGCTGCAGGTAATGGCACTCTGCTATTCTCCGCAGGACAAAGCATCTTCCAAGCAATTGGTAACGTCAACAATAGCTCTGCAACTTGTCCGATTGCCCTTTTTGGAGGCTGTGTTGGAATTTACTCCCAACCAATAGTCAATATCAACTCGCCGACTGGGATAGCTTTCGGAATATCAGGGACAGTAAAAGTCGACGACTCGACTGGCGGAGCGATTACCCTTCAAGATGGTGTTGCACTCGAAGCTGCTGATTTAATTAAAGGTACTGCTGATGTTATTACCAATGCCTACGGGGTCCATATTGATAATATTACTGCCGGTGGTACGAAAAACATTGGGCTTTGTTTTGATTGTCTTGATGGGACTTTTTCGTCCACTACAGTTTCTGCTGGAATCCAATGGGGAACTGATGCCAATAGCGTTAATCTTTACAGAAATGGGAGCCTAAATCTCACCTCGAATGCTACCACTCTTAGCTTTGCTTCAGCTGCTTTAACAGTGTCTTCTTGTACTGGTTGTGGCGGTGGTGGCGGTACCTTACAGCAAACTTATGACGCTGGTGCAGCTGGCGATCAATTGATCACCCTTGATGCCACCCAAGACTCTATCGTTATCACCAATCCAACTTCAGCTGGAACAAGCAGCGCTTTTACACTACAGATCAACCAAAACAACACCACCGCTGCTGTCCTAGGACTTGATTTAGTACAAGCTTCAAATGCAGCCAATGGTATCAACCTCACTGCCAACGCTATTGACGGTGAAACTGCTCTAGCAATTACTACCAACGGCTTGACCTCAGGAAAAGGTATAACGGTCAGCTCTTCGGCAATTGCTTTCACTGGTTCCCTCACCGAACTGGTTCTCTCTGGATCCAACGCCGCCAATACCGGTAGCCTTCTCAAACTGAGCAATACTGGTACGGCCAATACCAACACCAGTCTTTATGTTGATCATCGCGCTACCGGAACTGGTAACATGGCTCTCCGTATTGATGATGTCGCAAGCGACACAACGCCATTTATAATTGACGGTGACGGCCGAGTTGGGGTTGGGACAATATCAATAACTGGCTCCACAGAGAGGCTACTCCAGATCGGCTCCCCAACCAATCGTGGTAATGCCTCAGTTTACGGAGAAATAGTCTCTCAAGGGTATTCAGATATCACTGCTCTAACCGGAATCAAAGACATTTATGTCTATGATACAACTGCCGACAGTGATGGCGGCCGTTGGATAGATTGGGCCACTACCGACCAGCTTTCTTGGTACAACGAAACGCTTGATGACGGTCCTAGTGATCCCTGTGTCATCGCCACCGACGACCGTTGTTACGCCAAAGCTTTTCCCCGTAAAGCCATCCTTATCGTCACCACCGACTCGCTTTATATTTTTGATGCGGCCACCAATGATATGTGGATGAAGTTTAGCCAGAATGCCGCCGGCTGGGCCCTAGGAGCAGATACCAATAATGATCCGTCCAGTGTCACGGCACTAAACGGCGTGATTTATGTCGGCGCAAAAGGTACTGCTTCCGGCGGTTTGTATGCCTTTGACTTCGTCAATGATCGTATGTGGAATTATGACGCCACCGATCGGGCTGGCGCGGATGTTGGTATCAGCGGGCGCAACGGCGCTGTTACCTATGCCAGCGACGCTAAAACCGCGCTTCAACTTGACCCGGTTGGCACATCGGCGGAATGGATGAACATCAACGACGTCGCCGCAGTCAGCGTCAACAGCAGTCTTTCGGCGATTACCATCGGTGGTACCACAAACGTTATCCCCGGGCAAGGACTATCGTTTGTGGCACTGGCCACCGATTCAGGAGTGACTATTATCAACCTGGCAGCCCAAAAGCTGCTCCAATATTCAGATGTATTGGCAGATAATTATGAAGCCGTCGCCCTGACAAAAAGCGGTAAAATGTATGCCTTGAATTCCACAACCGATCAGGCTGAAAAGTGGGATGCGATTGATTCTGATAAGACGAGTGAAGTAGCTGGTACGTATACTTCGCGTTGGACTTCAGCTGTCGGCCCGGCTTTGGCAGTGGGAGCGGTGGCGATTCAAACCGATGCGCCCGACGCCTTGGAAGTAGTGGAAAGAGGATCGCTCGCTCAAGACAATATGGATCTTATTTATGTCGGACATAGTTTGGGTCTGACCGAAATTCATGATAACGCTACTGTCACCAACGGTTGGTCCAAATTCTATAACACTACCCGTCAAACCATGTTGATGCCCAATGCTATTGATGCCGCTCTGCCACTAGATGAAACAAGTGGAACGTTGGCGCAGGATGCCAGTTTCAATAATACCGATATGAGCTACAAGGGAACCTTTACGCTTGGAGCCAGTGGAGTCCGCGGCAAGGGTGTGACACTGGGTGGCGCGGGCTATCTTTGTTCCGATGCCAATGCTGACGCCACCTGTGACAATGATGCTAGTTTCAACAGCACTACAACGGCATTTAATATCAGCATGTGGTTCAAACACTCCACAACAGCCCCGGCTGCCCCGCAAGTCTTGTACGAAAAATGCTACAACACCACACCGGCCGCGGTCGTCGGGTGTGTCGTCGCCTATATGACCACTACCGGGACTATTGTCGGGGCCATTGATGCTACCACGACATTCACCCAGTTCACGACTTACGATATCACGTCGACTTCCTCGCTTGCCTATAATGATGATCAGTGGCACTTTCTCTTACTCGCACGCGATAACGTCGGCGATCTTAATGTGTATATAGATGGACAAATTTTGAATTCAACCAATGCGACACCGCAAGCAGGGACAGTAGACGCCGCTTCTCAGGTGACTAGTATCGGAGCCAGTTGTGCAGGGGCTGCCAACTGCGCTACCGGCGCGAACTTCTGGGATGGTTCGATCGACGACTTTACTTTCAGCAGCGGGGCAACAACGGTTTCCCAACTACTCTCCGCTCCTGCCCGCCGTTTATATAACGATGCACGGCCATTAGTAGCAAAACGAGTTATAACAGTAACCGACGCTACGACCGTTTCTTCAAGCACTATTGGAGACTCGGGTGAAACCTGGATTCCGAATGAATTTTCTGGCATGATAGTCACCCTTACCGGCGGCACCGGAGTGGGACAAACCAGACGCGTTGTTTCAAATACCACTACGACTCTTACAGTTTCATCCAATTTTGCCACCACTCCGGATACGACCACTGATTTTGAAGTCGACCCGGAGGCTTTATACGGAGCATCCGATACAGTTACGGCTGTTGGTGTAACGGCCGAATCTCCTTTGGGAGAAGCCAGACAGATGTGCATTGGTACCAATGATACTGCAGATGGTGGCGGCGTGACTTGTTATAACCACCAAGCCGGACCTAATCTTATCGCCGATCTCTTTCATTCCAACTCAGCCCAAACCGATGACTATGCCGTTGAGTGGACTGGCACGAACTATGATGATATTCGTTCTATAGATCTTTCAGGAAGAGCTTTGCTCATCGGTACGGAGGCTCACATATATGCCGAAACTAGAGATGTTCGGCTCGGCCAGGGGCTGGATTATCTTGCCAACCAACTCTTTAATATTAGGGGAGAACTGATTCAAGACGGTATCATTCTTACTGGTAGTCAGGGTCTCGAAGTTGGCTTCACCGGTGGGGCTGACTTGGCTGAGTACTACTACTCCGATATTGGCTTGGACGCTGGGACTTTGGTTTCGGTTGATACCGATAAGACAGGTGAATTTATTACTGCCACCGATAAGCCTTACCAAAATGAAATGCTCGGAATTGTTTCGACTGAACCGGGACTCACACTGGGCCAAAACAAACCCGGCGGACATCCGGTTGCCCTATCTGGACGCGTACCCTTGCGCGTTACGACCAACAACGGAGCCGACCCTATCAAGGCCGGTGATTATCTAACCTCTTCGGGTATTCCTGGAGTGGCGATGAAAGCCAAGAAAGCCGGTTTTGTCATTGGTATGGCTCTCGAAGACTTCCCTCCAAGGCCGGGCCTTGGAGTAGAAGGTGGCCAGGAAAATTCTTCAGAAAACCCAGTCGCGACTGGATCAGCAACGCTGCAAGGAAGTGAAAACCAAGCAAAAACTTCTGACGAACCAACCGAAGATGGTAAAGTTTTAGTGTTTGTAAACCGAACTTGGTTTGTTCCTTCTCCAGAACAAATCTTGGAAACCACAACTGCGACTACCGTGACATTAGACCAAAATGGTGATTTAATTGCACCTCTTTCGGCTGGAGCAAAATTTGTTTGGGAAAATTCAACTGGCCAAGCAGTTGCTTGGGTGTCTGACACTGGCGAAGCACTTTTCTCTAAAGTAACTGCATTAGTCGGTGATTTTGGTAAATTGGTCTTTGGTGAAGCCGTGGTCAAGAAAGAGGCCAAGACTGCTGGTGAGGCTATCTTTGCTGCTGATGCCACTGAGGTCTTTATTGAATCAGACAAGGTGACAGAGGAATCCCTGATCAACCTAACCGCTTCAACCAAAACCAATGGGCTGTCACTTTATATTAAAGAAAAGAAAGTCGGAGAGGGTTTTGTCGTGGCACTGGAACGTAGTAGTGGAGATCAACCAGATCAAGCAACTGCTTCGGCAACAACCGCTATCAAATTCACCTGGTTTATCTTGAACCAACAGTAACTTGCTCTGCAAGGCCGGGACTTGTCAAGGACCTTCAGCTAACCACTTTCTGGCCTCGTCAATATTTTCAAACCATTTGAAATTACTACCACGACCAAGAGTTTGGACGATTAGATTTACCGTGACTTCCAAAAATAGACTTTTTCCGACCACCGCCGCTTTGTCGATATTATTGAACCGACCTAAGCTCTCGTAGGCTTTGCGGGCTTTCGGGGAAAGCGAATGAATAGTTCCGGAAACAGATAAATCAACTAGAAATTTATAAGTTTTACTTGTATCAGCTCCAACAATTTGACCAATTCCCTCGACAACAAGTTCGGCTTGGCGACCATTGTCACCTTCATCGGATTCGCTTGAATAAATGGCGACCTGAATCAAATTGGTATCATTGACTGCGATCTTAAAAGTTTTTCGTAACTCTTCATCACTTTTCATATTACTTTCTTAAGAAATATATGGTGCTTTAGCGACATATAAATTCCTATAAACATTCTATAACCTTAACTGAACTAACTTCCAACCCTAGTACTTGCAAGGACGGTCGTGCCTGTCTTGCCTGTCGGCAGACTGGTCGGCAGACTGGTCGGCAGACAGGGCCTTGCAGGCTAATTTTAGTCAATTTGTAAACTTTCTGGAAGATTTTCTTCCGACTCGAATTCAACAAAACTCCTGTAGTCTTTGTTGCTCTCTATTGACGAAAAGTAATCAAGAATTGCTTTTGACTTCACCCAAACGACCTCCTTTAACCCCAGATAATTTTGGTAAGAGGACCACTTAAATTTTTCTAAGTTTTGAATTTTAACTATTTTTGCTTCGACTGGGTTGCGGTGAATGTAACGAGTTAAATGCAATAGGTATTCGTCATTGGAAATATCTTTGGCTTGGAAGCGGCCCTGGAATAAACTCCCTACCCGTTCGTAACGATCATTGAAATACATCGAGTAGGCTGTTAGAACCCGACGCATAAAATTTGTAATCGACGTTGAGAATCTTTGCTGCAGCAATAGATGAAAGTGATTCGGCATCAAGCAATATGCAACCAGACTCACTTCCTCGCCAAGGCTATGTTTTCTGATTCGTTTGCCCTGCAAGGCCCGTCCTTGCAACGTAATTTCACTATTGTTTGATATATCTTCTGAAAGATAAGTTTTTAAAATACCGACAAAAGATTGGTAATCTTTTTCGTCAAGAAAAATCTCCCGCTTCTCGACGCCGCGGTTGTAGACATGATAAAAACCATTTTCAAAAAAACTAGTTTTGCGAATTGGCATGGGAGTAATTTACTCTGCAAGGACGGGCCTTGTCAAGATATTAGGTAGGGATTTCGTCGCGGGTGTAACCGGCAAGAATTTCTTTGACCATGCCGGAAACTTGCTTGGGATCTTGATTACTTTTGATAATATATTTGACTGCACCCTTGGCTAGCGCTGTCTCGGCATCTTTATCCCCAGCTAGGTTGGTGAGCATCACGACCGGGATCTTTTTTAGGTCCGGATCGGCCTTAAGCTTCTCTAAGACCTGTAGGCCATTCATTTTCGGCATCATGATATCAAGCAATATCAGTGTCGGACTCTCAGTTCTCGCCTTATCCAATCCGTCCTGGCCATTATCTGCCAAGACGACTTCATATTTTTCAAAGGTAAAAATCTTCTCGTACAACCGAGACATCAGAGGGTCGTCTTCGATTATCAATATTTTTGCCATAATGAGATTATACTGTTACCAGCTATTTTTTGACAACTTTCTTTTTTGCTGGAGTGTTACTTGGTTTAAATTTTCTTTTACTCTTCTTTGGACCCTCTGCTGTCTCCGGAGCGACCAATTCGATCTTGGCCACTGCTGGCAATTCAAGGCTAAAAGTTGAACCTTTCTTCTCTTCGGAAGCCTCCAAATAGATTTTCCCGCCCATACCCTCAATCAAAAGCTTGGAAATATAGAGCCCAAGCCCTGTCCCCCGCGTCGCATCCCGAGTCAAAATATTGTCCTCTGCTTGCTGGAACTTGCGGAAAAGCAAATTTTTATTCTCCTCGGTCAAACCCTTACCAGTATCGGTTATTGAAAGCTTCACAGATGAGGACTTTGGGGACAGTGCAATTGAAATTCCGCCTTCTTCGGTAAATTTAATCGCATTGCCGATCAAATTGATCAAAATTTGTTTAACCCGATCGCGATCGGCAATCACAAGTGGGATCGGGACATTGGATGGCTTCAGCTTTAAATAGAGTTCCGCAGCTGCAAGATTGGGTTCTAGTTCCTTAGCAACTTCCTCAATCACCGTTGGCAAGTCAAAGTCTTCGTTGTGGAAATCGATCCGACCTTGCTCCAAACGAGAAGTATCCAAAAAATCATTGACGATTTGTATTAGTCGTACTGAAGATTCATGAATATCAGTGATCATAACTTTCAAATCTTTATCTCGGATTTTGTCAAAGTAGTAATCTTTCATCAAAGCCGTGTTTCCCCGAATCGCGGTCAGAGGTGTGCGCAACTCATGGGAAGCGATTGAGAAAAACTCGTCTTTGGATCTGGCCAAAATTTTGGCTTCAGTGACATCCTCAACCAAAATTACAACACCGATGATATCCAGTTTTTCACGGTAGAGTGCGATTGGCGAGAGGAAAAAGTGCAGAAAGCGGTTGTTAAAGCTGATATCGTCAATATTGATAATATTTTTCTCGCTCAAACATTTTTTGATATTTTGTCGAAGATCAACAACATTTTTTAGGTTCGCTTCGATATCTTCCAAACTACAATTGGAACCAATACTACTTGGATCCTTCAATATTGTCTTGAAATCGTTAATACAAAGAATTCGCTTAGCCGTGCTATTGATATTAACAACATTGTAGGCAGTATCGGTCATTACAAAACCAACATTCAAACTGTTGATTGAAGCCTGTAATTTCCCCTGCTCATCTTGAAGCTCTTTTGTCCGTGCCTGCACCTTGAGCTCAACATTCGCCTTCTCTTCACGCAGATGCGTAGTTAGTTCTCGTTCTTTGGTGATATCGTTTTCCAAACCGACAAAAAACTTAATTTCATCTTTGTCGTCCAAAATCGGTGAGATTTTTAACTGGGCGATATATTTATCACCGTTTTTGCGTTTATTGGTAATTTCACTGACAAAAGGCTGTTTATCTTTAACCAAAGTCTGCCACATCTTCTGGTAGTAATCTTTGTCCATCTGACCACCCCAAAGAGCCGTCGTCTTGCCAATCATTTCTTCAATCGAATAACCAGTGTTGCGCGCCGCTCCGGGGTTGGCGTAGAGAATCACACCTTTACTGTCAGTGATAATTATGTGCTCATAGGAACTTTCGGTTGCGAGTTGGAATTTGCGCAATTCATCAGTTTGAGATTGTAGTTTTGTCTGCAATTCCTTGGCGTCTTCCAAAACATTGAGCATTGCCAGCTTGGTATTGGACAAATTTTGATTTTGCTCCTCAACTCCTTTTAAGGTCTCTTGGATAACCAAGTCCTTTTCCTCAAGAATATGCGTTTGCTTTTCATGATCTTGGCGATCGGTTTCGAGCAACTTCTCTTTCTTCTCATTAACCTGTTGGTAGAGATAAATCAAAAAAGAAACAACGAATAAACTAACCAAGAGTTGGCGGATAATCACATCGGAGAAAGGTATTTCCACCAAAGCTAACATACTCATTACAGTAACTAGTACTACCATTGATAGCAGCACCGAAATCCAAACTACACCCTTTTTCCGACCTTTGAGAAAAAAAGCCAAGGCCGGGTAAGTATAAAACCAAAAAAGCCCGGATTTATCAATACCACCATCAACAAGGAGAAAAGTCAGTACCCCAAGCATCAGCAAAAGTACACCATTGGCAGCAAATTCTACGTCACCTTGCCAGTGTAGATAGGCCATATTGCCCAGAATAGCCAAACCAAAAATAAGCTCAGTTATTCCGGAAGAAGTTTGCCCTTGTGTTAAGTTGACGATCCCAAAAAGAATCAGAGAAACGAAACCAACACTAGAAAACTGATAAATCAGCTTGGATTTTTGAGAAAAATCAACATCACTAGAAACTTTTTCTGGTGTATCCATTCTTATTTCTCTTCCTTTAAGTTAGATTCAAGGTCGGCAATTCTTTCTTTCAATTCAATCATTTTTAATTCTCTGTCAATCATGGTCTTGTTGATTCGTTCAAGCTCGTCCTTTTGTCTTTGCATCTCTTTCTCTGCCCTAAAGTGTTCCGCTACCTCTTTTTCCAGTAATACTTTTTGCTCAAAGAACTTTACTATCAGCTGTGCCACTTGCCCAAACTCATCGCGCTTTTTTGTTAGGCTTGCGATAAACTTAGTATCGCCCTCAGCAAGGCTTCTGGAAACTCGAATAAGTGGGTAGATAATCCAACGAGCAAGAAAAAACATTGCCAAAAAGACAGCAAAAATAGATGATAGTACTTGATAGTACATATGATTGTTTGTGGTTTGGCTCAAAAGTGTAGTTGTCGGTGTCGTGGCTTCAACATGAATTGAGTCGACTGGCTTACCATCAAAACCATTGAGTTGTCTTTCGAAAAATATAACCCCATCTTTTAGACTACTTTCAGTCAGATGCCCATCTTTGTCGTCTGTGCTGGTTTGCTCTACCTGTCCAAACATAAAACCTGCTAGTTCATCAAGATAACCCTTGTCCCAAAGTCTGCCTGTCAGAAAAAAACCGCGCGGTGTAGTCTTGCGTTCAGTATCACTTGTGGGTTGGATTGGTGCGCCGGCCAGCTCCATCAAACCAGCCCCCGTTTTGATATAAAAATGCGGAAACAAACCTGCTCCAAATGCTTTCTCCAAATCGTTTGTCTCCAGTGAAACTTTCTTAGAACTGCCTACCTTTTCATCGCCGACAAAATATACCAAGGAGAAATCTGGTCGGTAGACCCAAACGGCGTTGGCTCCGTAGGTAGCAAGACTCGTGTCAATGTTTTCTTTGGCAATTTTTTCGTCTCCCTCTTCTACTACCTTGACCATCTCATCCCAATAGGTATAGTCGTAAGCATAGGACAGCAGAGAAGCTGATTTCAATTTGAGTAAATTATCAAAAAGAGCCTCTTTTTCTTCTTGTCGACTCTTGAACAGTGCTTGAACACTTTTCTGGTTGGCAGAGGTAAAGTAAATAGATCCTAGACCTATAATTACCGACAACACGATTGAAAGAATGATGACCTTGGTTTGAACTTTGTTCATAGCTTTAAGATAGCTGCCTACTCAGGTAACGTGATACAAAGAAAGACGGAATTATCGAGAGTGAGATCAAGGCTACTGCCACTAGAAACGTCAGCTCAATACTTTTGCCAGCCGCCAACAAGATCGAGCTTTGGGGTTTACCAATAAAGATCATTCCCACAATCTCGTTGTTAACGTCCCGCAGCGGACTGTAAGCGCCGATAAAGGGTCTGTTGAGAACCGAAACACTACCTTTGAAGGTACTACCTTTTTTTAGAACTTGGTTCTTGATTTCCGAGCTTTCTTCTTTAACTCCGACCCACCGCGACTTGCCATCCTCTGCCAGAAAGGTGGTGGCAGCGCGTGTATTGCCAGCATAAACAGCACTATCCAGACCGGTTGCAGCTTTTACACCGTCAAGAAAGGCATTATCAACCAAAATACCAACTGTCAAACTGCCAATAATGTTTTTGTTCTGATCCCGCATCGCAACAGCTGATTTGATATAGATTAAGGGTGCGAGAATGCCTTCTTTAGTTGATATACTGTTTCCTTCCAACCCAACTAAAGATCTTCTTATCAACGGGTCGTCTGACAACGAATCACCCCAACGATCAGGCTCCTCGGCCCGAGACAACACCAAACCAGAATCATCAGTGACAACAATTGAAGATTTCTTCTTGTCTTCGAGAACTCCTTGACCGAGAAGGTTGAGTTTTTTGTGATCCTTGGCAAGCACTGCAGAAACAAAATCCGGATTGCCTGCCAAGCTCTCGGTGGTCGAGAGGGTTTCATCTTTCTTGGAATTAAGTGAGTAATTTAAAACATTGGTGGCAGTCGCCAGGTTGCTCAACGACTCGTTTTGAATATTGTTGATCAAAAGAAAGGTAAAACTAATTGTCGTCAGTAGAAAAATAGCCAGAATTGTACCAGTGAAGATCATAAATAATTGACTCTGCAAACGCGTAATTAAATATTGCCAAACCCATAAACCAAGGAAAACCATGCTGACAACTAAAACGGCGTGCTCCAAATACCAAATCGCACCAAAACTTGAGGACAGGCTATATAAAAAAGGGTTGTCGGAGGTTTGTAAGAACTTCGATAAAGACAGTAGCTCAAAAACCCCCAAACCAAAAAAGGCTAAAGCTACTTTTCGCAAATGCCTTTCCAACCCAGTAGTTGCCCGCCTGTAGTAAAGTAAGCCGCAAAGCGCACTACCAACGGGTAGCAGAAACACTAAACAATTGCTAACAAAACCCAGGCCAACTATAGCAGGGGCTTTTTCTAGTTTGACTCCTTCAGTTTTAGGAACGCTCTGTAGCGGGTCTCTGAGCTGGCCAAAAATAATTAAGAGGTAACCAAAAAGTCTAATTACACCCGATAACCCCTCAGTAATATCACCGAGAAAAGAATTACCCAGAACAGCTTGTTCGATTACCGTCGCGTGGATAATAAAGGAAACACAAAGTAGCAAAAAACCTACCCAAAGCAGAGTTTCTTTCTTCTGTTTTCGGGCGAGCCAAGCATCAAAATACAGCCAGAAGACAGCAAAGCAGACCAAGGCTGCAAAGAGTTGGATGGCAAAGTGTAGGTTTTGACTGATAAAAGCAATGGGCAGCATATCTTACAAAGCTCCGAGATTATCCAAAATCTCTTTCTCTGATAATACTCCGATCGTAATCTTTTTGATAATACCCTTTCGGTTGACAAAATAGTGCGTGGGTAGGCTTTGGTAGCCAAAAGAACTTACGGTTGTACCATCGGGATCAACTAAAAAATCCAACTCTAACTTCGAGATTGCTTTGTAAGAGACAAGTTTTGCCGTTGATTCCATTACTACAACTGGTGAAATATTCAAATCTTGGTTGTTTTGTAATTTGTCCAAGACCTGAAACTGCTCTTGGGACGCTGGTGACCAGGTTGAAACAAAACTAAGGAGAGTTGGCTTACCGGAGAGTTGGACATGATTGGTCGTCCCCCCGCTGGTTTTTTCAAGGTTGAAACTCGGCAAGGATTTGTCTACCAAAGAGCTCGCAGTTTTAGCTAAGTCAACTTTTTTCTGGCTCGGGACTATCTCAATTTTTCCGAGTGTCAAAGACGGCAAGGTAAAGGAAAGAGGGTCAAAACCAATTTTGGTAGCTTTCTCTAGAGAAATACTTTGGGCTAAGGGGACTGTTTGGTCCACGGCAAAAATTTTACTGATGACGGTCTTGTAACCGGATGCCGAGATCTGTAGGTAATATTTGCCGGCTGGCGCAAAAAACCTAAATTGACCATCTTTACTTGTTTGCTGTGGATTTTTCTGACCGTAAGAAGACCCATCCCAAACCACCCAAGAATTTGACTCTGTCTCAAGATAATACAGGGTGATTTTGGCTTGAGTTATTGGTTTTTTGGAATCTTTCTCGGTTATTTGGCCACCGGACAGTACCTGGATATTGCCAAAGTCCCGCTTGGTCTTGTTGCCGGCACCATCAAGCGCTTCGACCGAAAGAGTATTTAAACCCTCTTTGGAAAAACTGAGAATCCCTGACCAAAGACCAGTTTGGCTAGAGCGGGAAAGAGCAAAAACTTGGCTGTTGGCACCAGACTTCACATTCGTGTCAACTGAACGAATAGTGACTTGGGTTGCCCCACCAACTGAAGCTAAGGTTACTTTTTGATCAAGACCAGCAACGGTAGTGACAACCCCATCACTATCTGGCTTCAGGACTTGCGGTCCAATAGAAATTACACCTGCGCCAACTGTTGGCGGTAGGCGATCGATTACCAAAGTGTAGGTTTGTGAACTAGCCTGATTACCAGAAGTGTCAGTTGCCCGAGCGACGATTTTATAATTCCCATCGTCAAGATTTATTGGTGTAAAATCAAAACTTGCCTGCTTTTGACCTTGTCCGACCAAATTATTGACCGGGAGCCAATTTTTACCATTGTCAGTTGAATATTCGACTAAGTAAATCGCCTCGTTGTCGCTAGCTGTACCAACTATTGTTGGGGCAGCTGTAAAAGGTTTGGAAAAATCAGTTGAAATTGTCATTGTCGGTGGGATTTTTTCTGTGGCTTTTAGCTTTAACTCTTTTAAAATACTTTCGCCGGTAGAAGTGCTGCTGCTAGGACCCGAACTGCTTGATTGTCCGGACTGACTGGCAGCCGGTGTCAGAAAAGTATTGTCCCCTGATTGACTGCTTGTCCCGAACACATCAGCACTTAGCACTTTAAAGTGGTACGTGGCGTTTGGCGATAAATTTTCTAAGGTAAACGAATGGGCAGTTGTGAGGTTGGGGTTGTTTTGATTTGAACCGTAGCTCGAGGTGAAACCATAGTTTACCGCTCCGTTGGCCAATTCATTTGTATCCCATGAAATAATAGCCGAGCTGGTAGTAATACTAGATACAGAAATATTACTAATCACCGGCTGGTCCGCAGGATCAATTATCTCTGTTCCTAAATTACCGGGGCAAGCAAATGGATTACTTCCCCCACCATCATCGGAAACTTCGACAAACCAATCGGCGGAAGGTCGCGGTTGACTACCAGTTGTTGCTGTCACAACAACGTTTAGAGACTGACCGCTAGGTAGACTTCCTGCGGTTAAGGTCTGGTTAACTGCATCCCCACTAGCATCCCAACCGGAAACACTGCTGCCCTGAATCGTGAAGTCCCCTGAAGAAGGGTTTTGGATCCTAATCCAACTAATATCTTCCTGAGCAGTGTTTGTGATTTGAATTGAAAAATCGACGCTGCTGTTAATGTAAGCGGAATGCTGGACAACACTAGCAGAACATGAGGAAATTATTGCTTTTACTTCGGTGGTTGGAACAAACTGAAAAGAAATTCCGGCAATGATAGCTACTGAAACTAGTTTTTTAACAAACTTGGGCATTACTTCTATTCTATTGAAAAACTAGCTTCTGGTCAAACTCAAAACCAGAAAATAAAACGCCCTTCTATAGTAACAAGGACGGGCCTTGTCAATAGGATTTTTAGTGTGTGGCGAGAAGGTGTTTGATATCTTCGATCAAACTTCCGGGATCACTCTCGGATTTAACCAAGAATTCATTGGCACCGAGATTCTTGGCTTTTTGTCGCTGCATTTCTGAGTCAAGATTGGTCTGGACAATGACAAAACAGTGCTCTGTCTTCGGATTGGATTTTAGCTCTTCAAGAACCTTAAACCCATCCACGTATGGCAGCATCAGGTCCAAGAGAACGATATCAGGTTGGAAACTGGCAGCTATTTGCAACGCCTCACCTCCATCCTCAGCTAACTTTAATTCATACCCTTCCCTCGTCAATACTTCTTTATAAAGATTGAGTAAGTTTATGTCATCTTCAACAATCAATATTTTTTTCATAGTGTTCTCCTCAAACTAAGACTTTGTTTCTTTCTTTTTTAAAAAAATTTTGACAACATTGTTGGCAACTTCAATCACGCCAGTTGGTTGTTCAAAGCTAATCTTGTCCCCTGTCTCTGGTAAAATTTCGAGTTTTTTTGAAAATTGTGTAATAAAATTCTCATGTACGGGTAGGATATCAAACGGGCCTTTTGTATCCACCGAACTGATACTTTTGACAAAGCCTTGGAAAGGCGGTTTTTGCAGCGCGCCGAGTGAATAAACCGTCACAAAAAGTCGATCGACTTTGTATGCTGAGGTTGTAGGCAGTTTGCTGACATCAATATCCATAAGAAAAGTTTGGGTAAACACCTAATTAAGAAACTTCAGCCAAGATATCCTTTACCATGTCACTAATTTGTTTGGGATTATAGTTACTCTTGACGATATATTTTATAGCCCCTTTTGCTAGGGCAGTTTCCGCATCCTGCTTGGCATCAAGATTGGTCAGCATCACCACGGGAATAGCCTTTGTTTCAGGATCAGCTTTGATCTTATCTAGAACCTGTAGACCGTTCATCTTTGGCATCATGATATCAAGAAGAACCAAGTCTGGTTTGAACCCGCCAATCTTAGCCAGGGCTTCTTCCCCATCACTGGCAATCGCGACTTCATGCTTATCAAAAGTAAAAATACTCTGATACATTCCTGAGATTAGTTCGTCATCTTCGACTATAAGTATTTTCGCCATGCTCAAATTATAACTCGATACTCGACTGCTTTCAAATTAGCTTAATTGATAAGCGATATATTTTGAAATTAGATAGCTTGGAACCAGGGAAATAATCAGAAGAACAGCGGCTAAAATAAACACCAACTCAATTGATCTTCCGGCTGCAAGCAAAATAGAAACTTCAGGCTGTCCCGTAAAAATCATCCCAACAATCTCATTGTTAACATTTTTGAGTGGTTTGTAGACCACCAGAAAGGGTCTGTTGACCAAGCTAGAACTACCTTTAAAGGTCTGCCCTTTTTCTAAGACCTCTTTTTTGATTTGCGAATTTTCCTCTTTGATTCCAACCCAACGGCTTTTCTTATCGGGAGCAAGGATGGTCGTCGCCGTTCTGGTATTCGCAGCGTAAATAGCGCTATCCAAGCCAGTTGAGGTTTTTATACCATCAAGGAAATTGTTTGAGATCGCCAAACCTACCAAAACAGTACCGACCACAGCAGAGTCCTTTAGTATTGGTTGGGCCGATTGGAGGTAAACCGCCGGTACAAGATTCCCTACCTTGGTCACAATACTAGTTTGGTTGCTACCGGAGATTGCCTTTTGAACTAAGGCATCACTCGATAAAGAGTCTCCCCAGCTGTCCGGGTCTTCGGCACGTGAGAGTACCATCGCAGCGTTGGTCGTGATCACAAGCGAGGAGATTTTCTTGTTTTCAAGAGATTTGGAAACGAGCAAATTGAGTTTGTTGTGGTCTTTTGCTAATACTGCTGCTGAGATCTCTGGATTTTGGGTAAAAACCTCTGCAATAGCTGACAATTCAGCTTTCTTCGAATCCAAGCTATAGTTAAGAACTTTTGAAGCTGTCTCCAAGTTGTCCAAAGCGCTTTTTTCAATATTTTTAATCAACAAGAAAGTAAGACCAATGCTGATAACTAGAAAAATAACTAAAACAGTACTGGTAAAAATAATAAATAACTGGCTTTGCAAACGTTTAAGCAGGTAGCCCCAAACCCAACGACCAAGTATCACAAGGGAAATCAGCAAGAATACTTGTTGCAAAGCCCAGATTGGTCCGAAGGGAGCAATTAGATTTGAAATAGTGATGTTTGTCGTCTCACGAAAAAGACTTGAAAGCCCAAGCACTTCATAAACAGCCAGGGATAAGAAAGCAAAAGCGACTGCTCTTAAGTGCTTTTCCATCCCATCGGTTGCCTTCCGAAAGTAGAGAAAAGCGACCGCGAACGCTCCGACCGGAAGTAATACTTTGGGAACTATTGTCAGACTAAACGGCATTAACAACTTATGAGTTCGTTTTGGCTTTGGTAAACTAACTGGAATAATTGGCGGTGATTGCAACGGTTCTCTGATCAAGGCAAAAACCAAGACAGCGTAACCAACCGCTCTCACTACTAAAGCAAGATTCTCAGGGTAGTTAGCAAAAAGTGAATCTCCCAATATTTCTTTGTCGATAACAACCGCTTGAAACAAGAACGAAGCTGAAATTAGTAGAAAAGCGAACCATTTAAATGAGCTTTGCAGCTTTTTTTGACCCAACCAAGCGGCAAAATACAACCAAAAAGTTGCAAAGGTAACTAAACTAAAAAATAGATTAAGGGCGAAATTAATATTTTGACCGAAAAACTGTAATGGCAGCATAGCTTGTATTTAGTTTAATGTTTATCCAAGGCTTCTTGCAATTCCTCTTTTGAAAAAACGCCGGTTTTGGCTTCTTTGACTTGTAAGTCTTCGCCAACAATTAAATGATAGGGAATTGTCAGAATATTAAACTTGGACAAGATCCCTCCAGTCGGATCAACCAAGAACTCAACCTCGTAGTTACCAATTTTCTTGTAGGCAGCTACCTTTTCCTGAGACTCTAGTGTTGTAATCAAGAAAATATTTTGACCTTCACCACTTGCAGCTAATTTCTCTAGCTGGGCGATCTGCTCTTCAGACCAGGGCGACCAAGTAGCCACAAATGACAACAAAGTGTTCTTACCTGACAAGGAACTTTCATTCAAAATCCCTTTCTGACTATTTTGGAGGGTGAAAGCAGGCAAATTTTTGTTGACCAAATTTGAGGCTTGATCAGAAACCAATACCTTATTCCCAAGATCAACCTTAAAACCTTCCAAACTAATTCTCGGGAAAACAAGCTTAAAGTCCGCTAACTTTATGCCAAAGCTTTTTTCCAGTTTGATACTAGCAGCGAGTGGCAGACCCTCTTTCAAGACAAAGATCTCACTATTTTCCGAATAGTAACCCTCTGACTCTGCTCTGAGGAAATATTTCCCAGCGGGTAAAAAGAAGTTAAATTCACCCTTGGCGTTGGTTGTTTGCGGATTGCTCTGTCCAAAGGCAGCTGCGTCCCAAAGGTACCAACTGGAACTCTCCTCATCAAAATAATTTACCTCGATTTTAGCATTCTCTAGTGCCTTACCCTCAGCATTAACCACCTGAGAAGGTTTATTGACAAAAACGTTGTTTAGTTCACGGGAGACAATGTTGCCAGCACCATCTTTGGCGGTGGCAACGAGTGTGTACTCCCCTGGTTCTTCGAAGGCTAAAATTCCTGACCAAAGATTGCTACCTAATTCTTTGGTCAGCGAGAAAAGTTTTGCTCTTTCGTCTTTTGAGACAGCTTTGATGCCCACACTTGTCGGGCCACCAATGGTGGCTAGAGTAATCCGTTGGTCGACCCCAATGACTGCATAGATTAGGTTATTCTCTACGTTAGCTGCTTGTGATCCAAAAGAAACTACGTTCGGCCCAATGATCGGTGGCAGCTGGTCGATGATCAAAACCGACTCTCCTCCCCGGCCTTCGTTGTTACTTGTATCAAAAGCACGAGCGAGAATATCGTAGTTTCCATCTGGCAAGCCCGCTGGTTTGAACTCAAAACTAGCTTTTTTTGTATTTAAACCAACGCTTTTATCCACTGGCAACCAATTCTCGCCTGCGTCAATCGAGTATTCGATTTTTTGTAGCGCTACATTATCACTTGCTAATCCAAGGATTGTCGGCGTTTCTTTATAAACTGCTGTGAGGTTTGTGGTTAAACTAACCATCGGTAAAGTACTATCCGTACTTACACTTGGTTTTTCAGTTGTCGTGGTGGTTGTGACCGTGGTGGTTGGAGTTGGAGTGGGGCTAACGGCCGCAGTCAGAAAAGTGTTGTCTGATGAGCTGGCGGTATTGTTACTCGCGTCCTTGCTTTGAACTTGGAAATGGTAACCGGTGTTGGCGGAAAGCCCGGACAGGTTCAGTGAATGGTTTGTTGTTAAACTTGCACTTGCAACATTTTGCCCATAAGAGATCGAGGTTCCAAAGTTTACTTTTGAATCTGATAATTCGTTTGTCGTCCAAGAAATGCTCGCGCCTCCCGCGGTTATGTTGGAAACAGTTATACCCGAAATAGTTGGCGCAGTCACATCTGGATTCCCGATCTGGGTTCCTAGCGTCCCGGTACAACTAGTTGGAGAAGCCCCACTAGCGTTATCGGAGGCTAACACCGACCAATTGGCGGCTGGCTGGTCAGTACTAGCTGCCACAACACTGGTCGGGGAAAAAGTTTTGCTTGCTCCAGAATTGATCGTTCTACCAGTTAGTGTGAAGTTGTCAGACGTAGCAACTATCGTCCAAAGCGAAGCAATAATACCTCCCAAGGTAAAGTTGCTGTTGGGACGGGTGATTCTGACCCAATTGATCACTTGTCCGGAAGTATTGGTGACGGTCAGCGAGAAGTTGTTGGTTGAACCACTTGCAACTTGGTTTGGAGTGATATTGGCAGTACAGGAAGAAACAACTGCGTTTGAGTTTTGAATTGGAACTATACTTGCAAAAAGTATTGCGAGGACAAAACTTGCAAGAGTTTTTTTGACTATCCTGGGCATTAACTTAAATTATAGTGGAAAATGCATATTTAGCCAAATCTACATCAGGGGATAGTTTTCTTGGCCTTATCGAGGCTAGAAATGTAGGAGAATTTTTCTGCTGGCCACTCATCTAGCTTTCCTGAAAGAACATCAGAAACGTCTTCAATAACCTTCTTGCGATTGACATAGACCCCAGCTCGCCCACTTTGATCAGCCGTCATATGCAAATCTTGAGTCATGTAATTGAGTATCTTTTTGGCTCGAGAATAGACTTTCTGATCTTCCGGAGAAAGTTCTCCCTCTCCCGCAATTGAGACAACCCGATCCAAGAAAACATAGCGGTTGAGGATTTTCTCAGCTTCGAGGTAAGCTTCATAATGTGGAACACCGATAACATTTGCCTCAACCAAACTTGAACTCGAGTTGAGAATATCTACCGCCGGCCTTCTACCTTCCTCGGCGATCGCCCGCGACAAACTCACAACACTATCAAAGTACGGCATGATTGCTTGGACTCCAGAGTCAGTCAGATCGTCAGCCGGCACATAAATAGCTTCAATTGCCGTGATCGACCCACTCGTAGTCGGTACGATTCTTTCCTGAAACTGTCCTATGTCAGATGTTAGTGTCGCTTGGTAACCATCTTCTGACGGAATGGTGTTCAACAAAGTAGAAAGCTCGTTACCGGCTTGGACCAAGCGGTAAACATTGTCGACAAAGAAAAGAATATCCCGATTCTCCTGATCACGAAAATACTCAGCGATAGTAATGGCAGCATAACCAGCCCGGAAACGTACTGCTGCCCGCTCGTTCATCTGACCCAAGACCAGAGAAACATTTGGCAAAACTTTATTGTCTCTGAGGTTTTCGATCATTTCTTGGGCCTCACGAATACGCTCACCAATTCCTGCAAAGATCGAGATGCCTTTGTGAAAGACAGCGGTATTGTGCATCAACTCTGTCAGAATAACGGTCTTACCGACCCCTGAGCCGCCGAAAAGACCAATCTTTCCCCCCTTCAAGAAGGGTGTGAAAAAATCAACAACTTTGATACCCGTCTCAAGAATCTCACGATTGATGTTTGTACTAGCAAACGCCGGCGGTTGGGCATATATCGAACGGGTTTGTTTTGTCTTGATCTCACCGAGATTGTCCTGCGGATGGCCAAAAAGATCCACCACTCTACCAAGAAGCTCTTTGCCCACTGGGACATTTATAGTCTCAAATCTGCGAGCTACTTTGCCACCACGATAAAACTTTCCCGGATCAGAGAAACAAATACAAAAGACACTATCCTTGTTGGTTGAAGAGTAAACTTCGAGCTTGATCGTCGGGTCATCAACAAACTCAAGTATTTCGAAACGGTTGGGTTTGACACCGATAAACTCAACCTCGATAACGTCCCCCCGAATTGATTTAATTGTCCCCACATGTTCTTGTTCCATATAAACCCTTGCAAGGACGGGCCTTGTCAAATAATTAAAGCTGTAATTGCTTCTTTAGTCTTCTTAGACGCAAGAACAACTGGTTAAAACCCGTAGGTGTTGTCGTACTAACTGTCTCCCCACAAATCTAGTCCTGTATATAGTTGAAGTTGTTTCTTATTTGACAAATTCTTCCGCACTTTTAGCTTTCCCCGGCTCAGATCACCTAGCACTTTACTCATCTGCTCTGCTACTTGTCCGATCTCTAAAATCTTGATTCTGGCGGCATAACGTGCGATCTGCGACTGATAAACACGCTTCTGCAGTTGGGCGTTGACTACTTCTTTTTCAAAAAAACCGAGGATATTTTCCCCCTGGTCTTCAAACAAATAGCGCTTCACTTGTTGTACCTGCCCCACCGTCATTGGTGTACTCAGATCAGCTTTCTCCGGAGTTTGGGTCAGAACAGTTCGATACTTACCATAGTAGACAACGATCTTTTCGTAGCTGGCCACTTTCTCACCGATTCTGTAGACCAGTTCCCAGTCAGGATCGCTGTCAGCCAGATCGTAGCAAACAATACTGTCCTTTTGGAGGTTATCTTTCTCGAGTAGCCTTTTGCCGGTATTTCCAAAGATAATTCCGTCAAGGTTGCTGGACAGTAAATCTTCTTTCCAGGCTCGATACACATTGGGGATCAGGTTACCAAAGTACTGTTCGTGCGAAGATATCAAAACTAAGACTCCTTTTTTTGTCTTCTCTCGAAAGCTGCGTGTAAGAATATCTTTCCGAGGGACTTTTTTATTTTTCTCCTCAGCCAGCAATCCAAATTTTATGTTCACGTAGGAATCTGCTGTCGAACCAAGAAACTCGTCAATTTTGGAGACGGAGTTTTGAATAAGTTTGATCCGACGAGCAGCTGCTTCCTCATAAACCCTGGTTATGGACTTTATCGTCGCAACAGCATCTGAATATTTTTTTAGTTCGGCTTTTGAATACATAAATTATTTAGCAACACCCTCTGTTTCTTTCTGGACAGTAACTCCCAGCTTAAAATACCTCATTACAAGCGTTACCAACTCTTTAACCGAACTAGCTAACTTTGCTTCGACGGGCAGGTTTGAGTACTTACCTTGCAGGTATTCACCGAGAATTCTAATTTTCTCCACCCGCACTTCTTTGGCGCTTTTCTTGTCCCAGGCTCCTCCGAAAAACAAACCTAGATATACAAGTTGCAATCCTTTTGGGGTGATAATCTGGCTTTCCTGATCAAAAAGGGCAATAAGTTTCTCACCGGAATCCAATGCCTGCAAAGTTTGGGTAGTCAGCTCAACTCCAAAACGACTAACCTCTTCGGCTTTTCGATAAGCAGAAAGTTTCTCAGTTATTAGTTTTGACAATTCTCTTTCAAGAGCAGTTTTAGTTTGGTTTCCAACCCGAGATACGGACAGGGTGAAAGATACTGCTGGGTGCCGGCCTTTCTTAGCCTCAGCCACATCAAAAAATACGTGACCGTCTGTCATCGCCATTAGGTTGGTTTGGATATACCCGGCCAAGTCACCTTCGAGAGTCTCGGCGATCGGAAGTAAAGTGATGGGAACAGTTTTCCCATTTTGCATCTTAAAATTCCCAGCTCTCTCGACCATCCGTGCGTGGAGGTGAAAAATGTCTCCCGGATAGCTTTGCCGACCTGGGGTTCGGCGAGTGATCAAAGAAGTTTCCCGGTAAAACTTTGAGTGGGTAGTGAGATCATCAAAAACTACCACTACTTCCCGACCCAAATCTCGGAAATACTCGGCAATCGACAGCCCACTAAAAGGCGCAAGATAAATCAGAGGGGCAGGGTCAGAAGCAGAAGCAGCGACGACTACAGTGCTCTTGAGAGCGCCGAGATCGGCCAAAGTTTTCACCACAAATTTCAAATCAGATTTCTTTTTCCCAATCGAAACATAAATACAAATGGCTCCACTTGTCACTTGGTTACCGATAACCTGCAAGGCGAAGGTGGTTTTACCAGTTTTCTGGTCTCCCATGATCATTTCACGTTGCCCTTTCCCAATTGGCACCTGCATATCGACTGAGATAACCCCTGTCTCCATCGGCTCTTTGACCCGGCTGCGGGCATTAATGCCGGGAGCTCTGGGGTCGATTGGGTATTTTGTCTTTATTTCCCCGATTGGTCCGTGCTCATCTAGCGCTTGACCAAAAGGACTGATAACCCTACCTAGGTAACGATCGGTTACTGGCATCTCAAAAGTCTCATTGGTACGAACTACCCGGACGTTGTGGCCAAGATTCTCCCCTTGAAGCAGCATAACCTCGACCAGATCTGGCAGAACACCTTGGACAATGCCAATATGGCCGTTTTCTGAAAGAATCAGTTCGTGCAGTTTGGCTCCAGGCAAGCCGTTGACATAGAAAATCGAGTGAATGATCGACTCGACATAGCCAACCTCACCTATTTGTTTAAGATACTCTTCAAATTTCTGCATTTTAGTTTACTAACTGCTCTGGTTGATTTCTAACTTCATTTGAAGCTACCGCGAAAAAACCTCCGAGTCTTTCCTTCAAAAAGGTATCAGTTCTAGCCTCATAGCTATAATCAGAGAACTTACCGTTGTACTCGAGAGTAATGCCGGCAACAATGTGGTGGTTGACTGCAATATCCAGCACAATTTTACGCCCAGCAAGGCTACTTATCACTTCGTTGATCTTAGTGCTAAAGGTATCGTCAGGTTCAAAAGCCATTGTAATTCTCACAACTAGCAAACTCTTGAGATAACTGATAATTTCTGCGATATACGCTTTTTGTGCTTCATCCCCTGATGGCTCCAAACCTTTTTGTTCTAAATAGTTAAAAACCGCGATCAGTGACGGGCTGATGCTCTTGGCTTTCTGCGCAATGCTGCCTTCCTGGTTGTGATAAAGTTCTTTGTTAATCGCGTTTAGTTTATCGACCAAACGATAGAGAACTTTTGTATCCGTAATCCCAGTAGCAAAGATCGAAAATTCAGGTTTCATGAAAAGAATTTGTCCTTTTTGGCTTGCTCAAGTGCCGACATTACGAGCTCTTGATGGTCGACTAGGTTAATTACTTTACCAACAGAATTTTTAGCAGTCTCGGAAACAATCTCGTAGATCTTTTCGTCCAGTTGTTTGAACCTTTCCTTTGAGTACTTGTCTAGTTGCTTATTCAGCCCTTCAAGATCTTTCTTTACTTGGTCATTAACTTCCTTTCGAGATTCCTCTATATGTCTGATAGTGGTTTGGTCGAGTTTCTCCACACGTACTTTTAGTTCCTGATCGAGTAGTTGCATCAGCTTCTCTGTATTTTGGTTGTAGTTGAGTGTCATGGTAGTGACTGTATCTTGGTAGTATTTGACCAGGTTATCTGATGTACTTTGAATCACTTCTTTATTCTTTAATATTAGTTCTTGTAGCACCTGCTTAAACTGGTTTTCCAAGTTTTGTATCGTCGCTGCCTGCTCTTTTAGGTTTTGTGTTTGGGGAAGATTTTGCCCAAGACTACTTCCACTCTGGCGTGATTTTTGCAAAAGATAGGCCACCAGACCAAGTGTGACTAGATTTAATATTACCGACAGATAGATTGCTAGATTCATAAATTCTTACCTTTGACAAGGACGGACCTTGTCACCCTACAAGAATAGTAATATCCACACTGATATTGCTAACCCAATACCACACACTACAAGTATTCCAGCAGTTCCAAAAAATAGTTGCCGCTGAATGTCAGCTTTTGCCAAAGGGTTTCTGGCGATTGCTTCCACTGCCGTTCGGTTGCTACGGACAAAGTGTGATAAGCCGACAAAGAAGCTTATAGCTCCCAGCAACAGAGCAAATATGTACTTAAGAAGATTGGGAATGTTTCCGGAAACTATTGAGCTAGAAACTTTCTTGGCCACCTGATCGAGACCCTGATCAGTTAAAGCTTCTGAGCTAGAAGAGATTTGGTTGTAACTAACATTTATTAATACCGGAACCACTCCATTATTTCCCGAAGCTTCTGAGTTTGGAAAATCTTTCAGTGCCTTACCCAGTACATGTCCGGATTTTGTTGCTTTCTGACCTATTCCTTTATCTTTTGAGGTAGTTACCAAGTCCCCTGCTTTTATCTCACCGTTACTAGTAGCAACTTTTACTAAAGCTTCTCCATTTACTACAACCGGCTTGGTTGCAACAGTAATCTTTCCGAGGGCGACTTGTGCATCAGAGTATATAACTCCATATACTCCTGTATCATATTCCGCTTTGCTGAGTTCGTATTGACCATTTTTGAATGAGACTATACTCCCAGTCTCTGCATCTGATTCTGCAACAACCACATTGTAAGCCACTTGATTAATACCTTGGGAAAAGGCAAAGGTTGCGCTAGCAGAAAGCAGTAGAGCAGATAGCAGTATTGAGCTGAACGCTCTTATGGCAGATTTCATAATAAAATCTTACCACGGAAATTTTTCTGTATATATATTAAAGAGATCGGGCCTTGACATTTTTTTTCGGATTGTGAAATAATCTAAGTACGATTTCCCGTCACAGCAAAGGATTTTCCCGCGCTGGAGTGGGTCTTTTACCCAAAATACCCTATTGACAGGATTTCAAGTCGGTAGACTGTTCGAACCTACTGACTACCTTAAAATCGATTGATGAATAGTTCTACCCTGCCCAATGAGCAACAACGCTACTCAAAATCTCATATCGTTTGACGAAGTCATACGCCTAGCAAAGCTAAAAGGCGTCGATTTTGGTAAAGGTGACCCCTACAACCGCCTACGCTACTACATCAAAATCGGTCTTCTCCCCAAAGCTTCTCGCAAATCTTTCAACGGTCTCGCTGCTGCCGGCGCACTCCCAATTTCTGCCGTCGATCAAATGGTCGAGATCGACCAAAATATAAAAGCTGGAAAAACTATACAGACGATAGTGCGAGAGTCAAAACTCACTGAGACAACAGAAACATTTATCCCCATCTCGTCCACTACTGATATACAAATAGATGATAACTCAGGTTCGTTTCCCGCGGCAGCGACACAAAACTTCCCTCCTTCTACTGAGAAGGCTATAACTAGCAACGAATCCTCAAGTCTCGAAACAACCGGTAGTAATGGCGTTTCGGCCTTTGGGTTTTCGCTACTTAATTTTCTCAAAAGCCAAGGTCTCAGCCACAAGAAGCTGGCCCTAGTTGGAGTCGAGATTCTGGTGCTAACACTCGGCCTCGTTTACCTACTTACCGTAAATCGCAGCTCTGTATCTAAAGATAGCAAAAAGGATCATCTGACCGTAAACAGGGACAGTCTACCGAGTATTACTGGTGAACAACCCGGCGAAACTCTGGGCAGTAGCGTCAAAGATGGTTTGCTCTCAGTTTTTGTTCCCACAAACATTACTGGCGCTCTCACTGCCGAAGGCGGGATTGTCACCAACAATACCGACATCGATGCCGGCACTGGCAAGCTAACTGCCAGCAATGTCATCTACTCACTGACGGCCGGGACCAACGTTGCAATCACCTCTGGGCAAAATCCAGTCATCTCAGTCGCTGCTCAAAGCGTAAACCTCAATGGTGCTGCCAACCGCATTACGGTTTCCGGTACCACAGTCGATATTGCCAGTAACTACTCTGGCCAAAATTCGATCACAACCGTTGGAACAATTACTTCGGGAACTTGGCAAGCAACTGCTCTTACCGATCCCTATATTGCCGACAACATCACTGTTTCTGGCTATTTACCTTTGACTGGAGGGGTTCTAAGTGGTGCTTTAACCCTACAAACTGTAGCAAACTGTAACGGGACTAACGCTCTAGAAACCAACCTTTCCGGCCAGGTTACCTGTGGAGCAGACGACACAGGTGCGGGCAGCCCAATTACAATTACCGACGGGACCACTTCAATTTTTGCCGATAATGTTGCCTTCCAAAATGATTTTGTAGTTGGAGGAGCTGATCCTAATGGCACAGTTAATTTAACTGATACGGTTGTTGGTGGCTCCTTTGGTTCCGTTTCTTCAGTAGCAACTTTCACCGTTAGCAATAAGGGTCGTTTGACTGCAGCTGGAAGCACACCAATTGCGATTGCAGCAACTCAAGTTGGCAATGGGTTAACTAATACCCAAGTAAACGATGACCTTACTCTAACTAACATTACCCAAATAACTAACCGCGCTATCAGCGATACTACTGGAACCTTAGCAATCGGACGTGGTGGAACCAATGCAACTGCAATTGGCGCCGCGGGAACAGTAGCCTACAGTGATGGCTCTGCTTATGCTTTCACTGCTCAGTCTTCAACTGCCGGTTTTTGTTTACAAGCAGCCAGCCCAGTAACTGCTGCTCCAGTTTGGGGCTCCTGTGGAGGAATTTCTGGAATTACTGTTCGAGAAACAGACCTAGGAACTACGGTTACCACCGCTACAACTGTAGAATTTGGTACTGCCGGATCAGGAACTAACCATTTTGATGTTTTTGATCAAGGTAGTGGCGTAGCTCAGGTTAGATTGGGAACAAGTGTTACCTTATTGGGAAGTAGTATTGATCTGGCTTCGGAAGTGACTGGAACTCTCCCAGCTGCTTCTGTCGGAACTGGACTAACTAATGCCCAGGTAAACGATGACCTTACTCTAACCAACATCACCCAAATCACTAACCGAGCAATTTCAGATACTACGGGGATGCTAGGATTAAGCCGTGGTGGTACGGGTGCTGATCTTTCATTAACTGGTGGGGCCAATCAATTTGTCAGACAAAACAGTGCTGGTGGTACATTTACCGTTAGTGCAATAGTGGACGGTGACATACCCGACACAATTACTGCTTCCAATTATCTCCCACTAACTGGGGGTACCCTCACTGGAACTCTAACTCTCAATGATAATGACGGTGTTTCAAATGATGTCAATTTGGTACTTGGCGACAATAACGAAACTGGAACAGTCTCTGGTGTTAGTGGCCTAACTCTTGATAAAGGAACTGGCAGTTTAACTTTCACTAGCTTTAACTGTACTGGAAACTCCTCCGGTGGTGCCTTAACCGCCGATGCCTCAGGCGTAATTTCTTGTTCTGATGACAATACTGGAGCTGCTAGTTTGCAGGACGCCTATACCGGCGGTCCAACTATTTCCCTACTCACAGCTACCGGCAACTTTAAAGTTAATTTAGGAGATGCAATTGGAAACAACACAACTATCGACGCCAACGTAGCCCTCGCCTACACTGATGGGATTCTTTTTACTACAACTGTTGGTACCATCACTGACGCGATTGATGTATCTGCTGCCGGGATTGTTAACGCCATTAATATCGGTGCCAACGATATTCTTTCCAATAGCGTGTCAATAAGCTCAGCTGAGTTAAACGTTTTGGATGGAGGTATCGATGAGTCTGAAGTTACTGGTGAGATTGAATCAGTCGCCGCTGGGCTCGGGTTAACTGGTGGTGGCCTGGCCGGCGCTGTAACCTTGAGCTTTGATGTGAGTGCTGCTCTATCTGGAGACCATGCACTCAGCGCTAATGAGGCAAAATTTGGCCAGTCCGGTCTAATCTTTGAAGGTTCTGCTGTTGGCGACTTGATCGAAACGTATATTTCTATAACAAACCCAACAACCACAGACAAAACTATCACCTTTCCTGATGCCTCTGGCACAATTATTCTCTCTGGTCATTCATTTACTGGGGACTCAACAATCTCTCTTGACTCGGACGGCAGTACAATCTTTACAATTGCCGCTGATGCTGTTGCACTTGGAACTGACACAATCGGCAACTATGTTTCCAGTGCAACAACGAACGGTGGTTTAACTCTTACTGGTACAGAAGGGGCTTCTCTTGGAATTTTGATTCAAACAAATGCAGTCGATGGGACAACAGGTGCTGGATCTGTCTCTGGTCTCTCTTTAACATCTGACGGGCTGTCGCTTTATCGAGGTTGTGCTGCAGGAGGAATTTTGGAGTGGGACAATACCAATTTTGAATGGGATTGTGGTACAGACAACACCGGTGCCGGGGCTGCTTCAGTTAGTTTAAGAACTACTCCTACGGTCGGATCATTATCAATACTAGATTTTAATGATGATGTTTTTGACGTTACAGAACCAGTTGGCAACACTGCTAACGTAACTTTCCGGCTAGCGACAGCTGGTACTACTGCTGGTGCAAGCTTTTCTGGTTTAGAAAAATTTACCAATGGAACTACTGGTGGTTTATCTTTACTTGCTTGTTCCAATGGCCAGATCTTGAAAAAAGTTACCGGTAATTGGACTTGTTCAACCGATGCAGGTGGTGGCGGTGGTGGTAGCGGTCAAAACCTAAATGATACCTATCAGCTTGGAAACAACATTGATATTACCAATACTTATGGTAACTTACTTTTTAACTTAACTGATGCTACTAACGATAATAATGTTGTAGTAGATAATAATACTACTGGCGATGTTGCCACTGCTCTTCTCTTTACAACCTCTGGTACCGGCGCTACTATCGGCACAGCCATAGACATTTCTGATGCTGCCATCGTCAATGCTATTAATCTCGGGGCCAACAATATCGTTGCCAGCGGTTCCCTAACTATTGATTTCTCAGGTGCAACAACAGACTCTACCCTAACCTTACAAAATTCTTCCGACGATACAACAAACGACCGTATTGCTGCTTTCAAGATTGATACCGAAGCCGATGCTTTGGATAAAAAGTTATTAATAATAGAGTCTGGAGTTGGTGGAGCCGACAACGAAAAGGCCTCAATCGACAGTGATGGCGATCTCACTTTGGACGGAATTCTGACTCTCGCCGGTGGTGCCACCAGCGATATTATCTCTTCTGGTACCGCCAATTTAACTATTTCGGCTGCTGGAACTGGCAATATTCGGTTTCTGACCGATGCTGACACCTCGGTCATCCTTCCCGCAGCTGGTTTCACCACTTGTACTTCCCTGGAAACAGTCGCCAATGTTTTGACTTGTGGTTCTGATGATGTTGGAACTAGTAGTTTACAGTCTGAGTATGTTGCCGGTAACACTATTAGCCTGATCAATACTGAGGGGAATCTAACAATCAATCTCGGCGATAACGCCGGCAATAACACAACCATCGACGCCAATGTAGCCCTCGCTTACACGGATGGGATTCTTTTCACAACAAGCGTTGGTACCATTACCGACGCGATTGATGCATCTGCTGCCGGTATTGTTAACGCCATTAATATTGGAGCAAATGACATTCTTTCTAATAGTGTTTCTATCAGCTCGGCTGAGCTAAATGTCTTGGATGGCGGTGTCACTGAGTCTGAGGTTTCTGGAGTAATTACTGATGTCACCGCTGGTCTGGGTCTTACCGGCGGAGGAGCCTCTGGTAACGTCACCTTAGCATTCGAGGTCAGTACTGCTCTTTCCGGAGATCCAGCTCTTGGGATAAATGGAGCAAAGTTTGGCCAGTCTGGTTTGATTTTCGAAGGTGCTACTGATGATTTGATTGAGACATTCATCGCGGTCACCGAGCCAGCCGGAACAGACAACACCATCACAATTCCAAATGCTTCCGGAACTATTATTCTTTCTGGTCACACTTTCAGCTCCGATGTGACCGCCACTTTGGGTTCTGGTGGAACAACAGCACTAACTATTGCGGCTGACAGTGTCACCTTAACTACCGATACCACCGGTAACTACGTTTCCTCAGCTACCGCCAACGGTGGGCTAACGATGACTGGAACCGAAGGGGCTTCTCTTGGAATACTCTTGGCTACGGCTGGTTCTGATAGTACGGCAAATTTCTCAGGACTAACTCTTGATCCAGCTGGTGGCGGCAACGGTCTCCGCCTTCTCAATTGTTCGGACACCCAAATTTTAAAGAAAGCTACCGGCAACTGGACTTGTTCGGCTGACAACGACACCACCGGCGGTGGAGAAAGTCTCCAGGCAACCTACGTAATTGGCCCAACTATTGATGTTACTACCGGTGAAGGTAATCTGGCTATTACCTTAACCTCAGCTGATTTCACAGTTACCACTCCTACTGGTGGAACAAACTTCACTACTCTCGCTCGCGCCGACGGTGCAGGTGCAGCTGATCCGGCTCAGCTACTTTTAATTAATAATGCTGACACCAACCGTGATTTGCCAATTGGCTTAAAAATTTCTCAAGCAGCCGGCACAGCTGTTATTACAACAGCCATTGATCTGTCAGATGCCAACATTAATACTGCTATTGCGGCTGGGGCCAACGACCTGTCTGGGACCAACTGGTCCATCACTGGTTCTTCTGGGGCAGCTAGTTTTGTTGGGGTAAACTCTGGAGCTGGTTTGCTTCAAGGAACTGGTGGTCTTACTGTTACTGGAACAACCAGTATCAATGCATCTGGTTCAACCGCGACAAATATTGGTACTGGTACCAATGCTGGAACGATCACAATAGGAAACTCTTCGACTGGAGATCTCGCTCTTAACGATGCCCAATGGAGCGTTACAGGAGCTGGAGTCGCAACTTTTGCCAACATCACTTGTAACTCTGCTTCCTGTATCTCAACCGGTGAGATCACCGACGCCACTATCACCGGTGATGATATTGCCAGCAGCATTGCTGGTAACGGACTGGTTTTGACTGCCGCTAGTCCGGATACTTTGGATGTCGGTGCAGGCAACGGTATCTCCGTCGCTGCGGACTCAGTCGCGGTCAACCAAGCCTACGATTTCACCTGGACTGGTCTCCACTCCTGGACTTCAACTCTTACCAACACCGCAGTCATTCAAGATGTCAACCTGACCTTGGGAGCTGATGGCGATATTGATTCTGTCATTGGAATTAATGTCGACGTTACTTCAGCGGCTACTGGTGTTGCTGACTTCATTTACGGTTTGAACTTGTCCAATGTCACCACCCCTGATGCAACTGTTAATGAACGGGCGATCCGCATCGGTACTGGCTGGGATGCTGGGATTGAATTTGAAGGCGCAACCAACGATCTGATTGAAATTTTGATCACTGCTTCAGATCCAACTGTTTCCAGCAAGACTTTCAACTTACCCAATGTTGCTAGTGGTGATATTTGTATAAGTACTGTAGCCTGTAATGCAACTACTCTAGGTGGGGCGACCTTTGCGGCTCCGGGGTCTATTGGATCAACAACTCCTGGATCAGGTGCCTTCACCACCTTAACTTCATCCGGAAACACCACTCTAGCAACTGGAGCTGGGACTACCAATAGCTTCGGTAGTGGCTCTTCGTCGATAAACACCATTGGTTCAGTTACCACTCCCGGGGCATTAACTTTGCATGGTGCTACCACTTTGGACAACACTTTCTCGCAAACTGGAGCAAATACTTTTGGAACTGGAACTGGGGCAGTCAGCTTGAATGGTGACACTGCAGTTGCTTCCGGGAAAACATTAACTTTAACTGGACTTGGATCGGGCTTAGTTAAAGCAACTACTGGTTTGCTTGGGCTAGCCACCGCTGGAGTCGATTACGAAAACCCACTCACCTTCACGAACGGCGTCAGTAGAAGTACCAACACTGTGTCTCTTGACCTAACTTACTCCCCAACTTGGACTGGAACTCACACATTTAGCCCAAGTGGGACCGGCGACACGATCTTCAACGGTGATGATGATTCAAATATTCAAGTCAATTCAACCGTCGGAGCCGATGTTTCCGTCAACCCTGTGTCTATCACAGTAACTGACAACGCGGCTGCTTCAACCGGGACAATTTATGGATTTAACCTTACCAATGCTGACAATGGTGCCAATGTTGGCGTCATTGACGCCCTTCTCCGACTAAACAATGCCAACGCCGCAGAGACCACGCCCCGCGGACTTTATATTGAGCAATCAGGAGCGGGGACCTTAACAAGTGCAATTGAGCTTGCCGAAACTGCCGGGACGATTACTGATGGGATAACGATAACTGGAACACTGGGCAATATTCTTAATTCTGGCTCAATTGACATAACTGGGGCTGGAGCCATAACCGGAGCCACTGGGGTAAGTTCTTCAGGGACAATCGCCTTCTCTGGACTTTCCACCAACGGTGTTGTTTTCACCTCCGGCGGAACAGGTACCTTGAACTCGGAACAATATTTAGCAACTTCCCGCGGTGGCCTGGGCGGCGATGTCACTGCTGCTGGAGCGGGTGAAATCGTTTATTCCACTGGCACGACTACTTATGACAATCTTGCCTCTGGTGCCTTGGGACGTTGTCTGAAGGCCAACGGGGCGGCTGCTCCTAGTTGGGAGACGTGTCCAGGTGGAAGTACTGCTTCACCATTTATAGCACAAGGCGCTGGCGCAGCGAAAACAATCGTTAAGGATACTTGTTGTACTGATTACAAAATTGATTTCACCGCAACAGAAGTAGATGACTACGCTCTTAAGTTAAACACTTCTATTGCCGACCAAAGTGTTGATCTTTTCCAAGTCACCAATGCCGGTGGTTTTGGGACCAGTGTCGACACAGTAAACCTTGCATCGCTGAACTTTACAACAACAGCCAATGTAGCCGACACCACCAACGCCGCCTTGAAAATTGACGTCACTTCAGGGACTGGGGGTATCAGCGACAATCTTTACGGAATTAATATTGGCACTCTCTCCACTCCTGGGTCCGGCAAAGAAAGTGCTATCAACGTCGCTGGGGGTTGGGACAATAGAGTCGAATTTTCCAGCCAAATTGCCACTGGCAAAGTTGGTCTCAATTTTACTGCCACGAACCTTACTGGTACGGCGATCGACATCAGTGGTGGAGCGTCATTAACTTCTCTGACCAGCGGTACGGGACTAAAAATTTCACCTAGTAGCTTGTCGACTGGCCACGCAATTTATATCAACGGCTCTGTCAACGGTACCCTCACTGCTATGACCGGCAATATTGTTGAAATTTCACCAACCAGAACTCTCAGTGGTGGTGCGGCGGCGATCGATGATACTGCCAACTACCTCAACATCACCCGAACCAACATTAATAGTGGCGGCTTAGGTTTCACCACTTCCGGTGCAACTGCCAAAATCGCCAACGTCTTTACCAACACTAGCGGCGGCGTCACTGTTACCGGGGATGTCCTCAATTTGAGCAGCAATTGTACCGGGACTTGTACCTACACTGGCAGCACCGCTAATATCCTCGAGCTCAACCAGCAAGATGCCAATGCTTCTGGAGCAGTTTTGAACATTCTCAACTCTGGTACTGGAGCTGATATTAGTCTCGACAACGGCGAGACGATTGATAATGCTACCGACGGAACTGTTCAGGTTACAACCGCGAGATTCCGAGTCGATGATCCAGGAGCTACTAGTTACCTCCTCATCCGCAATGACCTAAGTACTGCTTTCGATATTGAAACCAGTGGGGTTGAGCTTTATATCCAAGACATCGCTGCCAACACCTATTTCTCACCTAATAGTACTGGTCTAGTCGGTATTGGAACAGCGGGTCCAGGAAAGAGGCTCGATATCAACTCTGCCACTGGGGCAGCCTTGAGACTCACCTACAACGACGCCGATGGGTCCGCTGCAAATTACACTGACTTTGATGTCAGCTCTTCCGGCAATTTGACCATTGCTCCGTCAGGAACCGTTATCTCTGTAGATTTTCCTAGTGGGGGTGAATTCCAAGTTGATGGAAACCTCCGACTTACTGCTGCTAGCGACAGGAAAATAGTAAACGCTTTTGACAATATTATTTTTGAAGCTGATAGCGACAATAATGGTAGCGGTAATTTATTCACTTTCCAAGGTAACGGTACAACTGCGTACTTGACTATCGAAAATACCGGCTACGTTGATATTGCTGGGCACGGAGCTTTTGGTGGCAATGCTAGTGTTAGCACTGATCAAATTGTCGCGGTTGGAGAAACCTTTAGTGGGATAGGTACGGCAACCTATGAAGGTATATACTCCGCAACCACCATCGGTCCTTCTGGGGTCCAAACTGGTGCTATCACTGGCCGCGGACTACAGGCATTAGCCCAAACTTCTGGAGCCAACATTGGTAGTGGCGGATTTAACGTAAATCTCTTGGCTCTGCGCGGGGAAGTTCTCCACGCCACCACTGGTACAGTGAATGAGGCCCATGGCATCCGCAGCCTGGTCAGAAACACCGGCGGTGGTACTATTACCAGTGCTTTTGGTCTCGATGTCCTCTCCACCGAAAATTCTGGTGTTGGTAGTACGGTTACCAACAATTACGGGATTTATATTCAAGATCAGACTGCCGGGGCGACCAAGAACATTGAGCTGGCTTTTGGCGGAACTAGTCCTACTATTGAAATGGCTGGTACTTTGACTTTCCAGGACAACGGGACACCAAACACCCTTTTCTCAATCGTTGACTCTGGAACTTACGGAACAATCCGGTTAACCGACAAAGGTGGTACTGGCGATCCGGCAACTTGTACCGTTGGGGATGTTTACTTTAACGATACCGATAACCAATACAAAGGTTGTGTCACGACAAACGTGTGGTCAAGTTTTACCGACAATTCCGGTGCCGGCCTTACTCTGCAAGATGTTTACAACAACGATGACAATGATGCTTCAGCTGATATTTTGTTGACAGCAACTGATGGCTCAATTGTCATCCAAAACCCAGTTGCCACTCCGAGCACTTCGGCGTTTAATTTGAAGGTTGAGCAGCTGGCAACCGGGGTAACTACCGATCTGGTTAAAAACCTGAGTGTCAGCTCGGCCGGCAGTTTTAATACCACTAGCGCTCCCCTAACCAACTACGCTGGCTATCTTTCTAATACTTCAACAGAAAGTGCTGGAACAAACACTCTGACCAATGTTGGCCTTGGGGTGAATGTTTCCGGGGCAGATGCAAACTACGGGATTGATATTGCCGGGACTCTCACTAGTAGTATTCGCTTTGGTGGGACTGCCACCGCCGATATCACCACAACCTCCAATCGGGACTTTATCGTCCTACCAAACGGCACCGGTGACACTGTTGTTTTTACAGACTCTGGTAGTCAACTCTATTTTGATTTGTCTAAAACAGTAGGCCTTTACAATTCAGCCGTAAATACTTTGAGAACCGATAGTAAGTCGATTATCAACTTCAATCCAACTGCAGATTCCGGAACAGTTAGTTTGGCCACAATCCAAGGAACAACTCCAGCACACAGTTCTGGAACAAACATAATTAACTTTCTCTTCATCGATCCAACCAACGGTAACCCAACGGCCGGAACCAACACTCTGAATGGGATTAATATCGACTCGATAACTGGTGACGCTCAACAAACAGAAAACGCCCTAAATATTGAATCTGGCTGGGACACTGGTCTTTCGATTCCATCAATTAGTGGTGGTACTCTGGGAATCAATACGACTATAGCCAATTCAACTGTAGCAAATACCACTGCGGTCAGGGCAAACATTGGTACTCCGACCAGCAATGGACAGACTGGATTTGAGGGTATCTTTAGTGGTGTTGGTGCTGGTAACGTCAGCGGTCTTAAATTAACCGCCACTTCGGGAACTTATAATGGAGGCTCAATAACTGCTATCGACGTAAGTAACATTACCGATACGGGAACTGGCTCGACCGCCATCAACATAGGCAGTGGTTGGGATACTGGGATAGTCATTGGTGGGACAGTCGGTGTCAATTTCTCCGGTGTTACCACCGATATCACTACTGGGACCAATGAAAATCTTACTATCTCCCCTAACGGTAGCGGGAATGTTTACTTTGTAGTTGATTCCGACACTGGGATTCAAATTGGCACAACCGCTGCTGTAGCACCAGGAGAAGATTTGTTCAACGTTGCTAATACTTTCGCCGGTAGTGGAGTTACCAATGACGGAATTGATGGTATCTCAGTTGATTTTGTAACCAGTGGAACTGTTGATCGAACCAACAATGCTTTGAACATCGCCGTCACCTCTGGTGGGTCAGATGCTACTGACATTGTTAACGGGATCAACTTGTCGCTTTCTGGAACATCTGGGACCGAAACCGCCATCAACATCGGAGCTGGTTGGGACAACGGTATTAGCTTGGGGGCAAATAAAATCCTCGGAACTACGGCAACAATTGATTTCGATAATTTTGATGTCGCTGCTACTGGTAACATCACAGTTCAGAGTGGTCTTGGAATCGACAGTAATGTGGGGGGCGGTACTCTGAGGGTTGGGACAACCACTGCCGGTGTAGTTTTAGTTGGAAATACAACTGGTGGTAACGAAATTGCCATCGGTAACGCCGGTGGGGGTGGCGCCGGACAAATCACGATTGGCAACACCACAAGTACCACTATCGATATCTGGGCGACTGGAGGTTTAGAGGTTCGCGCTGACAGCGAGTTCATCTTAGCTTCTAACAGAAATGTTGCTCTTACCGCTCAAAACCCCTCTAATGTCGATATGCTTGCCATTAGCAATTCTGGCCAAGCATCAACTTTAAGTGGAATCGATGGTATAGCCCTAACTTTTGGTAGTTCCAATGCTTCTGGAGATGGCATACATATTATCCCAAGTTATACTAGCCCAAGTGGAGCTGATCTTCTGACCTACAACGTCATTGAGGTGGATGCTTTCTCCCCGACCAACACTGCTGGTACTGACACAGTTAACGGTTTGAAGTTCGGCAACCTCACCGATCCAGGGGCAACAATCACATCCAGTGCCATTAAAATTGGTACTGGCTGGGACAGTCAAATTAGTGGAAATGGTGTAAATCTTGACGGTTCCGGAAACCTTCTAGCTGTCAACGCAAACACTGCAACTACTGGCACAACTACTGGTACAGGAACTGACACCACTACACTTACTCTCACCACCGATCCGTTTAACGTAAATGATGTTGTTCTCATTGACAATACTGCTGGTCAAGATTACTACACTCGAATTACCGTTGACCCTGGGACTGGTTCTTACACTGTCTCCCCTGCTATCACTTTTGAAAATACAAAAACGGTAACTAAATACACCACCCAAAATATCGGTGCAACCAGCACTGACTACTCAACCACCGCCAACCGCTACTACCAGGGGTATTTCCTCGGAGGCATCGTCGCTGGGGCTGCATCAACTATTTATTCTGATGGTCGCATCGATATGCCCAGCGGTTCTGACACGACACTAAATATCGGCAATTCCGGTGCTGGTGTCACCAATCTGGTGGTGGATGGGACTATCTCTGGCAGTGGTCCAGCTGCTGGAACTTCTGGTTACTGGAGTCGGGGTGGCTCTTGTGTGAGCAGTACGGCACTTTGTACTGCCACTTCTGGCGATGCAGTACAGATCAACAATCTAACCTCGACTCGGACTACCGGTGAACTTGATATCGACACCAGCTCGGCAACTGCTGGTCACAGTGGTATTAATCTCGCCTACACCGCCACTGGGGCGGCCTCTGGTACCCAGGTAGGTTTTGACCTGACCTTTACCAACAATGACGTCGCCCAAGCTGCTGAAGTTTACTACGCCCAAAGAATCACCAATGCCAATGATGCTGGTGCCAACTTTACCAACGCTCTACTCAACCTTGACCAAGCCGACAACACAGCTGGTGGGATCACTTCAGGTATTCTCTTTACCGACACAGGAACCGGTACTTTCGATTTTGGTATTGATTTTACCCAAGCAAGTGCTTTTGACAGTGCTGCAATTGCCCTTGGCTCTCACAACATCATTGGCAACAATATTGATATCGATGGCGGGTTGGCTACTAGCGGATCGCAAACCCAAGTCTCCTTGTCCGGAACTATTCCCCTTTTGGCAGCCGCTCAAACCTTCCAGGGCATTTACCTCAATTACACCAATTCCAATAACCACACCGGTGGGACTATCAATGGTCTGGACCTAGCCATCAGTGCCGCCGATCCAGACGCCACCGAAACCGCCATCAACATCGGGACTGGGTGGGACACCGGAGTAAGTATAAGTTCCGTACCAATTGGATCAACCGGTATAACAATTTCTCTAGCAAACGTTGCAATCGGACAAACGGAAAACAGAGGTATCTCGGTCACGACCGGAACAGCTGCTTCGGCTGGGTCTAATGTTGATGCTTATTTGGCCACTGTTCCAGATAGTGCAGCTTTAGGTTCAGCGTCCGTTAATGGTTTTAGGTTTGCTGATATAACTACTGGGCCAGGTGGTGGCAATGTAAACGCTATTAAAATAGGAAGCATTGGAACCCCAGGAACAGGAAACGAAACCGCCATCAACATCGGTTCGGGCTGGGATACAGGAATCAATATTGCAACAGCGGACGCTGCAACTGGAATAAATATAACTATTGCTGATGATTCTTCTGTAACCAACGATATTAGGAAAGGTGTATCTGTCAGCACTGGTACCGTTACTGGCACCGGAGTTGGTCGAAAATACGCCTATTATGCAAGCATTCCCGACGTTGCAATTGTTAGTCCTGGAGCTGGAACTATAAACGGTTTTTTCCTAGATAATATTGGTACTGGACCTTCCGCTGGAACAGTCAACGCCATCCAAATTGGCAATATCACTACACCCGGAGCTGGGACAGAAACAGGAATCAATATCGGAACCGGTTGGGATAACTCGATCAACAGTGCTGGAACTCTAGGTCTTGCCTCTTCACTCACCACAGGTACGACTGTATCAATCGGCAGTGGTGTATCCAGAAATATAACCAACGATCTAACTGGTTTGAGTATCGATCTCAACACCAACTACACATGGTCTGCTGGCAACCGCTTTGGACTAAATATCGCCAACGTGACCAGTGGAGGAACAGGAGAGACTGCCATCAACATCGGGACTGGTTGGGATCGAGAAATTAACTTTGCCAGTACTACTCCAAAAATTGATATGGCAGATGGAGGTACTTTGGCTTTCCGTGATGGGACGAACACCTTAGTCTCAATAGTTGATAGCGGTACTTATGGAAGAGTCAAAATTGCGGCCGCAACCGGCGCCGACCCAACATGTACTGCCGGTGAAATTTACTTCAACAGTACCGGGCCTGTCTTCAAGGGCTGTGTTTCTACCAACACCTGGCAAACTTTTGCAGATACCAATGGTCCAGTAACTCTTGGTCCAGGAATCGCTGATTCCTGGGGAACTGCAAATCGCGGGATTTGGCTTGATGAAACCGGTGGTAGCTCTCCCGATCTCTTCCGACTTGATATGGCTAACGTTCAAAAGTTTCTAGTTGCCAATTCAGGTAGTACGACCATCAGCGCAGTCAACGCTGCTACTGCTTCGGCTGACGCTCTGACACTTTCTGGAACATTGGGTAACTTTGATGGCTCTGATACTTTCCGCGGTCTTTACCTCAGCTACACTAACGGTGCTGAACCAGGTACAGGCAGTAATGTTATCAATGCAATAGATATTGCTGGAATTACTGGTAGAACCAACACCACTGAGACTGCTATAAACATCGGCACGGGTTGGGACCGAGAAATTAACTTTGCCAGTACTACTCCAAAAATTGATATGGCAGATGGAGGTACTTTGGCTTTCCGTGATGGGACGAACACCTTATTCACGATCGAAGATGTAGCTAGCACCTACGGACGAATAAAATTAAGCAACTACGGTGGGGCTGCTAACGGTACTTGTTCCGGTGGTGAATTTATTTATAACAACGGTGTCTTCCGAGGTTGTACTGCTACCGATACTTGGTCTGCTTTTGGATCACTAAGCGGATTTGTTACCCTAAGCCCGGGATCTGCAGACACCAACGCGAGTGCGGGAACTTACTCTATCTGGGTAAATAATACTTCGACTGCACCTTTCTTACGATTTTGTAGTGGCGCTGCCTGTGCAACCGATAAATTCACTATCGCCAATAGTGGAGCAACCACTATCAGCGCAGTCAACGCTGCTACTGCTTCGGCTGACGCTCTGACACTTTCTGGAACATTGGGTAACTTTAATGGTAGTGATACTTTCCGCGGAATTTACCTCAACTACACCAACGGCACTCACTCTGGTACAAATACTTTCAATGCGATTGACGTTGCTACGCTAGCTACACCAAGCGGTAGTGCTACGGAAAGCGCCATCAAAATTGGTTCGGGATGGGATTCTGTTTTGGTCTACAATGTTAGCTCGCCAGCCGCTTTAATTGATATCCAGGGAGTCAAACCCGCCAGTGCAAACCCAGCAACTAACGCTATCAATGCTGTCAGAATTATTGGCGGTGACGGTGGCGATATGAGTGTAAACTCAGGTACCGGTGGTACTGGTTCTAGCTTAACTTTCACTGCTGGTAATGCTGGTCTTGGGGGTGGTAACGCGAGTACAAACGGTAATGGTGGAGGTATTACGCTAACAGCTGGGGCTGGTGCGGCCAACCCTTCAAGCCTAGCACCTGGATCTCCTGGAAATATTACTCTAAACGGTGGGACTGGTGGTTATGCCTTTAACACTAGCGAAGTTGGAGGGAGAGTTATTTTAGCTGGAGGAACTGGTGGGCAAGGCAACAATGGTGGTTTTGGTTCAAACACAACCGCCGCCGCTGGCGGTGCCTTAACTTTAACTGGCGGTACTGGTGGGTTTACTATTATCTCTAGCGCAATTGCCGGTGCTGGCGGGGCACTTAACTTTGCTGGCGGTATTGGTGGAGCTGGCACGGTTGGAAACGCATCTGGTGCTACCGGAGGTGCTGTCAATCTAACCGGCGGTACCGGTGGCGCGTCCATTGGATCTGCCGCCAATTCTAATGGAGGCAATATTGTTCTTACAGGAGGAATTGCTGGCGGTAGCGGTGGTGGAGCAGCAGGATCTGGTGGTAGTATTATCCTCAACCCAGGCACCCTAGCTCCTATTCAAATCACTAGTTTGGTCACTACTGGAACTACAACTAGCAGTGGCTTATCTTTTGTGGGAAACTCGTTAACTTCAGGAACTGGTGCAAATATTTCTACTACCTCCCTCACAACCGGCAGTTTATTAAATCTTAGTTCCGGAAATTCAGTTACTGTACACGCTTCAGCTAACACGGGAACCTATATTAACGTCGCCGGAATTTCCTCGGGAACTGGTTTTACTGGAATTGGTATTGAGTATAAATCCAATATTGGCGCGGCCGGAATCTTGCAAGAACTTACACCAACTTTCAATGGAGCGTCGGGAACTGGCACTGGCTTGAAACTGAATATCACTGATTCGGTTACCTCATCCGGTAGCTATAATGGTTTACTAATCTCCTCAAACAGCACTACCAACACTGTTGGTAGTAGCTCAACCGCACAAAACAGTCTTTTCCGTGCAACATCCAACTTCTGGGGTACTGGTTTGACTGTCGCTCAACTCGACCAAATGGGTAATAACGAAGCCTACAGCCAAATTTCCTGGAACTCTTACTTTGGTGACGAATTTAGCCGAGAACGAGCACAGGTCAATACTGACACTGCTCTTGCCTGGGGTGATGATACATATTGGGGTTTTGACGAGAATACGGCCTGTACAGTTGATACAATTAGTTCCATAAATGGCATAACCAGACTTTCAGGTGCAGGTGGTAATGGTTGTGCCCTTTATGGAAGCGGAGAAAGTGCTGGCACCGGTAACCTCCAATTTGATGCTGATAATAAACCAGTAGTTTTGATGAAATTAAGACCAACTGACCAAAATGGCGTCAACCAAAGATTTATAGCTGGACTTGCCAACGTAACTGCCGGTAGAACTACCGATTTAACTGGTGGAGCAGAAGATGGAATCTACTTTACTAATGATGATAATACTAATGGTACTAACAACTGGTACGGTAAGGTAAGTAACAACGGCACACGCAGTATAACTTCTTCCTGTGGAGCAATTAGTACCTCTCAGTTTGCTTTATTGAAAATAGTAGTTGAGAGTACCTCAAAGGTATCATTTTACATTGATACGGATGTTTCAAATGGTATTAACCTTACTCTGTGTGGAACTTTAACTACCAATATAACTGCAGATACTTTAAATAGTTATATAAATTGGGGGATTATTGGCGGTGCTACTCTCAATTTTGATATTGACTTCTTCCGTGTCTGGCAAGATGACTCGGCTATCGTTCCAGATGCAAGTCCTGCAGCTACAACTGACGGCAGTACTACTTTGGAAACGTCTGCTCCAGCACCAACCTTTGCAACTCTGAACAACACTCAAGAGCAGATCAAGGCTTTGAATACTTTTGCCACTGACTCGGCTGGCAATACCACTGCAACCCTCTCGGCCGGAACGAAATTTACTTGGGTTGATAGTTTGGGCAATGTAGTTGCCTCGATCTCCGACACGGGCGATGCGATTTTTAGCTCTATTCAAGTGGTTATCGGTCGGATCCAAAACCTGATCATCGGTGACCGGGTTGCGATCAAGAAAGATGCCAAGATCGCCGGTGTTGCCAAGTTCGAACCAGGTGAAACCGAGATTGTCATCGAAACACCAAAAGTCAAAGACGACTCCCTAGTCTATGTCACTGCCAAGACCAAGACTGCTGGTTTGAACCTGTTTGTCAAAGAAATCAAGGCAGGTGTTAGCTTTACCGTCAGTCTGGAAAAAGGAACTGATAGTGAGGCAACTCAGTCAGCAACAAGAGCAATTGAATTTAACTGGCTAATCGTCGATCAGGAGAATTAAATTATGCCAAATTACATTTACAAGGACGGGCCTTGCAGGCTAAAAACAACTTTTTTACCTACTTCTTTTACTTGTCTAAATTTATTTATTGCTACCTTTGGCCGCAAAGGTAGAACCAAACTCTCGCCTGAGCTGCGCGTGCTAAAGCAATTTAAGCCGCTCGAGCAAAATTGCAAACTCGCCTTTGGCTTAAACAAGCAATTTATGCTAAGTCGCTTTGTTAAATTTCTTCGTGATACGCATGCTCGCATGGCGACAAGATCAGTCAGCACTGAGTATCAAAAAACCGACATCAGGTTCGAAAGCGTTAAGAAAATCAAGTTACCGAAAGTCCTGTTAAGGAATTTTCAAATGTTTGATCCGCCAGCTGGCGGAGAGTTTTTGAAAATTAGAGAGATAACGAGATTTTTAGCTCCGAGAACCGCAGTCGGTGGTTTGGCTCAACCTTTGCTGTCAAAGGTTGAAGATAATTTAAGCATTTTGGATCTGCCTTTTCTCCAAAAGGTAACAAATAAATTAGTTGGGGAGGTCTTTATGTAAATTCGCTAATTTAGGTTTTTTAGTAGATATAGAAAGAAGTATTAATATCTAGTTGACAGTCTATGGGACTACTCCCTAGACTAGAAAGGAAACAAAATGAAAGAACGAGAAACTTTCTTAGGACCGATAAATACGGCCATCAGGTTTGGGATTGTGGGTCTTGCCTTCTTAACACCACTCTTCTTCTTACCGATTACAAGTGAATTTTACCAATTTAACAAGCAAGTGCTTGTGGTTGGTGCTGCGGCGATACTACTGATACTTTGGGGTGTCAAAGTCGGTATCGAGGGTAAAATGCGGATTACCCGCACAAGTATCGACATAGCACTCATCCTTTTTGGGATTGCTTTCGTGCTTGCCGCAGTCTTCTCCGTCGACCGCTACATTAGTATTGCTGGTTTTTACCCACGCTTCCACGGGAGCTTGGTCTCGACCCTTGCCTATATCGTGCTCTTCTTTGTCGCTGTCAGTAATATCGACAAACAAACACGCGAATGGGTCATCTGGGCTCTGATTGGTAGTGGAGTTGTTCTTGCAATACTCTCAGTCGCCAACTTCTTTGGTTACTCTCTAGTACAGACAGACTATGGTAAGATCCGCAGCTGGACTCCGATCGGCAATCCTGCCAACCTCAGCCTTTACCTGGCTTTGGTACTGCCTTTGGCACTAGGGGCCTTTGCAGCTGCCAAAAACCGTACAGTCCAGATTGTCTTCGTAATTGCTGCGATTATCATCGCTCTGCCAATAATTTTGTTCAAGCTTACTGGACCGATACTCGCGGCTCTTGCTGGACTGGCAATTGCTGGAATCTTTCTTTCCCGTACCAAGCTTGACCGCAATACTCGTGGTCTGATGGGAGTATTTTTGGTAATTGTCGCTTTGTTTGCTTTTGTGAATTTCGTCCCCGGACTACGCGACTCACTCTTGAAACCGTTTGTCGCCGGCGAGGTTAAGGAATTCAACATTCCAGCCGACAAAACCCTGCCACTCTCGTCTGCCTGGAAAATCTCTAGTCAATCGGTCGGTCAGAGACCATTTCTCGGCGTTGGTCCAGGAACATTTGCCTACAGCTACACCGCCTTCAAAGGCCAAGAGCTAAACTCAGATGACTTCTGGAACCTACGTTTTGACCTTGCCGGAAACGAATACCTGACAATACTCTCAAGTATCGGCATCGTCGGTTTGATTGCTTTTGTCTTGGTACTTGGTTTGGTTGGAAGATCTCTTCTTACTTTCAGCTACCGTTCCGAAATAGTCAAAGAAAACCCTACCGCAGTCTTCTTACTTGGAAGTTTCACGGCCTTCATTGTTGGTGTCTTCTTCCAAGATACAACTGCTAGCATTTGGGTCTTCTTTGTACTTTTACTAGCTTTGATCTTTACCTACTTCCGTGACTCTGGTGTTCGCGGTACCGAAGAAGTCGATGTGAAATTTGTCGCCTTGACCTCTGGAGGTTTGCAGTTTGTTGAACCAAGTGAACGTGCAACCCGCGACAGTACTATCGGAACCGTCATCACAATAGCCGGTGTTATCGCCTTCTTGGCGGTACTCGCCTTTGGCTACCCAGGTTTCCAAGCTGAAACTTCCTACCAGAAAGCGCTGGTGGCTAGCTCCAAAGACAAGGCAGCTGAAACCCGCGATCTACTCCTTGCTGCGATTAGGAAAAACCCCAACCGGGATACTTACCGCCGCTCTCTCGTAGTTCTTGATCGGGTACTAGCAACAAACTTGTCCAAGAAAGAAAACAAATCCACCCAGGACAACAACAACGTTGCTGGTTTGGTCAACGAAAGTATCGAGCAAGGCACTCGTATCACTGGGTACCAAGGTAAGGGTCTCAACAACTTCAGTATCCGCAAAGATGCAGGAACTTCTGCTCTCAATGTGGCCAACTGGGAGGCTCTCAGCGGAGTCCTCAACTCCCTTGATCTTGAAGGAGACCTCAAGCAAAGAAACGCAGCTGACGCGATCAACGTTGCGCAGCAAGCAGTTGCCCTGGATCCACGAAACCCAATTTTGTTGGAATCTCTGGGAAACATTTTGCTCAAGAACAACTTGTTGGACAACGCGATTCAGTCCTACGAACAAGCAGTCAGAGTCCGACCAAGCTATGCTAGTGCTCACTACAACTTGGCTACTGCGCTTCGTCAAAAAGGTGACAACCCAGCTCGAGTTGTCTTTGAACTAGAATCCACTCTCACACTCTTGCCTGCAGACTCTCAGGACAAGGCCAGAGTTGAGAAAGAATTGGAAGAAGCGAAAAAGAAACGTGATCAGTCAACGTCATCGGCAACTACTAAATAGTAAGTCGAGCTAAATTCGCTTCGGATTCTCGTAATCTAGAAAAGCTCCCCGCGGGGAGCTTTTCTTTTTCAGTTCTAATTTTAGTTGGGTATTTGGTGGGCCTGGGCGGACGTACGATAAAAATTGTTGCATTTGCTAAGCAAAAGTTGAACCGCTGGTGGACCCGGGGAGAATCGAACTCCCGCCTGATCAATGCGAATGATCCGTTTTACCACTTAACTACGGGCCCCGGGATTAAAAGGAATTTCTGGTGGACCCAGCCGGACTCGAACCGGCGACCTCCTCCATGCCATGGAGGCGCTCTACCAACTGAGCCATGGGCCCACAAAATACGTTGGAATTTTACCAAACCTAGCTTAAATAGGCAATATAAACCGGCGTTAGCTTCGATGCGTTAATAAAATTACTATAAAATTTCCGATACTGAAAGGAAAACTTCAAACTGTTTGACGAGTTCGGATGAGGAGTTTTTGAAGTTTAGGAAATTTGAAAGTAATTTTTAGCCAAAGAAGATAAGCCGGCAGTTTGGTTTAACCTTTGCTGCCAAAGGTTGAGAGATTAAAATCTTTTAACCAACTCTTTCTTCAGCTCTTCCAGACCAAGTCCCGCACTCGCAGAAATAGGTAAAACTTTGACTTTTTTTGCCTTAAATATTTTCTTGACTTCTTCTACTTTCTCTGGGGTAACAATATCGGTTTTGGTAAGAACAACAAGCTGGGGTTTTTTGCTAAGTTCTTTGGAGTGAAATTCTAGTTCTTTGTTAATAATTTTGTAGCTCTCCCAGGGCTCTGGGGACTCTAGAGAAACCAGATGAAGCAGCAACCTAGTACGTTCGACATGACGCAAAAAACCTTCTCCTAGACCCTTTCCGGCGCTTGCTCCCTCAATCAGTCCGGGAATATCGGCAAGAACAATTTCTTGATATGCGGGTGACCGGCGTGGGGACCCCGCATGAGCGCCCGCAAGCATAAGCGAGGACGTCGATGCGGGGCGACGCTGGGCAGGACCTGCAAACATGACTCCGAGGTTTGGCTCAAGTGTAGTAAAGGGATAATTGGCAATCTTTGGCTTCGCCGCTGTTAGTACCGAAAGCAGTGTCGATTTACCAGCGTTGGGAAACCCAACCAAACCAATATCGGCTAAAACTTTCAACTCCAAAATCAACTCGACTTTCTCACCTTCTTTACCTTTTTCAAAAACTCGGATGACCCCATGCTCACCAGCGTCTCTCCTTTCACGAATCAGGTGCTTGAGATGTTCATTACCTCTACCGCCTTCCCCAGCTTGTGCAACGAGTACTTTGTCAGTAGGTTTGGTGAGATCATAGATTAACTCGTCTTTTTCGTCTTTGATCAGAGTACCGAGGGGCACTTCCAGATACATATCTTCACTATGGGCACCGGTGCGACCATTTTTCCCGCCATGGACTCCTTTTGGAGCTTCAAAATCTTTTTTGTAGCGGTATGGTGCCAGGGTGTTGAGATCTCTTGAAGGTACTATATAGACACTTGCTCCATGACCACCATCGCCACCATCAGCCACACCAAAAGGCTTGCCTTTTTGGGCACGGAAAGATATCTGACCATCGCCACCATCGCCGGCTTTAACTGATATTCGAACATAATCTATCATAATTTAGGTATCAAAGTGACACGTATCATGCCTCATAACAAGAGAAATTGCAACTTTATTTTATTTGATTCAACATGAAACTTGATACGAGACGCTTGACACTAGTTGAGGAGAGAAAGCGGATCAATACCCCTTCCACCTTGGCGCGTTTCCAAGTGAAGGTGAGGTCCCGTTGCACGACCACTGGTACCGATAGCACCAATGTATTGCCCACGGGAAATTGATTGCCCCATAGAACAGGCAAGATCCGACATGTGAGCATAGGCAACGGTAATGTTGTCACCAATATCGATGATACAGTACCAACCAAAACTGTAGGTTTGCTTCTTCGCATCAACCACTGTCCCCGCCGCCGCCGCGTAGATTGGTGTTCCGTAAGCCCCACCGATATCGATAGCTGGGTGGTACCAAGAGAAATACTGGTTGATGTGTTTTGGGACTGGCCAAGAAAGTCTTCCAGAACCAACCACAAAATTTCCTTGGGGTCGGGAGGCTAAACGGCTGGTCTTTGGTGCAGCTGGAGCCGGAATACTACCGTTTGGTACAAATAAAGTCTGTCCGGGTTTTAGTTCCAAAGTATCATCGACATAGTTAAAGGGGAAATCGGCAATTGTCTGGGCATCAGCAGAGTAAGCCTTGGCGACAGTTGCAAGTGAGTCCCCTGCTTTTACTTGATAAACTACTCCTGAGATTGGTGGGATTTTTAAATCCTGGCCAGGGTGAAGTGTCTGCCCGTCAGTCATTGAATTTGCCCATTTGATTGTCTCCATGGAAACTTGGTATCTTTCTGCCACAGTCGAAAGAGTATCCCCGGAAACGACTTGGTAGGAAAGTATTTCTGATCTTGGTCTATCTGTTGGGACAATAGTCTTAACTGTATTGGTTGGTCGTAGGATTGATTCTTGAGCGGTTAAATCTTGGGCTGAGATTTCACCTCTGGAGAATAAACCCCCGGCAAGTACAGCAATAGCAGCTACGACCATTACTCCTCCGTGAGTCGCGGGTCGAAAGAGCAGCCCACGTCTCCACATTAGGGTATCGACTACCTTGTCCTTGGAAACATCGAGAAAGTTTACTAAACGTAAAACTTTCAGGTTGGCGTATTTACCCAAGACAAAGAGAAAATGAAAGATTTCAAAAATTACTTTGCTAAAACCAATAATTCCAAGCTTTATTGCAGTAAAAATAGCCGCAAGAGTGGAGGTTGAGGTTTTTGGGAGGGAAAAGACTCCGCTATCAATGTCGGTTTGGTTTGGGGAAAAATCAAAAAGTTCTGCTGTAGTTGTACTTAAACTATAAAGATCTTCATTGCTGTCCGTGAGATCTTTGTGCATAATTTATTTCGCCTCAAAATAAATCTAACTTTCGTTAGAAATATCTTGATGACCCTCCACACAAGCCTACCTAGCAAGTGTTTGTTTGTATGCTGCCGATATTAGCAAAGATTAACTTAAGAAGCAAGCCTTAAACTCTTTGTCTCATCAATCAAAAATCTATTTTCAAACCCAATTTCTAGATCATTAAGAAAACCCTTTAGCGAAGTCGGCGTCTTTGAACAAGAAAAAATACAAGAGGAAGCTGGAACTGAAGCTAACTTGTTGGCTGAATTCCAGAGGAAGTCCCGCAGTATTTTTTCTTAAGTTCAACTGCTGACGCAGCGTGGGTGTCTTTTTCTTGGATACTTCTTTTGGACAAGCAAAAGAAGTGATCTCAACCCTAGTCTGCTTTGTGTAGCGACTCTAGAAACTCTTCGTTGCTACCTGTTTTTGACAAGCGCTCGATCAGAAGTTCAGTTCTTTCGAGCTCGTTCAGGGCTTCGAGCATGCGACGCAGTCTCCATACCTTTTGCAACTTATCCTCACTCAATAGCTTTTCCTCGTTGCGAGTTCCGCTTCGGGAGACATCAATAGCTGGGAAAATACGTCTTTCTGCCAACGAGCGGTCAAGATGGAGTTCCATGTTACCAGTTCCCTTGAATTCTTCGTAGATAAGATCGTCCATTCGACTTCCAGTATCTACCAATGAAGTGGCGAGAATTGTGAGTGAACCACCACCCTCAAAATTTCGCGCTGCCCCAAAGAACTTCTTTGGTGGGTAAAGTGCGACTGGATCAAAACCTCCAGAAAGTGTTCTACCAGAAGGTGGCAAGGCCAGGTTGTAGGCTCGTCCGAGACGGGTCATTGAATCCAAAAGGATGACAACATCCTTGTCGTTCTCAACCAGTCTTTTGGCACGCTCAAGTGCGATTTCAGCCACTCGAGTTTGAGCTTCTGGTGGTTCATCAAAGTTTGACGAAAAAACCTCACCTTTAACGCTGCGTGAGATATCAGTGGCTTCCTCTGGACGTTCGCCAATCAAAACAGCCATCAGGTGAACTTCTGGGTAATTGGTTGCGATTCCATGGGCAAGATCCTTCAAAATAGTTGTCTTACCTGCTTTTGGAGGGGAAACGATCATACCTCTCTGACCAAAACCAACTGGTGCCAAAATATCAATCATTCGGGTAGAGAGTGGGAGTTTGTCTGTTTCGAGTTTGAGTTGTTTATCTGGATAAATTGCAACCAAATGCTCAATCTTTTTGCGCTTCATGGCCACATCTGGTTCCAAGCCATTTACCTTTTCAACTTTGAGCATTCCAAAATAACGCTCCGTTTCTTTTGGCGGTCTCACTTCACCTTCAACTTCATCACCCGGTCTGATATCAAAACGGCGAATTTGGGATTGGGAAATATAAATGTCCCCTGCTCCCGGAGTACTTCCCGAAGCTCGCAAAAACCCATAACCTTCGCTCATCATCTCCAAAACACCTTTGCCTCTTACAGGTTTTCCTGTGTACGTGGAAGCATTCCCATTGCTTTGGGAATATCTTGGTTCAAAACTTGATTCTTTATTTATTGGATTTTCAGTTACCACTGGTTCTGGCATAGGAGTCTCAGAAACCTTTTCGGGAGCAGCTTTTTCAACTTTTTTTATCGGCATATAGCTTTTTCTTTGGAAAATTCAGATGGGGCTAAACCGCCACCATTTAAACACACTGTATTGACGTTGTCAAGACACTGCGTGTCTTGGCAGTATTACACTACTATTGACTCTCTTCGAGTCATAGCAGTTCCATACAGTCAATACTTCAGTGAGCAGTTAGCAGTGAGAGGAGATCAGTAAGCAGAAATCAGCTTTCTCTGCAACATATCAAATTACCGGCGTTAGCTTCGACGCGTTAAGAAAATTACTGGAATGTTTCCGGTCGCAGAAAACTTCAAATGTTTGAACGAAGAGAGTTTTTGAAGTTTAGGAAATCTCTCAAGTAATTTTTAGCTAAAGAAGATAAGCCGGCAGTTTGGCTCAACCTTTGCTGCCAAAGGTTGGATAAATAAAAAAGTAGCTAGAAAATGTAATTTTAGACAAAAGAAAACCCCGCTTTCACGGGGCTTCCTTCTTTAACCTCACACAGAGGTTAGATCTTTGTCTTGAACTTCTTGATCAACAGTCCTGCAGGTACCAATCCTGAGACCAAGAGCAATACTTCTCCTGGACCAGTGTTTGGAAGTTCAGTTGGCGGAGTAACTACTCCGAGAACTTTACCCTTCAAGACTACTTCACAAACAATTGCACCAGCGCTTTCTTTAGCAGATACGGTAGCTAGGTTCTTCATTACCTGGCCATCTTTAAGACCGTCTTTGATGGTAACTTTGTACACCAAGGTAGCTTCGTATGTAGGAGGCAAGTTTCCAATATTTACATGAGTACTGATCCAGTTGTCATCGATCTTGATAACTTTACCATCGATGTACAAGGTTGTACTGCCAGCAACATATTTGAATATTGGATCCATCTTGTCTTCGACAATGATGTCAGTCAAGTTGATATTGCTTTGGTTACAGACCTTAACAGTAAAGGTCACGCTGTCCCCGACTGAAACTGAAGTCTTGTCAGCTGTTTTGCTTGCACAAATTGCAGTTGCACGAAAGACCATTTTGGTAAAAGCTTGAGCTTGAACCTTGTCAGTTTGGTCACTGTCGGCCGCAACTACACTCCAGATTATGTTGTCTGGGTTAGCGTTTTGGGCAACTTTAGTTTGATATTTCACAACTACAGACTTACCAACAGGAACTTTACCCAAGTTTACGTTGGTCTTGATCCAGTTGTCATCAAGTGCAGCAGTTTGACCACCTGGAATACCTTGAGCGGTACTTGTACCAGGAATATAGTCAGCCAAGTTAGGTTCATTGATCCAAACGAGTACATTTGTAAGATCAGTTTCACCAGCGTTTTTGACATTAATAGTGTAGCTAAGGGTCTCACCACGATCGGCAATAGCCTTATCAACGCTATCAGTAACTTCAAGCTTTGAAGTTGTTGCCGAAGCTGTGTTTACGTTAAATGCTAAAAGGGAAACAACTGAAATAACCCCTAAAAGGGCTACTGAAGTAACTTTCTTAACGAGTGTGTTTAACATACTTTTAATAACGAGCCCAGCCCTTTTGAGGCTAGGACAGTCAATCTATCGGCAGGCAAATAATAATACTTACAGTGTAACAGTTACTATGGGTTTTGTCAAGTTTGGGCTCTTTAGCCTTGTTTCACAAACTTAACCAAACTCACAGTAATTCATTATAAGTCCCTTGGCATTTCACTGCTCAGTAACTGCTCTCTGCTTACTGTTTACTGAAAATTGAGATGCCGGGGAGGAGTCTGTTTCACGCTGGTATGCGTAAATAGACTTCCTCCCCGCTGTCATGCTACGACTGCTATCAAGGCACAAGCTGTCGGGGCGGCCTTTTGGGCTTTCCCGAAGTTGTGCCAGACACAGGAGCAAAGACATTCAACGGTTGCGAGTGGGTCGCTTCCGTGTCAAAAACCTCTTTTTCCCACTGAGGTTACTTTCTTCCCGAACTAACAGAACAACCCGCAGCCTCCGCCACCGATTGGTGTGTTCGTCGGACCAGGTGGTCTGACGATCTGCGTCGGCATCGGCGTGTCCGTGGGCACCGGGATGGTGTTCACGGGCGTATTTATCACCGCGGGCCGGGTGTAATCCGGATCCGGAGTGCAACACCCGACTTGCGTCGGTGCCGGCGTCTGCGTTGCAGGTCGCGGCGTCGCCGTCGGCGGCACTGGGGTCGCGGTTGGCGGCCTCGGTGTGTTCGTGGCCGACGGCGGCGTTGGTGATACCGTTGGCGACGTTGGCGTCGCTGACGGTGGCACCTCCCTTCCTGGCGTCGGTGTCGGCAGCGGTTTCTCCTCTACAGGAGGCTGTCCGGGCTTCTCTTGAAGGAGGTTGCCGCAGACACGCTGCACGTACCAAACTTCGCCGTTCTTGAGCACCGCCTTGCAGGCTGGCTCTTCGAACAGTTCCCCTTCGTAGAAGTCAACTGACCCCCCGGAACGGAACGCGATGGCGATGTTCTTGTGCGTAACCGAGATGTTGCAGTCGATATCGCCCTGCAGATCGTCTTCGGAATCGATGATCCCGAGTCCGATGAGGACAATCAACGCCCCACCTCGATCCGTCACTCCACCAACACGGACAAAGTTGACCGTGTCACCTGGTGCCCCTGACGGTTGGCCAAAGCCTTCACGCACAGGAAGCAGATCTACGGTCGTGGGCGACATAACCCCGAAGCTCTCCGACGTCATTGCCGGAAGATAATCCTCGGGATCAGTTCCCAGATCGTACATACCGAACGGTACGTCGTCGAACTTGAAGTACCCATCGCTGTTCGTTTTCGCGAGCTTCGATGAATACTTGCCGTCGAAAACGCCAATCAGCCGAACCCAGGTATTCGGAATACCCGGGCCGTGCGGGAAATTGGCTTCCCACACATGTCCATCCACGGTCGTAGTCTCCACCTTAACCGTGGGTGTTGCGTCAGGACCGGGCCCATCGTCTCCAGAGCCGAAGCCCGTGAAGAGTAGGAACCCCGCCGAGGCAGCCATGATGGCTACGACGATGATTAGGGTCGCGATGACCCTGTTGTCCCTCATGTTCTCTCCTCCTGCTAAGGGTTGTGGGGCGGGACGACAGGCTGCCCATCGAGGGTCGCCTGTAGATTGTCACCCCGGATTATCAGGGTGCGTCCCTGACCTGCCACCGGTGCTCCGACAGACTGTGCCGCAACCGCAGGCTGCTGAGCCGGCGGGGTGACCACGTGGTCGAGTATCGTCTGGGCCGCATCGTTCGACGCTGCATCCATCGCGGTCCTTTCCCTCGTGGTCGGTTCCCGCCCAGTCCTCAACAGAACCAGGTGGATGATGTTCATGCAGCGCTCATGGAGCGTGATGCGGAACATCGTGCGGTTTTCCGGCCGCTGGCTCTGATCTTCCTCTGGTGCCTCGGTAACTATCCTGAAAATCAGGACGCCAACCAGGACAACCAGAATGGCGATTGCGCCTACAAAGACGCATGCCAGGACAAATTCCCGTGTATCCACATGTTCCTCCTCCCGCTTTCCTGCGGGTATATGCTACTGACTTGCCTCTTATACTGATTAACGAGCTTTTTATAATGCTCGGAAAGAAGGTCATTCAGCGCTCTACCCTGTTCAAGGGAGCGCAGGAAAAGGATTTCTGGTCCTATATTCTCTTGAAGGCATGTAACCTGTCTTGAACACGATCGGTGTTACCCGGGTTTCTCGATGCTCAAGACAGAGTACTCTGCCTTCAAAAGAGGAAGAGAAGAACTAACTATTTCTGCATAAAAAGTGCAAAAAACTGCCCATTACGGCAGCTTTGGTCAAGCTTAGCACAATTTAGCACTTTTGTCAAACTATAAGATACTTGTTAGCTTTGTTACAACTGACTTTCTCCCCAATTTAGCCTGTGAATAATAATAGCCATGCTTGTACGGCTTTTACTAACAGTAATTAGATTGATGTATTGGTGATTATTGGAAGATATGAGTATTAAAGATAATCAGAAACGATAACGGCCGCTCCTCAGCGCCCAGTAAGAGTGTTACCCCAAACCAGACGCCGGGGACCGGCCATTAGCAATTTTCGAACGTAGTTCCAACAATATAGCTTGATGCTTTTATATCAGCAAGACTGACAGATATTAGTATATCATTGTTTCAGGCTTGACTTATATACCAAAACGCTTTTAAATTAAATCCATAAGAGTACACCTGCTGTCCAGATGTACTTATCGAGACACTGCTATCGGCGTCAAAGACTCTTCCGGCCATAGTGGTGTTTCGTTTTGTAGAAGCATTTATCCCCACCAAGCTATCACTTCTTCGATAAAGGACAATTTTGTTATCCATGTACAAAAGCTACCCTGCCCAAGTTTTGGATGACATTATTCGGTGAGTTTCGGCTATATTCTTTTATTAAGAATGCAAAGTTAGTTGATAAGTTCTCCCCTTCCCGCTTTTCGGCGGAGGCGGGGATAAAGTATTTCGTCCCTGCCCGTACACGAAATACTTTGGTGAACCATTTTGGATGATTCCTCGATAGCTACAATGAATAACCATCGAGCAATCTCCAAACCTACTAGCGCCTGTATGGCTTTCTAGCAACTTTTTCCGTTTTCAAAGTACAAAACTCTTGCATGATCTTATGTTTACACATTGTAGCTTTTTTGTCAAGGTTTGTCAATCCCATAGGAAAAAGTAGTAGTAAAACCTTATTGGCTTATAGTTATTCTAGGTTCATTTTAGGGCTTTTTGAACACTGTGGACAACTTGGGGATAAAGACACTTTCCTTAATGCTGTACTAAAATGGATGTATAAACGCCCTTACGAGTACGCGTTAAACAAATTAATCGGCTTTGCTCTGACGCGTCAAGAGAATTTCTTTGACGAACTGTTCACAAAGTGAAAATTACAAATGTTTGAGCTCGATCTGGTCGGGAGAGTTTTTGAAATTTAAGTGAGGAGAAGAAATTCTTAGCCAAAAGAGCTGTCGCCGGCCGCTTTGGTGTCACCTTTTCGGCAAAAGGTGACTAAAAACTAGTTCCCATTCTTCTGTACAAAGATAATTTCTCGTTGCTCATTGTTTTTGCTCAGAAGACTGAACAAAAATCATCCTACCTGCAACCGTCTGAATGACCCGTGAAACCTTTGCTTTTATTTTCTGACCCAGGAACCCGGCTCCATTTTCAACAACTATCATAGTGCCATCAGGTAGATACCCTACTCCTTGGGATCTTTCCTTACCTTCTTGGATCACTTTAACCTCGACCTCCTCCCCGGGAATCATCGGGGTTTTCATAACATTTGCTAGTTCGTTTACGTTCAGAATTTTCACCCCCGAAACCGTTGCGATCTTGTTGAGATTGAAATCATTGGTAATAATCTTGGCTGTAAGACTCTTGCCAAGCTTAAGAAGCCGATCATCCACGTTCTTTAGTGAGGTCTGCCCAGTTTCATAAACAACAGTCTTGAGCAAACTTGATTTCTTAATATTTTCAAGAACATCTAGGCCGCGTCTACCTCGGGTACGTTTGAGGCTATCAGCACTATCGGCGATATGCTGAAGTTCTGTCAGAATGAAGTCAGGCACCAGCACAGTACCAAATATAAACCCACTCTCAACTACTTCTAAGATACGGCCGTCAATCAAGGCTGAGGTATCGATTAGCATTGGATTAACCCATTTTTTATCCTCAACCTTTTCTGATCGGGCTCGGCCCACATTCGGCATTCTGGGGATATGAAGCTGAGAAATTACTTCAGCCGCGACTTTACGGGAAAAAAAGCGAGTGAAGTCACGAAACCATTTCGTCACCATTGGAATAAAATAGACTCCAGCTGAACCTAATAGAAGCCCAGAAAAGATTGAGATAGTTTCTTCTAGTTGGGGGTTATTAAAATCGAGGAAAAGGTTTGTGACTCGATAACCAAAGTAACCGAAGGCTACTCCGAGGATCAAACGAACGGCAACGCCGATATACATGAGATAATTCCTTTCAAACAGCCGTTTTGTTAATAAATTCAAGATAAATTCGGATTTGGCTGTTTAAACTAATTTTTAATATTCTGCTTTAATAAATTCACTGCATCCCGAAGATTTTTAGTAGTCTTGGGAGTAATGAACTTAGTAAAACCTAATCTTCTAGCCTCATCTAGCCTCTTTGCGAGAAAAGAGACATCACGCAGCTCACCGAGTAACCCAACCTCACCCACCGCGATTGTGCCTTTTGATATTACCTGATCGGCTATGCTGCTGGCAATAGCAAGGCAAACGGCCAAATCAACTGCAGGCTCCGCTAGCTTCAAACCACCGGCAACATTGATGAAGATGTCTTGATTGTGCAGCGGCAGACCAGCTCGCTTGATCAAAGTAGCCACCAGTAATTGCAACCTATTTTGGTCAAAACCGAAGCTACGGCGAATTGGCAATCCAAAGCTAGTTGGATTGGTAAGAGCCTGGATTTCGGTCAAAACACTTCTGGACCCCTCCATCACAGGCACGACGACACTTCCAGGAGCCTCAATCTTGCTGGAAAGAAACTGCTTTGAGGGATTTTTGACCTCCACCATACCCGCTTCCTTCATCTCAAACACCCCAATCTCTTCTATCGGACCAAATCTATTCTTCGAGGCTGAAAGGATCCGAAAAGACTGGTGAGGCTCACCTTCAAGAAACAAAACTGCATCAACCAGGTGCTCAAGCACCTTTGGGCCGGCAATGTTTCCCTCTTTGGTGATTTGACCAATCAAAAAGACTGCTATTCCGGTGTCTTTGGCCAACCTGTGCAAACGAAAGGCTGTTTCTCTTACTTGGGCCACACTACCAGCACTTGAGGCTAAGTCTGCCGTCAAGACTGTTTGGATAGAATCGACAACCAGAACTTCAAATTTATCAGCCTCAACTGAAGCTAATATCTGATCAACATCAGTCTCGGCCAAAATAAATAGGTCTTTACCCTTAATCGCGAGCCTGTCTGAGCGTAACTTTATCTGCTCAACTGACTCTTCCCCAGAGATATATAGAGCTTTGAACTTTGAGGCTACCTCGAGTAGCAAGGTAGATTTACCAATACCCGGGTCGCCCGCCAAAAGCACCACGGAGCCTGGTACTATTCCCCCGCCCAATACACGATCTAGCTCAGAAACACCTGTCATAAGTCTTTTCAGTGGCTTCAGCGTAGCTTCTGACAACCTTTGGGGCTTTGCAGAAGAACTAACTCTAGCTGTTGCTAGCCTGCTATCTTCTTTGACTAGAGTTTCCACCAAGCTATTCCAACTGTCACAATTGGGACATTTACCCATATACTGGGGGGATTTGTAGCCACAAGATTCACAAATGTATGTAGTCGAGATTTTAGCTTTAGCCATGATTTAAAATTTTAGCAGCTCTTATCTCCCAAAACTAACTAAAAACGATTTCTGAACCTTTAATTGAGAGTGAAATTTTCTGTCCAGGCTTGATCTTTCCAGAAAGTATTTTTTCTGAAAGTGGGTTTTCAATCTCATCTTGGACAAGACGGCGGATTTCTCGGGCGCCATACTCGGTTGAAAAACCCTTCTCAGCTAAGTATTTGTAAAGCTTTGCTTGCACCTGCAGTTTTATTTTTTGATCCTTTAATTTACTTTTGACTTCTTTCATCAAAATTTTAGCAATCTTTTCTACAACTGTTTTACTCAGGGGTCGAAATACCAAAGTTGAATCTACCCGATTGAGAAATTCGACTTTAAATCTTTTCTTCAGCTCTTCAGTTAGCTTGGTGGACACGTCTTTGTACTCACTATCCGACTCTTCATTCGAGGTGACCGAAAGCTCGGTAAACCCAAGTTTGCCTTCTTTTTTGATCAAGTGCGAACCAACGTTACTTGTCATAATGATGACACTGTTGCGGAAATTGATAATTCGACCACGGCCGTCTGTGAGTTGACCATCTTCGAGTACCTGCAGCAAAATATTGAAAACTTCTGGATGGGCCTTTTCCATCTCATCAAGCAAAATTATTGAGTACGGATGGTGCTTGAGTTTGTCAGCTAGCTCCCCACCCTCTTCAAAACCAACATAGCCTGGAGGCGCTCCAACCAAACGTGCGACTGTATGAGACTCCGAAAACTCGCTCATATCAAAACGAATAAAGCTTTCCGGATCGCCAAACAAAGTTTCCGCTAGCGTCTTTGCCAACAAAGTTTTACCGACCCCACTACTCCCTAAGAAAATAAACGAGGCGATCGGCCGCTCTTCATCGGTCAACCCAACTCGAGACCGGCGAATAATACTTGAAACACTCTTGACCACAGCATCTTGGCCGACGACTTTTTTGGTAAGTTCTTTTTCAAGATTGAGAAGCTTCTCAGATTCTGACGCTGTCAGCTCTTCAACCGGGACACCGGTCATTGTTGAAACTATTTTGGCAACGTCTTTTTCATCGACAATTTTTTCTTCCTCTTGGTCTTCCGAAAGTATTTCTTTAAGTTTTTTTAATAAATTCTTTTCTTTTTTTCGCAGTGTTATAGCCTCATCATAGAGCTCATTTTTTATTAATTTATCCTTCTCTCCTCGTAATTCTTCTAAATTATCTTCTATTTTTATGGCATTTTTTGATAAACTTCCTAAAGCCACTGCTTTACGACTTGCGGCCTCATCAATAACATCAATGGCACTGTCTGGTAAATGGCGGTCCACTATGTAACGGTTGGCCAAAGTCACCGCTTCAACCAAAGCCTTCTTTTTGAACTTTACACCATGAAAATCTTCATAACGACTACGCAACCCCTGCAATATATGGACTGCGGTCTTTTCATCTGGTTCGGAAACTATTATTGGTTGAAATCTTCGCTCCAAAGCGCTATCTGGTTCGATAAACTCAGAGTACTCATCAATTGTGGTGGCCCCGATACAACGCAGCTCTCCCCGAGACAGAGCTGGTTTGAGGATATTGGCAGCATCTAGTGCGCCACCAGCACCTCCGGCGCCAACGATTGTTTGAATTTCATCGATAAAAACCACAATATTAGCTGCGTCTCGAATCTCATCCAAAACCCCAAGCAAACGTTCCTCGAAATCACCGCGAAACCTTGTTCCGGCAACAAGTGCGTTTAAATCCAGGCTAATAAGTCGAGTATCAAAGAACTTTTGTGGGACTTCGCGATCAATAATTTTTTGGGCCAAACCCTCGACAATTGCAGTTTTGCCTACCCCAGCTTCACCCAGCAAGATCGGGTTGTTCTTTGTGCGTCGGGAAAGGATTTGAAGAACCCGGTCAATTTCTTTTTCGCGGCTGATAACTGGATCGAGTTCTTCTCGGAGAGCTAGCTCCGTCAGATCCCGTCCGTATGTATTGAGAAGTGGCGTTTGGGCTTCATAAGCTGTCTGGTTTTTTTGATACGTCCCAAGGTTTTCTAGTTTCCCTTTGACCACATCATAGGTAATACCCCAAGAACGTAGTATGTGACAGGCTAGCCCAACGGTTGTTTTGGAAAGTCCAGCAAGAATGTGCTCAGTCCCAACAAAACTACTACCTAGAATATAGGCTTGCAGTGCTGCTCCCGCCAAAGCTTCCTGAGCACTTTCAGTAAAAGCACTTTCCCCAGAAGACAGCATTTTAGGATCGCTACTGGCAAGTACTGTTTCTCGAACTCTTCCAATATCCAGTTGATAGCTGCTGAGAATCTTAGCAGCCCCAGAGTTCTGGTCACCAAGTAAACCCAAGAGGATATGCTCGGTGTCAATCAAAGGACTACGAAAATTTTTAGCTTCCTTTGCCGCAAGGTAAAGAACTTTTTTTGCTCGTTCTGTGAATTTCTCGTTAATTTTTTTGGACATTCTTTTTTGTTATATGCAGCTTGCAACCTACTCTTTAGTGATTTTTTTAGCTTTTTTAGGCTTTTCTTCCTTCGCTTCTGAAGTTGTACTTTCAGCTAAACGAAGAGCCACTCGGTGCTGCTCTGGGTTGAAAAGGTCAATGTTTATTCTTACTTTCTCCCCCACCTCAAGCTTTCGGCCGTAAGGAATTTTTGAAGAATGAATCAGACCCTCAATACCTTGTTCGAGCTGAACAAAGGCACCAAAAGAGCTAGTCCGGGAAATCACAGCATCAATTTCTTTTCCAACTGGATATTTCTTTGTCCCCTCTTTCCAAGGATCACCTTGAAGTTGTTTGATCGAAAGATTTACTTTTCCAGAATACGGATCAATGCTGATAATCTTTACCTTGACACTGTCCCCAACTTTGTACATAGATTCTAGATTCTCGACACGATCCCAAGAAATCTCACTGATGTGTACTAAACCTTCAACCTCACCTGGCAAAGTTACCAAAATACCAAAGGGGAGCATCTTACTTACCTTTCCAGAGACTTCTTCGCTCTCTTTGAACTTAAGTTCGACTTTTGGCAACTTGGCTTCTTCTGGATGGGCTTCTCGCTCAGAAAATACTAGCCGGTTCATCTTCTTATCAACCTCGATAACTTTTACCTCAATCGTTTTGCCAGCCCCACTGGTAGCAGTATTTAACAAATGGGACGATGGGATAAAACCGCGCAGACCATCCGTCTCCACGATCAGACCACCACGATTAGCTTCGATACCTTTGACTTCAACTGATTCGCCTTTGTCCATTTTTTCAACCAACTGCTTCCAACGCAACTCTCCACCTGCTTTTCGCATCGACAAAATAGCCTGACCACTATCACCTTCAGAAGAAACTATGACGGCAGAAATCTTGTCACCAACTTTGATATTTTCATGATCAATTGGTAGCTCTTTGCCTAAAATAAGCGCTTCTGCTTTCGCTCCAATATCAACCAACATGGAGTCACGTTCTTTGGAGATAACAACACCGTCAACTACCTGACCACGATTTAACTTCTTGGGAAAGAACTCACCTTTAGCAAGCAATTCCTCCATTTTTGAGACGGGCTTTTCGGTCGAAAAAATAGGTCCTCCTATTCTTGAGGGTTTGGAAACTGTTTCAGTACTAGACATAATTTTAATCCGCCTCCGCCGGTTGGCGGATCGCGGAACCTTTCGGGTTTAGATTTCCGCCTGTGGCGGATGCGGCTATTGTACTACAGAAAATTTTAAATTCAAACCATCTGTCACTAAACGATTATTCAGCCAGGTTTTTGCTAAACTTGCCAACGTGTTTTACAATGCGACTATGACCAAATATGAGCCCCTCGACCCAGCAGAAGCTAAAAGAATTGAAAAAGAAGCAGTCGAGCGCTATTTGGCCGAAAAGGGTGAAGGAAAACCCAAATTACCCCCAGGGGTACTTTCTCACATTAAGTCTATTTTCCCTTTTAAACTCTTTCCCGACGAACTGATTGTCAAAACTGAAACAATAACCCTCATTTCCCGTTATGGGCCAGGTATGCAACAGACGCGAACGATTCATTTTGATGATGTTGCCCAAGTTGAGGCTGACTGCGGACCATTTTTTGGACATATTCACGTCTTTCCAAAACTCAGAACCGAGGCACCCATGCTAATTGAACGGCTTTCACGAAAAGATACTCTGGAAGCTGAAAATTTAATTGAAGAAATTATTGAATCTCACCACAAACAACACGCCTCCACCTACTAAAAGGAAACCCCCTGGTTGCGCTTGCAAGGCCCGTCCTTGCAAGGTTTTGGGTTGAAAACTGAAAAACCCACCATTGCTGGTAGGCTTTTCAAAAATAGGGTCGCGAGATATTTTCCCAGACCTGAGTAGGCCAAGTATCGTCTCCGCTGCCAGCTTTCACGACTCTGTTCGGAATGGGAAGAGGTGGAGCACTGGCGCTCAAACGACCTTAGTTTGGGTATCAACGTGTCAAGTGTCAAAGTATCAAGACTGTTGATAACTAAACCAAAACCGCTTTGTCAGAAATCATGTCACTTTGATACATGATACCTGACACTTTCAAGTACTCTAGAAACTGAAAAGAAGTTTTTCAAAGATCATAAACGAACTATTAGTACAGCTTAGCTGAAACTGTTGCCAGTCTTACACTTGCTGCCTATCAACGTGGTAGTCTTCCACGGTTCTTCAAGGATTCCTAATCTTGGGGCGAGCTTCGCACTTAGATGCTTTCAGCG
>CAYHXX010000002.1:0-169092 GCA_964360785.1 uncultured Gammaproteobacteria bacterium | reverse complement strand
AAAAGTTGGTCTTCACCGATTTTGGAAACAGACGCTTCGTGGCCAATATTGACGTCTTCCTCGTCAATTTGCATGGTTGGGTAAGTATCGCTGCGTGAATTACCGTCGAGAATTAAAGCGTCGCAACGGACATTGGCTTTGACACCTGACGCCCCTTTAATCACTTTCAGCATCCCGCGATAACTAGTTCTCCCACCATCTTTGGAAATGGATTTGGAAATTATTTGCGAACTGGTGTCCGGTGCTAGGTGAATTGCTTTTCCACCAGCGTCTTGATGTTGCCCCTTGCCAGCAAAGGCAACTGACAAAACTTCCCCTCTCGCTCCTCTTCCCCGCAAGTAAACACTCGGATATTTCATGGTGATTTTTGAACCAATATTACCATCGACCCATTCCATCACTGCGTCTTCATCAACAAAAGCTCTCTTGGTGACCAAGTTGTAGACATTGTTGGACCAGTTTTGAATTGTGGTGTAGCGGAAACGGGCATTTTTCTTGACGAATATCTCCACAACCGCAGCGTGGAGTGAATCAGTGGTGTAAATCGGCGCAGTACAACCTTCAACGTAATGCGCTTCTGCCCCTTCATCAACAATAATCAAAGTCCGCTCAAATTGGCCCATATTGGCGGCATTAATACGGAAGTAGGCTTGCAGAGGAATGTCGACTTTCACACCGGGAGGAACATAGATAAAAGAGCCGCCTGACCAAACAGCGGAGTTTAACGCAGCCAGTTTGTTGTCCGCTGGTGGAATCGCTTTAGCAAAATATTCTTTAAAAAACTCTGGGTATTTCTTGAGTGCGCTATCGGTGTCAAGAAAAACAACACCCTTTTTCTCCCATTCTTTTTTGATCGAATGATAAATTACTTCACTGTCGTACTGGGCCCCAACACCGGCCAAAAGTTTTTTTTCAGCTTCAGGGATACCGATTTTATTGTAAGTATCGCGAATTTCAATTGGTAAATCTTCCCATGTTTTACTTTTGTTTTCTGTGGGCTTGATGTAATAGTAAATATCGTCGTAATTTATTGTCGAGAGATCAGCTCCCCAAGTTGGTTGTTTTTTAGCTTCGAAGATTTTTAAAGCTTTAAGACGAAAATCAAGCATCCACTCGGGTTCACTTTTGTGTGCCGAAATTTCCCGAACAACACTCTCATCTAAACCTTTTTTTGAACGAAAAAAGGAAATGTCTTTTTTAGCGAACCCATATTTTTCGCGGTAGGTTTCGTTAACCACAACTTGTGCAACTTTTGGCATATTAATTAACAGTTATTAGTTAAACTAAAACAATGTATATCTGTTGCTTGTTTATAAAGCAAATACATTAAAACTAGAATGATAACTACCAAAATAACAAGTATTAATTTCTTCATCTAGAAACCTCCTGGTATCCCTCTTCTTCAATTTGCTCGGCAAGGGATTTGTTGCCGCTTTTAACGATCTTTCCGTCAACTAAGATATGAACAAAGTCTGGTTTGACGTATTTCAAAATTCTTTGATAATGAGTAATTAATAGTATTCCCGGAGCTTCATGACGCATGACACCTAACACTTGTTGCTTAATTGCGTTGGCAATTATCTTGAGAGCGTCAACATCGAGTCCCGAATCAGTCTCATCTAAAATGGCGTACTTTGGTTTTAAAATCGACAGCTGTAGAATCTCGGCTTTCTTCTTCTCTCCCCCGGAAAAACCATCATTAATACTTCGAGAGAGAAACTTTTCGTCCATTTTCAGACTTTTCATTTCTTTTTTTACTTTATTTTGAAATTCAAGGGCTGAAATCTTTTCTCTTTCGAGATTTTTGTTTGCCGACCTAAGTAAGTTAAAAACTGAAACACCTGGGACCGCCACTGGGTATTGCATCGCCAAAAACAAACCTAATTTTGCCCGCTTATCAGGAGTTAGTAAAGCTACATCTTGCCCATCAATACTAATCGATCCTGCCGTAATTTGATAACGTGGGTGGCCCATCAGAACTAAAGAAAGTGAGGACTTTCCCGAACCGTTAGGTCCCATAATTGCGTGAATCTCGCCTTGATTTATTTTCAGGGTTAGACCTTTAAGAATTTCTTTGCCTTCGGTAGAAACATGGAGATTTTGGATTTCTAGCATAATTAAAGCTACTAAGAATAAAGAAACTAACACAACTTACTTCTCAATTCAAGAAATTCTATTTGACTTGTTTTAAAAAGCAGAACTATAATTTAATTAATGCCCGCTAAACACTCTCATCGACTTGAGCACTTTACTCTTCATCTACTTGCCATATTGCTACTCTTCTCCACTTTCGCAACCTCTTTCTTAGCATTTGGTGTTTACCAAAATGAGACTACAAATACCCCATCCATTCAGGTTGAAGCTGCCAGCCAATATAGTTCTTATTGGGACCAGGTATCCTGGGCTGGAGGAACTAGTGGGACTAATTTTTCGATACCGTGGGGTTCCATTGGCACCAGCGGTGGTTGGGATAAATATACCAGTGCTAGTTATGTTACGGCAAACTCAAGTGGTATCCAAAGAAACGATCCAGATTATGTGCCCGAGTTTGTTTCAACAATTTTTGATGCTGGTACAAAACGGATTGCCTCAATTACCCCCTTTGCATCAGATAACCAGAATTACGTCATTTGGACCAGGGGCGGTAACAGCCCAGCCGAAGTTCAGGCTGCAAGCTGGAACTCTTCGGGTTGTCCAGGTAACTATCGCTATGTTCAATATAAATTTGGAAACTTACCGGCAATCGGCCATTATATTAATACGGTAAGATTTTCTTCTGCGTTTTTATCTATCGGCGGAACCGTTAAAGACGCTTCTACAAACACGGCTATCTCAAACGCTACAGTTACGCTAGGATCAAGCTCATCAACAACAAGTTTTCTAAAAAACAGCCCTTTCCTAAAGACTGTAAATGCTGCTGGAGGCTATTACCCAGGCTCTTATGGTATAAACCATACGTATGACACATCAGATACTAGCTATTCTATAACTGCTTCCGCTACTGGTTACCAAAGCCAAACTCAAACGTTTTCCGAGTCTTCTTTAGCGTTGTCTGAATGTAGCTATTATGGACTTATTAATTTTTCCCTACAGAAAAACCCGACTACCAACTCAACTACACCTAGCTCATCTAGTTCTCCTAGCACAACGAGCTCCAACTCTTCTGGAACAACTAAGGTTGTCGATACATCGCCCAAACTTGGAATCGAAGAGTTTAATAAAATTGTTATCCCAGCTATTTTTTCAAAAACCAAAACCACCGACCCAACCAAAGTTCTGGACCATACAAAAGTAAAAGCTTTTACCATCGCCATTGATGACAAAAACGAGATTAAGTTTGAAGAAGACCTAGACCTCTCAAGCCAGAATAGCATTGAGAAACTAAAGGAACTAGACAAGTATGTTGATCTCGACGAGCCGGGTAAGATCGTTGTTGACTCTGTTGCTATACCCGCATTAAATAAAAAGGCAAAACTAACTATGCTGGGGTTGGCCAAGTATGTTGCTGCTCCAGAAATACTAGTTGATGGTAGAGTAGATTCTAAAAAAACAGTTGGCAAAGTTACTTTTAATAAAAACAAAAAATCAGCTGAGTTTTCTGTTTCCCACTTTACTACTTTTACTGCAATTCCCAAACTAGAGCTAGTTTCACCTTCAAACACAACACTTACTAGTCTTAAGGATCTCGTCATTAAAGTTAGGGTTTCTGATGCCAATGCCTGGGTAACCGGTTCATTTAACGGTACACCTTTAGCAAAACTCACTCCTAATAAAACTACCGGAGAATTTACCTTAAATGATCTGGTTTTGAAAAACGGAAAAAATGAACTTAAGCTTCAGGCAGTCAGCGAGTTAGGTACAATCACACCACTAGTTGCTGCAATCACCTATAATCCGAATGGGCTTAGTGTCACCAAGTTGACTCAAAACCCACTTGCACTCACAGCTTTTCTGGTAACTGCTTTGGGCACAATCGTAATTGCCTTACTACTCTACTTCTTTGTCTATCGGAAAAGAAAACGGGTCGAAATGGGTGACAAAGTGGAAGCAAAACCAACTTCTTCAGAAACTTAGTAGAGCTGCGAACTATTCAGTTTGTCTATCACCTTATTATTCATCAACTTTTTGACTAAATGTATCTCTTAAACTTATAATTTAATCAATGCCCAAACACCATCCAAGACTTGAGAATATTACCTTACATTTTTTAGCTCTACTTTTGACTTTCTCTTCAATCAGTTTGGCTTTTTTCAGCCTGATTACCCTTGACCCAAATGTAACTACTAACTTAAAAATGCGACCTATTCTCGCATATGCACCGAATGATTCACTTAGCTGGAAACAAACAACATGGTCAAGTTCAAGTAGCAGTGTTTTTACAGTTACTTGGGGAACAAATAGCAACTGGACCAGCTACACTTCCGCGACTGGTGTTAGTTTTGGTGGTAGTGGTATAACAATTAGCCCCGGGGGATCCATTGACAGCTCAATCTTTAATCTAGGAGATCAGAAACTCTGGATTGTCATTCCAGACACCGGAATAGACATTTTCCAAAGGAATGCTCTGAGTGCAAGCGCCGTCCTGTCTGAAGCATGGCAAGATTCTACAACAGATGTCTGCAATTTAAACCAGACTTTTGCCCAATACCGTCTCACCAACTCCACTTCCAACCCAATTACTGTGGGTGAGATCACTATTTTTGGTTGGTACTTATCGATCGAAGGAACAGTAAAGTCAGCTGTCAATAATTCCCCACTTTCCGGGGTCAGTGTTAGTTACCCCGAAAGCTCAGCCGTAAGTGATAGTGCAGGAAACTATGCCCTAGAATCGCCCTACAATGGTTCGACACTATCTATTACCGCCTCAAAAGAGGGTTACACTCCCCAAACAAAAACTCTCTCCGTCTCAACAGACTGGTGTAACAGTGGTTATATTGAAAACCTAGACTTTTCGCTTTCACCAATTTCAGCTGGCTCAAACTCTGCACCAACTTCAACCCAAAATAGCCCCTCAACAACCAACACTGTTAAAATCCAATCAAGTCTTCCAACTTCCGGACAACCAACATCTTCAGCAAACGTTGTCGAGAACTTTACCGTTCAAACAAAAGACGGGAGCAAAATTGTTTTCCTTGAACCCATAGACCTAGCAGCCAACGACGTCAAAAACACTCTTGCAACACTGGATAACTACATAAAGCTAACTTCTCCAAACACTATCAGTTTAGATTCGCAAACTATTCCTTCCCTCAATAAAAAGGCTACTATTACCATGTATAGCCTCCCGTTTACCACCGTTCCGGAAATTCTGGTTAATGGCCAAAAAGACACACAAGGTGTCGTCAGTAATATTAATTATGACGAGAAATCCGGGACTTTAAGCTTTACTGTCGCTCACTTTACTACTTTTTCAGCCGTACCGAAACTGGAAGTTGTTACTCCAAAAAAGATCGTCACCGACGCCAATACAGTGATTTTAGGAAGAATTTCTGATCCTAAAGCCAAAGTAACTGGAGAATTTAACGGAGTTAAGCTTGCTGCCTTAACAGTTTCTCCAACCGGAGAATTTTCGATTAAAAGACTGATATTCAAAGAAGGTTCTAACACTCTAAAATTAAAGGCTACAAGTAGTATTGGCACTGTTTTACCATTAACTACTACTTTCACCTACTCGCCAAAAGCTGCAAAGGCTGAGGCTTCTCAACCCGACTTGAGGTTAGTACTTATTATTGCCTTAGCATTTTTGTTCTTGGGGGTGTTACTTGGTTTTGTACTACTTCGTCGAAAATTGTTCCACAAAAAAACATCCGCCACTACAAACAGTGATGCCTCTACTCCTACCCAATCTTAACTATTTTTTGTTTGGGGTAGCTAAAGAAGACTCAGGCGGCAGTTTGGCTCAACCTTTGCTGTCAAAGGTTGAAGAAATATTTTAGGGGAAAATTTGTTTGCCATTGTCATCCTCAAGAATTATTGCAAGAACTGGACAACTTTTGGCAGCGTCAATGATCTTATCGTCCGGAGCACCGTTTTGATCCTTCACCACTGCTTTCAGCTCGCTGTCAAGTTCAAAAACTTCGGGAGCAATGACGCTACAAGTCCCAGCACCAATACATAAACTGCGATCAACTTTAACTTTCATGTTAGCTCGGTTTTATCTCCTTCCGATTTGTAACTTTTGTTTGGTTGCGGACTTTGGCTAAAACCTTCTTTATGGCATCAAAATGATAAACAATTAGATACACCACTGTCGCATAGATTATCCCAGCAATTACATCAATGACGTAGTGCTCACCCAAATACACAACAGAAACCCAAACCAAAATCGGGTATGGTAGGAAGAAGTAACCCACCTTCTTGCTAAAGTGTCTAAGGGCCAAGAAAGCTAACCAGGGGTAAGCTGAATGTAGCGAAGGCATAGCCGCGACTTGATTAGGATTGAGGTTGTTATAAATTCGCGAGAAATCCCAACCCCAGCCAATATCTCTGACAACATAATCAACTACTTTGTTGATTTCGATTAAACCGGCTCGCTGATCTGCATACCAGGGTGGAGCTGCTGGATATAGTAAATAAGTTATAAATCCTGCAAAAGACAACCCCAATAAGGCAATAACAAACTTCCAATATGCCCCTTTATCTTTGATCCAGAAGAAGAAAGCTACCATCAGAGGCAGGAGGAAGTGCAGGAAATCGATCAGCACCGCTCCCACGTCCCAGGGAGCAAGCTTATTTGGGTTAAAGAAGTGCTTTTGCAATTCCACACCAGGAAGAAATCCAAAGATGGCTTTTTCCGCGTTTACCAGCTCGGAGACATGTACTTTGAAGCCGGCGGTATCAGCAAAACCCCTCACCATCTCATAACCGATTAATAAGGCTACAAACGGTATCCAATCCCGCAAAAAGGTTTTACCCCGGCCAACGATAACTGCACCAAACAACAGAATTACAAAAATCCGATCCGGAGTCAGTGACATATTCCGAATCAGCATAAAACCAACAATTATTACTAGATAACCAATCAATAAAATTGAAATTAGTTTGTGGTTTTTGTGCATCAATTTATTATATAGGAAGAGCTACCAGGTGCCAAATCTTTGTAAAAATTCTTCGAGAATGAGTCCCAAACTGCCCATTTTTTGAGCGCTGCTTTTTCCAATGTAACGGTAATGCCACGGCTCATAAGAGTACCCTGTTATTACCTCTTTTCCCTTCGGATAGCTAATAACAAAACCAAAGTTTGGAGCATTCTGGAATAACCACTGTCCCTCCGCCGTTTGCCCGAAAGATTCATTGAAGTAGCTTTTCCCCTCAACCCCAAAATCTATAGCTGTCCCCAACTGATGTTGGGAATGACCAGCCTTGGCACTAAAACTTTCAGCACTCTTGACTCCAGCACTACTAACCCAACCCTTAAATACTGCTACTTGTTGCGAGTACGAACGGTAAGCCGAAACAATGGTCAGGTTCAAACCAGAAGCTTTAGCTGAGTTTATCAGGTCTATCAAAGCCAGGGCGGCTTCCTGCCGCAGGGCTGCTCCAGGTACTGTCGAAACAGAACCGACTAGTGAAACTAAATCTGAGGGTACATAAGTCGCTGGCAGTTGGATTTTTTTGTTTATCAGGACTAATAAATTATCCCCTTTGTCAGTGGTTATTATTTTGTTTAGCAATACCTTCGAACCGAGTATGTTTTCCTCTATTCGAATGTTCGCACTTTGGGTAGAAACATTGATGACTTTTGACTCAACCTCGGCATTGATCTTCCCAGGTTTCAACTGATGGTCTGGAATTGCCTTGGCAATATCTTCAATCGAAAAGAAAGAACCCGTCAAGAACGTTATTACTAAAGCCACTAACAAAAGGAGAAGTGGGAAAACAAGTCTAATGGAACTAAAGTCCTTTATTCTTTCGGCTACAGATTTAGGAATGTCTTTTAACATTTTTAGCTGACGGTTTCCTCACTAATGCTACTAGTATACCTACTAAGGTAAAGCTGCTAATTAATAAACTTAAGTTTTGGTACCAAAGTTTTCGATATTCAAACTCAACTTTTCCTGAAGCATAGACCAACATTAGGTTTGGACTAGCTTTATGAATCTGGATTTCCTTACCTGCTACAGTTGCTTTCCAGCCAGAAAGAAAGGTAAATTTCACTAAAACCGGTACTTTTTCGCTACTGTCGACTTCAAAACTAAACTTTGACCAATCTTCTGAATGTTTCAAATTCTTCACCTCAGCTACGTTTGTAGCAAACTTATTTCTTTCCTCTGACTCTACCAACAAAGTATCAAACTTACCTTTCTCAAACCACCACTCCTCTACACTAGTGTTCCAGTTACCGTTTATTTCTTTTATTTCCCATTTCGGTATCTCTACCAAAGATTTGCCAACACCACTTTTGCTCACCCTCACATTTATAGATTGTGCATCAACCCCTTTCTCGAGATCCAGAAACATTAGATTCTCGATTCCAAAGAGGTTTAGGGCGTCGTAGACCTTTACTCTATCCAAGCGCCTGCGTTCGATAAATTTCTCTTGGGCAGCGTCTTTTGCGAACGGGTCAAAACTTCTGATCAAGGATCCAAGGTACGGTCCGTTTGGAGTTGAATCTGTCAGCAGCCCATACGCCCAAGGTTTATTTTCCTCTACAGCAAGTTTATTTTGCGCACTGTAAATGTAGGGATAGGAATCTTCGCGACTAAATAATTCCAAGAATCTGCCGCCAGAGCCCTTGTCTGAAATGTTTATTTTGACAGTACTTGTGATAAAAGGAGCACGAATGAAACTAGCAAAAACCAATACCAGAATAGGTAATATTACAATATATTCTCTCCTAATCAGGGTCTTTCTTTGGGACTCAAAAAGGAATCTTGTTGGCCAATACACAGCTAAAAAGGCTGTTAATAAATAAAGATAGGTTTGATACCGGTAAAGATGGAGGTTGTAGATTTTTTCAAAGAAAAAACCGGAGTTAAAGTAACGTAAAGCTACCGCATCCACCAAAACTACTACCGCTAAAAGTAGACCAGCAATAGCTACTGGAAAAAGCACCACTACCTTGGTTTTCCAAAGCAGAAAACTGGCAACAACTAAGAATACCAAAACTGCAATATTTGGTAGAAGTAACGAACCCAAATGGACTGACTGACTAATCAGAGAATAATTGAAAATAAATGGAACCAAGAAAAAAGCACTTAATCCAAGTGCAATCAAAAGTTGTTTTACTAATAAATTGTCAAACTTTTTAATACAAAGTTGAACCAGAAAAACACTCAGAAATAATAATAGGCAGAAAAGACCGGCGACCAGGTGGGTCAAAATAACTGCTGAAAGTAAAAGTCCAGATAAAATAAAGTTTGGTTTTGGTTTCAATACTGACCAGAGGTAGAGAAATACAAGCGGTAGAGAAACAAAACTCGGTAGCAGTCCAATTTGGACTAAACCTTTAATATCAGCTCCAAAATAACCAGGCAAAGCGTAAACCCCTACCAAAATGGTGCCAGTGACAAATGCTCGTGCGTTGCTCGTCCTAAAGAAAACTCCTGAAAATCCGTAAATACTTACTGGCAGCAAGACTAGTGCGGCGGCAATTACAAGCTTTGCGGCTACCTCTATACCAACAAAAAAAGCCAAAGTCGCAGAAATATAGTGAAATAAGGACGGATATAACAGCCCCTGGTCAAAACCAAGTAAATTGAAACTATTGAAACCAGAGATTTGTGGCCAAAGATAATTTTTTATATACCCAATTTGCGCTAGATGAGAGGAAGCATCATAAACTTCGAGACTGCTCCTCGTAAAATACTGCCAAGCTAGGTACAAAAGTGGTATTTCAAGCAGTAGTAACCAAAAGGGTATTTTCTTTATTAGCGCCATTTTCGTAGTATCAATCGAGCCTTTTCTAATAAAATATCTATATAATAGCGCTTGTTAAGGATTAAATCGTACGGCGGTTCATAACACACTTTCTCACCCCCAAAACTTTTCTTGAAGATGGTAACTCCTGACCAGGGATCGCTTGGTTTGTCCGTTGCGGCAACTCCCCAAAAATCATATTTTTCGTACCCGGAATTCTTGGCATCTTCAATTATTTTCCACTGCATCAGATATGGTGCTCTTAGTTTTGGATTCTTAGCACTACTGGCAGAGTGCAGATAGGTAGTAGTTTTTCCAAAATTGATTACCACCGCCGCAGCTAGGACTTGGTTCCCTTCCTCTGCTGGTTCATAGGCTAAGTACAGCTTGGCCATTCCCTGTTTGACAAAGCTCTCGAACTGTTTAGTGTAATAATTAGTCTCTCGATGAAGCTGAAATTTTTGTCGTGCCGAAGTTTCACTCAGCAATTTCTCAAATATTTCCAATTTTTCTTGTTCTTCACTGACAACTACACGTACCCCCTTACGTTCTACCCAGCCAATATTATGACGGGTAGACTCAGAAAGGTTGGTTCGCAAGACTTCAAAACTTTGGATTAAATCTAAAATCTGGGTACACTCCGGTTGGGTAAAGTTTTTTGTTCTTCGCAACCCCAAAGAAAGTAATTTTTCTTTCTGATTTTCACTCATAATTCTTGGCTCAAAACGAACAAAGTTTGCATTTTCTTCTTTTGCAATCTGAGTAACTTTAGTTATCAATTCCTCTATTTTCTCCTCGTCTGTCAACAAAGGACCACCAGGACAATATAAGAAATTTCCAAACTTTGTGACTTGTTTGACCAATAAACAAACGCTACTTAACTCCTTATCAAAACAAGCAAGCCTCCAAACTTTTTTCCCTAAAGAACTGTAGAAATCTCCAAACTCGTAGCTTTGCAAGAAAGAACCGCCTGGTGTTTGACTCACAAAGTTGTTCCATTCTTGCCTATTCTGTGCTTCTTGCCAAATACTCATTGATCAATCTCTTTCTCAAGTTGCCAAAGGAGTTCCTCTTTATCCACACCAGCTACTCCAATTACCTTATCCGCTCCCCCGTAATAGATTAGATACTTTCCATCTTTTTCCACTGCCCCACATGAAAAAATAACGTTAGGAAATGTCCCTTCTTTTTCCCAAACTTTTTCTGGTTTCAAAATAGGTTCCTCCGAACGATAAATTATCTTCTCCGGATTATTCAGGTTGTGAACAAGAACTCCCAGTTGATAGTTAGCCTTATCATCAACACCATGGTAAAAATGTACCCATCCCAATTTAGTTTTAAATGGAGGAGAACCAGATCCAATTCTCTCACTATCCCAAAAACCCGCTCGTGGCTCCAGAATCTTCTTCCCTACCTCCCATTTAGTTAAATCTCTGGAAAAAGAGATGTACATATCTGGAAAAACACGGTGCAAGAGCACAAACTGATCCTCTATTTTCTCAGGAAATAAAACTGCATCTCTCGTATCAAAATCCAAAATCATCTCTTCGTTAGAAAAGTTAGCAAAATCTTTAGTTTTGGTGAGGAAAGTTCTTACACGCCAAGGTGCCTTACGCTGCCAGGTAAGCTTGTTTTTTTCTTTACCTGAATAGACAGAAACACCAGTAAAGATAATCAGGTACTCATCACCAACTTTAATAATCCGTGGATCCTCTACCCCAAGTCGCTCGTAAGGGTTGGAGATTGAACCTTCGAAAACTGGTTCTTTTTGTGAAGTAAAGTTAATAACATCATCACTCAAAGCTAATCCAAATCTCGAAATGTGGTCATTACCCTGAGCACGATAAAGCAGTAAGATTTTATCCTGGAAAATAGTTGCTCCTGGATTAAAAACTCCAAGAGTTTGCCACCAGTCACCTGTGGGTTTTAATATTGGGTTTTCTGCCAAACGTACGGCTTTTACCATTCACCCTTAGTATAGCAAGAAAATTTGACTTGAATGACCCCTTTCTTACAGGTACACTGTAGGTGCTGTCTCATGGAACGAATCCACCACAAGCTCAAAAGGCATTACCATTACCACAAACACTTTATCCCACACTATTTTGTGATTGGTTTCTACACCACCGTATTTGCCTTTGGTCTCTACACACTTTTTCCTCCTAAAGTAGCTGCAAATAGCCTCTCCCCGCAGCGCCTGGACCAAGAAATAGAGGTTTCTTTGTGGGGTTGGGTAAATAATGATTCCTTGTTGGTAAAATCAAATTACGACACACCACTTTCTGCCCACTTAGACTCTGACCGTTATCCTTTCAAGAAGAGGTTGGTAATCAAGCCTCTGGATCTTCTCTACCCGGAAACAGAATATAAACTGGAAATACAGGCAAAAAATTGGCTAGGCCTAAAAACCACCAGAATCGTGAACTTCAAAACAGCTTCTTTACCAAAGGTTACTGCTGCAAACAAGTTTCCTGACAAAACCCAGATTTCCGCTGCTTCAAAGTTCCAATTTAAACTAGTTAGCGATTTAGCGGCTGAGTATTTCACTTTTAATTCCGAACCCAAATTTGAATATACAAAGCAAGTCGTAAAAAGTGTTTTAACAATTGGACCTGAAACTAAGTTAAAACAAGGCCAGGATTATGCTATCTCACTCTCTCTCAAATCACAAACCCTAGGCAACCAAATACTTTACTCAGACAACTTCTCGGTTATTGATCCACTTGAAATTACAAGCAGCACCCCAACAAATGGCGCTGTGATTGTTCCCAAACAAACCCAGCTTGAATTCGTTTTCAACAAAGAAGTTTCGCAAGATAAAATTGACCAATTTATCAAGATTGAACCTCAATTGAGTTATAAACTTACCTGGAAAGATCCTAAAACACTACTACTCTCTCCAAGCAACTTTTTGACTACCAACACAACCTATAAATTAACTTTTTTGAATGCAATCTCTGGTATTGATGGGTCGCAACTAGCTGAAGAAAGAGTTATTTCTTTTACTACTGCTGGAAAGGTTCTAGTAACAGCCTTCTCGCCGACTGGTAAAAGTGTCAATCCCAGCAGTACTATTTCTGTAACCTTCAACCAACCCGTTGATACAGCTTCCGCCCAAGCAAGCTTTTCAACCACACCAAGTCTCGAAGGTACCTTTTCCTGGTCTGGTAACACTCTGTACTACAAAACTAGCGGCTTAGCCATGCTAACTAGCTATACTATCAATGTTCGTGCCGGTGTCAAAAGTTTGGGCGGTGAGGACAGTACCCAGAACTTCTCTTCAAGTTTTACAACTACAAGTGAACGATCCCGTACAATTGGCTACTCAGTCAAAAAACGTTCCATTACTGCAACCTACTTCGGAACGGGTTCAAAGAAAATCCTTTTGATCGGGGCAATGCATGGCTCCGAAGCCAATACTGGTACTATGCTCAATTCTTGGATCAGTTATTTACGGGCTAACCAAAACCAAATTGGTAGCGACCGAACCTTTATCATTGTCCCTTATGCCAATCCTGATGGAAGAGCAGCTAATAACCGCTTTAATGCCAACGACGTCGATCTTAACCGTAATTGGGATCTACCAGACTGGCAAGCATTAACTTATTGGCAAAACCGCTCTTACCCAGCCGGAGGCGGTAGTGGTCCGTTTTCAGAACCGGAAACAAGGGCTCTAAGAGACTTGGTCTATAGCGAAAACCCAACTTTAAGTATTACTTACCACTCAAACGCCAATTTAGTCTTGGGAGACGGAATCGCTCAAGGTTTTGGGGATTGGTACTCAAACTTAACCGGTTACACACGCAGTCAAAGTAGCGGTGAGGAAAGTGAAATCTCGGCTCTGGGTTATATAATTACTGGAACTTACGAGGAATGGGCTACTAAAAGAGGTATTTCAACTTTGGTGATTGAGTTTATCTCGCAAACAGCAAATGAGTACAGCCGCAACTTACCAGCACTTAAAGGTTTATTAACTTATCCAATTTGAAATTAGAAAGTAGAAGCGTCGTTGTCGTTGAGCTGAAGATCAGTTTCGTAACTATCAAGGTCAGCGTTGTCCAATTCCTCTGAGGTCTTATCCAAATCAGCAGTACTATTTATCTCTGTCGTTTGGGCTGTTGTGGTGGGTGCTGGAGTTTTTTCTGCAGAACTGTTTAGAGCCATTATCACTCCAACAAACGCTAAGAGCAGTACTACAAGACCTAGGATAACGTAAAGTGTAGCTTTGCTTTTCTTTCCCGGCACTTCTGCTGGAACAGTTGGGGCTGGAGTAGCAGTGAGTTCAGGCTGTATTGGGTTTGCAGTTTGGTTTTGTTCTTCCATGGTTTAATTATCAGCTGAGCTAGTAGCTGTCTTGTTGGCAGTTCTAACTGCCACAATTAAGTTTTTAATACTTGTTCGGTACTCTTTTAGTGTTTTGATGGCGTTCTGCATGTCAGTACGGAAGTTTGTCAGTTGTCCTTTGGGGTCATCACCTGCACAATCAAAGTTTTGTGCGGTAGTCTTGGCAGAGTCGACAGCAGTCTGAGCAGCTTGTTTTTTAGCTTCGATATCAGCTATCAAGGAATCGTAATTAGCAACTACGCCACCTTTTGGCAACAACTTGTTATTGTAATAATTATCAACTCTTTCTACTTTAGCGGTGAAGTTAGTTATTTGCCTTTCTGCTCTTTCGGCAAGTTTTGTGGAACGACGGATAATTATTTCTTTTCTTTTTTCGCAAACTTTAAGTTTGGTTGCTTCAAGTTTTTCTTTTCGGAGTGCAGCTTTAGAAGCTAGCTTTTCTTTAACCTCTTTAAGCTTATCTTCAATCTCACCTTTTACCTTTTCTTTTAGAGATTCTCTTCTTGATTTATTGGAGTCTCTGCCAGAATCACTTGATTGGTTACCAGAAGAATTATTATCGTCATCATCTGATTCTGCAAGAACTATAGATGTTTGGGAAATGAGTAGTACTGACAATAAGATTAACGGAAGCAGAAGCTTTTTCATTTACACAAAATAGTAGAGGAAAAACCTGTACTTGTCAAACAATCAAAACCAAACTTTACCCACAATATTTCTTATTAAGATACTCCCAATATCCTGACTACCAAGACTATCTACCTTGTTGTCACCCACAACTTCTACCGAATCTGATTTAACCTGAGTAATTCTTTTCACCATTTCCTTATTCTGAAAGCGAAAAACAACTATATCGCCAACTTTGGGTTTGGAAAAGAGATAGGACCAGTTGTTGACCCAAACAATTTCGCCTGCTTTCAGAGTCGCTTCCATGCTGTGACCGGAAATTTTATAACGAGAAAATGGTACTCTAAGCTTTAAAACTGACAATTTCACCCTCAGTTGGAAACGGTGGTTTAACTTTAATTGGCGTTAAATCCTTAGATTTATAGAAAATCTCAGCAATCACTTGTACCTGGGTGAGTAAGTCCTTTGCTACCTCAATGTTAATTTCCTGCTTGGATTTCGAGGCAAGCTTCAAGGTTCGGTAAACTGTTTCTGACAACTGCGGGTATTCCTTCAAATGTTCTTCCTTGAAATAATCTCCCCACAAAACTACAACTTCGTGTTTAACAATTTCAGCGTGCTTTTCTTTAACCTTGGTGTAACGAGCCAGTTTGTGCTCAGTTTCTCTAGTATCTCCACTAAGTTCATTTATCAAACCGGTCATTCGAAGCACGGTGTGGGCTGCTACTTGAGCAGCGTGGGGATCGTATATCCCACAGGGAATGTCGCAATGAGCGTAAGCAGTTTTAATTGGAAACAAAAAGTTGATTAGGTTTTTCATAGGAACTTATTTAAATTATTAGTCTATATTAACGAAACAGAATAATAGTGGCAATAAGAAAATACACTAAAATACTCACTATATCCTGAATTATAGTTGTAAAAGGCCCCCCGCCCAACGCTGGGTCTGTGTGTTCTTTAAATAGTATCTCTGGCACAAGTAAAGCTATGATTGGCGCTAAGGCAACATTAACACTCATGGCCAGTCCAACTGTCAAGGCAATACCGACAGAACCAATCCAGAAGTAGGAGATTAGGCCGATTAGTACTCCAAAAACTGAACCAATCACAAGACCCAACGCAAATTCTTTTATTAAATAGCCAGTAAAACTAGCTGTTCCTTTTGCCAAATCGCGAACAAAAATTGTTTCCGTCTGAGTACCAACAGCATCACTCATATAAACAATCACTGGCAAAAAGAAGGCTAAGGAGATGTTGTTTGACAAAACTGTTTCAAAACGGGAAACGATAAAAGAAGCTGCCGTACCACCAATCAAACCGAGAATAAGCCAAGGTACCCGCAGTCGCAAAAGCAGACCTACCCCATCTTTCTCATCATCAGTTATCGCGATCGGTACTATTCTTTTCAAGGGCATGAATATATTTTAGCTTTTTCTCGAGATTAAACCAAGGTTGAATAGTTACTTAAATAAAATTTATTAACCAACAAAAAACAACCCTTCGCGTTAAGCTTCGGGTTGCTGCTTGTCTAAAGCTATCCTCTTGTCTAGAGATTATCTTTAGAAAAAGGCTATTGTCGGTTAGCCCTGATACCGTGATTTTTCCGACTTGTCTGTCAACTAGTCCAGTGAAGCGATGACAGCCTGTACTATTTCCTCACCGGTTAGTTTGGTGAACTCCTCCTCCTTACGCAATGGGTGTGTGCCACTTCCACAGCGTATCAGTTTGTTGGAGTCATACAGGAACCAGTTAGGAACTGGTGGTAGTTGACCCCAGTAAACCAATTCGCTCACATCCAGATCCAACCCTCGCTTCTGTCCCTCCTGCCAACGGAGCACAGCCGCAGCTGCCTGTAGACTGAGAGACTCCCGCAGTTCTACTCGATCAGGGCTCTCGCCGGTTGGGTTGATGTCAACCCCAGCGTGGAAAGCTCCGTCCATGGGTTGCGTCCAAACAACCACATCAGCTCCGGCCTCAAAGGCGGTGATCCGAAGGTAGCTGCGATCAAGTATTGTGCAGACACGAATCTCCTTCTTTGGGGTCATGATCCACTGCGCGTACTTGGGTAGGTCGATGGTTCGGTTCTGATGCCTCTGAAGACCCCGTTGGTACTGCCTGTCAAACTCCCTGTAGGCCAGATTAACTACCTTGACCCATTCAACCCTTCCCCGCCAGTCCTTGACCTCCTCGAGTTTCGGAAGATCCAGTATGTAGTAGGACATGTCGGTGTAGTCCAGCAGCAGCTCGGCGTTGTCGATCTTGGTCACCCACTCCAGCAGATCAGCAATTCCGGGGAGGTCTTCTATACCAAGCCGTTCCGCCAGCAGAGCTGCAGCACAAGTTCGTCCTAGGCCCTTACCGTGAGTATCGAACTCCCCCAAACCTGTGTCTACGTGTAGAACTTGGGGGTCGCCTTCACCACTTTCCAGTCTTTCCCCAGACCGAACAAAACGGTACAGGGGATTGACTATACAAAGCCCAAACCGCAGGGCGATCCAGAAACAGAGAAAGACATCGGCATCGGGGCGTTCGTGCCCGACTAAGGTGTTGATCTTGCGCCCAAACACCCCCGAAAGATCCTTAATTACCGTGACCACGTTGATCTCCTCCGCTAACCTCTGTTGAGGTACTTGTTGTCAAAGAACAGGTCCAATTCCGATTGGAACCGTAATTTCTGGGAAATTATAGCAAATTAATCTTAAAAAGACAACACTATAAGTCTTTTCGAAACTTATATTCTAAAAAACTCGCTTTCCTGCTCCTCAAAAGCAGCTAACTTTGTTATAATAATTACCTGTGAACGATTTCGAATCTCCGCCAAAAGTCTCTTCCGCTCCATCAGCAAAGAAAATTGTCCTGACTAGTTTTATCGTTGATGCTTTGGATGTTGGCTCAAGCCTGGTCATTACACTCATGTCAGGAAGTGTAGTCATGCTTGCTCAAGTACTACAAGGAGTTGCGGATCTGGCCAGCTCGGGGATTCTTTTGCTCGGGGTCAGAGCGTCAAACAAACTTCCTGACAAAAAATACCCTTTTGGACATGGCCGGGAAATGTATTTCTGGGCGATGATATCTGCCCAGATCACACTTTTTGTCACTGCTACTTTTTCTTTTTATTTTGGCTTTGAGCGGTTTTTACACCCAGAAGAAGTCCACAACCTTCTACTTGCCTATATTGTCTTGGTAGTAACAGCCCTGACCAATGCTTACTCTTTTTCACTTAGCTATCGACGACTCGGCCAAACTGGTGGTTCGGGAACAATTTTGCACAAGTTCTTCTCTTCTGCCTTGATTGAGACCAAAACTGCCTTTGTCCTTGACCTAATGGGGACAATAGCCTCAATTATTGGGCTTCTGTCTCTATTTCTATATGGTATTACAGGCGAACAACGTTTTGATGGTCTCGGTGCAATGGTAATTGGACTGAGCCTGGCAATTCTTGCCTTCCTACTTATTAAAAGTGTCAAGGATTTACTAGTTGGCCACAGCGCTGCTCCCGAAGTAGAAAAGAACATACGAACAGCGGCTTTAGAAATACCAGAAGTAAAGGAGGTCTTGGACCTACGGACTATGCACCTCGGGCCGGAAAAGCTTTTGGTAAATCTGGAAGTGCATTTGCAGGATGATCTCGATACGGATGAGATTGAAAAACTCACTGATCGGATCAAACAGGTTGTACAAACTAAAGAACCGACAGTCCACCACATTCAAGTCGAACTTGAAACCCCAGAATAACGGTACGAACAGCCTATGTCGGGAAATGCCGACACAGGAGAAATATTGTTACACCAACAAAAAACTAGCCAAGGTACTTTTGCACACTTCTGGTATAATTTCTCCGGAAATTGGGATTCACTGGTAAGATCGCCGGTGAGACTTCGAAAGGAGCGTGTCTGATGATGACACTCGACTATTGCCTGGACAGGTTACAGATGATCCGAGAGCACCTTAGACCTTGGGGGATCAATGATGAGCTAGTTCTCTCTGCCATGTACAAAGTGCCAAGACACAAATTCATGCCTCCGAAAGTGTCTGAACACGCCTACCACGACCACGCATCACAAATAGAAGAGGGTCAGACGATCAGTCAGCCTTTCATTGTTGCTGCCACGATCCAACTGTCTGGTGCCAAACCAGGTCAGCGAGTTCTTGACATTGGCACTGGTTCCGGATATCAGGCCGCAGTGTTAGCAGCGATGGGTGTGGAAGTTTACTCGGTTGAGATCAACGAGCTTCTGGCTCGCACCGCAAGTGAATGTCTGTCACGGCTCGGTTACTCAGTCGAAATTCGAGTAGGTGACGGCTACTTTGGTTGGCCCGAAAAAGCGCCATTCGATGCAATTGTTGTCGCGGCTGCACCGGTTGAAATTCCACCTGCACTCAAAGAGCAGCTTGCTCTTGGAGGCAAGTTGGTGATTCCGGTTGGCCCTCAAGACTCAATGCAGAACCTATTTGTCTTGACAAAGACGGCTGGGGGATTCGAGCAGCACTATCTGGATTCGGTGGCCTTTGTTCCAATGACTGGCGAGGCAGAACGGAAGAGAACCGCTGAGGAAGAGGCTAAGACACCGCAAATATTGCTCGCCCGAAGATAGGACAAAATGTCAGCAAAGGGATGGGCTCTCGAACCGATGGCCCGTCCCTTTTAATTTAACCAACAAAAAACCTGGATCGCTCTGGTCGAGAATGCCTGACCTTACGAAGCTTTAGCGAAGGAGGGTTGAAACTTTTTATTTTCAATAATAGTTGCTATTATTTTCTTAATGGGAGCTTTCTTCACAAATATTAGTCTTAAAACCAACGATCTTGAGACTATTAAAGTAGCCTTAAAAGACAAAAAGGTTTTTGTTTCTTCGAATCCAATTTGGATAACTATTTACCCTCAAGAAACTGAGGAACAAGACATTGCTACACTCCATGCTTTCACTCAAACCTGTTCAAGTATGTTTAGATGTCCTGCGATAGCTTTTCTTGTACACGATAGCGATGCTCTCATTTACTATTACTACAAAAATGGTGACTTAATTGATGCGTTTACAAGTTTGGAGGAATTTATTGAAGATGAGTCCGAGGATACTCAAAAGCTTATAACAGAAAATAATCACGGTGCCCTGCTTAAAGAAATTGCTAAAGAAGGTGTTACTGAAGATCAAATTAATAACGTCTTTTCTTCTAAACACGTTTTCGCTGAAGATAAGCTAATAGATTTAGTAAAAGTTTTAGGAATCGATACAGTCGAACCAATTGGTTATAAATATCTCGTCGATGAAAAAGCCGAGCACCCAAACATTCAACCCTTAAATTAGTTTTTCAATTTTACTTTATTCTGTTCTTAAATAAAGAAGGAAGGCCGTGCTTTCACAACAACCTCCCGTACCAAACCCCACCGTCGTGTCGCATACGCCCGTCATAGTAACTAGGGCGCTTCGGGTGCGGTGGGATGCTGGCCTAGTTGACATCCAATTTACGCTCCGGACAGGGCTAAACCAATGCCGGAGTTCTCTCTTGAATCTCGTGAGGCAACTCTATTGTCTTGTCTACAGTTGAGAACTGGTCGGTCAACTCTGGCTCTACACCCAGCTGACACAACATGTAGCCAATTCCTTGGAAGGTCTTTATCAGACGCGGGTGTCGTGGGTCGTCTTCGAGCTTGCCCCGCAGCCTGTAGACCCAGTTTTGCAGGTTTGAGGAATCGTTTACATACTCAGGACCCCAAACGTGCGCAAGGATTTGTCCGTAGCTAAGCAGACAATTTACCTTACCCACCATCATCTCAAGAAGATTGAACTCAGTCCGGGTGAGCGTGATGCTCTTTCCACTTTTGGTGATGAGCCTGCTATTCAGGTCGATGCAGACATCTCCAATCTCGATCACATCTCTCAGCTCAGAAGTGCGGCGGGCGTAGGGCCGAAGAACAGCCCGAATTCTGGCAGCTAGCTCATCACCGCCAAACGGCTTTGTCTGACTGTCGTCGGCACCGTCGTTCAGATAGGACAAACGTATATTGGTGTCCGCACATAGACCCGAAACTACCATGAGTGGTGTCTTCAGCTCCTTTCGGACAGCCTGCACTGACAATCCCGTCGTCTGTGGATCAAGTATGATCAGATCAGGAAGAACCGTCTGTGCAAGAGCTGCAAACATCTCAAGCGTGGTTTGATCGCCGTTTGGCACCACTGTGTGGACGTTGAACTGCTTTAGCAGCGCAATCCTGAACAGCCTCTGCGCACCAAGATCGTTGTCGGCCACCAGCACCGTACTGTTTAGGTTACTCATGGATCCCTCCGTAACCGCTCCCCATGCTTGCTTGGTTGTCGGAATTTTAGTACTAAAATTTTGGAAAAGCAACTTGAGGGAAGGAAAACAAATTGGCACCGTTTGTAAACGAAGTCAGGAGCTTTTTATCTTAGAAATTTTGTATAATTAAATAAATGAATTACCTTCAGCGTTTTGACTTTAACAAAAAGAGCGGTTGGATAAGTGTTGTTTTCGTCTCTATCGGTATAAGCTTACTCGTTTTTGCTACAGTTTATTTGTTTGAAGGCTTCGGTTGGCTAGCTGCTTATAAAGAAGAGCCTCTGGATGCCTATGCCGAAGTTGGCTGGAATTGGATTAGGGGTGCAGGGATTGCTTTCGTTATAGCTTTTATACTTTTGGTGGTTAGCTTTCTGATGCTTCTTAAGAACAAAGCGGCTACTGATATATCCAAGCCTCTATTTAACAAGCTGGATCTAAACCAAATCAAGGCCTTACTTGGACTTACCCTGGCGTCGGTGGCCTTGGTTTTCTTTTTTAACGCCGCTCTTTACAGAATCGAAGTGGTCAAGTGGGTTTCTTCTGCAATAGAACTAAAGAGAACTTGGTATTTGGAAGAAGCTGCAAGTTGGGTTTCGGCTGCAAGCACTATGCAGCTAATAGGTATTCTACTAGAGGCAGCTGGTCTGATTTTGTTAGTCCTTGCATGGAAGAGGAAAATAAAATAATTCTTAGCTCGCTCTGGTCGAGTGTGTTGGGAAGTTTTTACAAAAGGGGTTAAGTTCGTATTTAACTACTATTGTGATTTCTTCTCTAGAGAGTTAAGTACCTTTATTGCATCATGTTCGTTTATTAGGGCTCTAGAAGTTCCTATACCCGTTCCTAAAGTAATCTCAGTATTATCTATTTTGGTGTAATACACTGACCCAGCATCGTTTAAAAGTTCCGCATAAAACACGTCCGACCCATTAGCTAGTGTTGCAACCAACCGGCATTTTTGTTCCACATGATTGCCTTTTCGGGTGCTTGGGTCAGGTCTTTGCCAACCACAGTCAGTAGGGGGGTTGAAATAAGATGGTTTAGCAAAAGAGGTGATATTAAATGGAAAAGGATCATTACTATTGTTGTTTCCATAAATGTAAACAATCTCATAATAGTTTGGCCCGTAATTGAAATAGTCTTTTAATGAACTCTCATAAATTTTATAACCTTCAGGCACAAAAGCAGGGGCGTAGAATTCAAGGCTTTCCTTTTTATTTAAAGAACTACTATTTGTTGAGGTTTCATTTGAATCTGGAGACTGTTTGTCTCTTAAATACCAAAAACCAGCCACGGATAAAATTACAACTGCCCCAAGAACAAAAATAATAAGACTTATTATTTTAGTGTTGGGTCCCGAACGATCTTGAGGATGTGATAAAACTTGATCTGGCATTGTATCAATGTTCTGAGTTTTCTTAATTATTGTCAATAGGTAACGGAATAAACTGGCTTCGTAGGTGGGTCGCCAACGCTCTCTGCATTTGCTTCGCAAAAGTACTATTCTCACGTAGGTTCTCATCCCTGAAAACGAGAAAAGACGCCTGAAAGATTTCAGTCGCCTTTTTCTGGCTCCACCTAGTGGGCGATGTTAGAACATATTTTATTTCGTTGAGGTGTACTTAAAATTCACATCATGTTGTTTAGCAGGAAGCTGATAGCCGTCAATTTCAAAGGGGTACGCAAGCACTCCAGGCGGGAAATCCGCATCAGGGCTGTAACTCTTCCAATAGAAGAACGATGCCGGCTGAACCCAATGCAGATTTTGGTTTCCCTTTTTTACAATCGGACTTATTGATTTGTCTGGCACCTTGAAACAGAATGAAGCAAAGGAGTGCTCGCCTACATTGCCTGCATATCCAATCAGTTCACCACGCTTTACCTTGTATCCGATGAGCGCTTGGCAAGCTTCTGCGTTATTTTTTGGTGAGACTGTGTAATCATCATATGCAAAGAAAAGATGTCCCTCGGATTGGAATTTATTAGAACCTATTTCAATATCGCCGCAATCTGAATTTTGATAGTGCCCAGGTATTAAAGGTGAGGTATATAAATGATATAAAACAATAACTACGCCTGGCCAATCAGGACTGTCGGATTCAAAAGACAACATGAGGTCGTTCATTGGTGTGTATTTTTGCCCGTCTGCTCCAATCCCATATTCGGTACTATTATTTTGAAATCCTGTTAATATCATATCCATAGGCGCAAGTAGCGGTGCTTTACTATCAAGTTCGAATTCGAATCCACGTTTTCCAAGATAGGGCATCGATCTTGAATAACTGTCAATTTTGGGACCAAGTGTAATTAGATTTTGATCAGCACCAGTATTACTATACAATTCCGTATGAGTATTAATACCTTCCATACTTGATGGGGGTGAAGTAATGGCGGATGCGCTTGTTGCGGGTATTGTCGGGATAGACGCTGGCGAATACACAGAGTCTTGTGTCGATGTCGGTTTTGTGAATTTAGTTTTACTTAACATATGCCCGCCAATGCTAATCAGCAAAATAGCTATTACAAAGGTTGCAATATAAATTTTTAGTTTTGATTTTGAAGGAGAATTAGTTGGGGTGGTATTGGATGGTTGATGTTGAATAATTGGTTGGGATAATGGTTTAGGATGAGTTTTCTGATTTGACTCCATAAAACCATGCTCTCAAGTTGCTACTTACATGTCAAATAACCCAAAAGGCTCCCACCGACTCCAAAACTAGAAAAAGACGCCTGAAGGATTTCGGTCGCCTTTTTCTGGCTCGCTCTGGTCGATTACGTAGGAACCCACTACCAAACAACTTACGCTAATTAGAATCTAGAGAAAACTCAACCAAATAGCACAACTAACCATCACTAATGCGGCAGAAAAACGTATCAAGTACACTTTTGAAGAATGATTTTCCAAAAATTTCGGGTATCGTCGAGACAACAAATAGGCAAACACCATTGATAGCGGTAGAGACACAACGACACTACTCAGAGCAAGATTGTGGGCGTAAGCCAGATTGGCAGTAACAAGATACCCAAAGTGGGTTAGTCCAAGTAGCATAAATGGGTAGAAATTTTTGGTCTTAAACTCCCCTGTTTCCTCCTTTTTTACGAACTTTAATGTTGGTAGAAGTAGAGCTAGCGTAAGGAGGTCCTGCCATAACAAAGTTGTTGCGTAACCATTTTTATTAACTGAGATATTAGTAAAATAACCATCAAGAGCGAGAAAGACCATAGAAGCAACTGCTACTAGAACGTATTTCTGGAAAAAAGCTCTCATTTTTAAGTTCTCGTTGTACGCGGCAAAAGGGCTCATCAATACAATCAGTAAAATTAGTCCTAACCCAAAAGGACTAACATTTTCGTGTAGGACTACAACTCCTAATATAACGGCGAAGACTGTCCTAAGGCTAAACAATGGCCCCATTGTTGTAACGTCAATCTTGTAAAGTGAAATTGTGTACAACGCGTAAAACAAGGCTGAGCTGATTGCTAAAAATGTTATTGACAACCAATCTTTCGGTAAACCCCCACCCTGCCACAGAGCCAGAGCTACTATTAGCGGGATACCAAAGGCAATCCACAACAGATTAAAAAGCCAGGGGTTCTTTATTAGCGATTTACTTGAGGCTTTAACTACAAGCGGTGAGATACCTGAGGAAATAGAAGCAACCCAAGCAAATAATATGTCCATTTCCTTAGTGTAACAAAAAACTAGCCTTTAATAGCTAGCCAAAGAATCAAAAGACCGCTTCGATTTATCCGAACGGTTCTCTTAATTCCTAGTCAAAATCTTAATGAATTTAATCCTATTTTTCAAGACCACAATTACTTGCCTTATTGGCTCGCTCTAGTCGATTATGTGGGAACTTTTTACCAACAAAAAACTAGCCTTTCAGCTAGTTACTTGTCCTAAGGAAACCTTGTTTAAAGATTTGCTTGGGATTGGCGAGGATTTAAGATTTCTCTTTTGTCCCACCTCGCACCCAAAGGACACTTTCTCCCCAAATAAAATTTAGAGTCTCGTTGAGCGGAATGGGACTGGCTTACGAAGACATCACCTGATCTAGAAGGTCTTCGTACTCCAACTTGTCTACGAAGGTTTCAGAACCAGGCAGCAATGCAGAACACAAAGACTCTCGGAGTCGTTTAGATGCCTTCTCTGCGACCTTCTGCACTTCTTGCCTCACGTCCTGCATTGTGTTTAGCAGGATTCTAATCCGTGGTGCAAATTCTGGTCGGTCGGTCAAGAGAAGATTCTCTATATCAACCTGCCCTGTATGGTCAAGGTCAGGTACTAATGACCTTAACTCTTTCTGGCAACGAAGGAGCTCTTTGAGACCCGCTCGAAGTCCTTTCACTTCACTTTCTTCGAGTACTGCAGTTAGATTGAGACTAACCATCGATCAACTCTCCTTGTCTCGTGGCCTTTACATCCACCGCAGACAAGGCACATTATATAGGAAATAAATAAAGAAATCAATACTATGGGGTAATGGCTCGCTCTGGTCGAGTATGTTGGAACCTTCTATACTTCTACCTAATTATTGCTAACAAGTTATTGAAGGCGAATAATTTAGAGCCTCTAGGACCCTTAGTTCCTCTTACTTCTTGAATCACATTGTCTTTTTCAAGTTGCTCGACCAATCTGACCGCCGTTAACCTAACACCAATAGAAATTTTGTTTTGCATTTGTGGAATAGTAAATATTGGTGATTCAAATAAATAGTCTATAAACCTATTCATGTAAGGAGATTTAGAACTTTCGTACTTAGATTGAATTGTGTTACGCAACAAAAGTATTCTATCAATTAAGTTAATAGTTTCTTTTGCTTGTTCCGAAATCGCATCAAAAAAGAACACTAGCCACTTTTCATACTTACCTGTCTCATCAACAATTCTTAATGCATCCCTGTACTCTGAAGCCCTAGCTTCAAAATAACCGCTACTATAAACAATAGGCAATGATAATTCTCTTTTGTAAAACAGGATTAGGGGAATCAATAATCGCCCTATTCTTCCGTTGCCATCTTCAAACGGGTGAACCGCTTCAAATTGGTAATGTACCACCCCAGCCTTAACAATATTTAAATCGTCCTTATTGTTCTCAACATAATCTAGTATATTTTCCATATACGAGGGTACATGGAAATGTTCGGGGGGTATGTACAACGCTTTCTCAATCGGGTCTCCTTCTTTTTCAGCAATCCAAACTGGCTTATCTCTAAAATCACCTAATACACCTTTGTGCCTAACATCCTTTAACAAAGTTGCGTGAAGTGACTTTATCAAACTATTTGTTAAATTTCTTCCTGCTTTTATTGATGAAATTGCATCCAACATAGCCGCCCGATAATTTGACACGACTGGTGTATCAGAGTATTTAGGCTTACCACCAGCATCGTAGATGTATATATCTGATGATGTACTTTGCGTTCCTTCAATTTTTGAACTAACTGCAGCTTCTTTAGCAACAAGAGGTCCAATCAGGTGGAAAGCATTTTGTAGCCTTGCCTGGGAGCCTTGTAATAGTCCAATTTGATAAGTAGCTTTTGCTAGCTCTTTCGCAAATTCCCCATAGTTAAGTGTTGGAGGTAAGGATTTTGGAAGATGGTGAGTTGCCATTAAGTAAATAATACCTTGTGTATAACAGAATGTCAATATTCTGATATACTTAATCTGCGGGTATATAACACCTGATATACCAAAAATATTTGTATATCAGCTTTCAGTATTTCTGTTATGAAGACTTTCCCCAACAAAAAACTAGCCTTTCAAAGCACTCAGGACCATAAAGTTGTTATAATTTAACTTATGGATAAGCAAATTACTGTTTTCTCGGCAGTTGTAATCAAAGACAACAAATTATTGATGACATTGCGTAAGGAAAGTGAGCTTCCTGACGCTCATCTAAAATGGGAATATCCTGGTGGTAAAGCTGATTTCGGTGAAACTCCACAAGAGGCAATTGTTCGAGAGGTACTAGAGGAAACAGGTGTTAAGGTAACAGTAAACCGCTTACTTCCCTACGTGCAGACAAATTACTGGAAGTATGATTGGGGCAATCAGCAAACTCTATGCTTTATTTTTGTGTGCGATTTCGTTTCGCAAGATGAAAAACCAGAAGACCATCACGTCCAGAAAGTTGATTGGGTGGAACTAGATAAAGTAAAGGATCTAGATTCCCTTCCAGGGACAAACGAAATTTTGGTAGAGGCTTTAAAAAAATCCTGACTATCTTTCTGCTATGACTCAGTATGTGGAAACTTTTTATTTAAGTCTTTTATAAGTTCCGTCAGCACCCTTGGCATACTTCCTTTTTTCTACTTCAATCAATACTTTTCCCACCTCTTCATCTCCATCTAATCCCAATATTTCCATCAGCCCCAATATATGAACTAATAAATCGATGTTAGCATCAACAATGCCTTCCTTGTTACCTCTCCTATGACTTCGTGCCAACTCACCTAACTCCTCTACCAACAACGAAATTTCATGACTGATACCCTTGTAGTCTGAAGAGATATTAAAACCCTGTTTAATTTTGTTTGCAAAGATTCTTTTCTGTAGTTTCTTTAAAGTCACGAGTGGATTATATAATAAACTTTACTTTTGAGGAATGCGTAGAGTTTGAGGCTAAAATATTTGGCTCCCCGGGTAGATCGCTAGCGCGACCTGCGCTTAAGAAAGCTAGGGATTCTCACATAGGTTCTCATCCCTGAAAACAAGAAAAAGACGCTTGAGATAAACTCAATCGCCTTTTTCTGGCTCCCCGGGTAGGATTCGAACCTACAACAATCTCGTTAACAGCGAGGTGCTCTACCGTTGAGCTACCGGGGAATGTAGACTTGGACTCGATTATTATACACAAGCTCAGATCAAAATCAACTCCGTTGCATTCTAAGAATACTGCCAACCAAGGCTAGCTTGCTGGGAAGTTATTCATAACTTATAATAACCTTAATGTCCTTTTTTAACTTCCGTAATCAAAATAAATTCCAAGATATAGCGAGAATCTTATCCCACAACGAACGCTCTTCTAAACAGGCTCTCCATGAAAAACACCCTCACACCAGAGATATCTTTGCCCGTCACAATATTGATTTACAACAAATTCGCCGCAAAGGAGTCAAGGCGGCTACTGCAGCAACAGTTTTGGGAGCTTTTTTGGCATTTCCCCATTTACTGGGAAATCCTCCTCTCGAAACAAAACATGAACCAAATTTGAAAACCTTGAGTATTGAAAAACAGATAGAAAAGCCAGACGGAGGCTTGTCGCACAAGAACCAGCAAACACCAACTTCAAACACAAATATTCATAACAACCTGGCTGGTCACTCACCTTCACAGGTAAATGGCCGAGACAGCGATGACAAGAAATCCCAAGGCCACATTCACGGTCGTAGCTATATGGCTCCACCAAAAGAGCATGGGTTTCATGATTTAGGATTGCACCGTGGTGAGGATAACGACCACGGTAAAGCAAAAAGCCCAGGGCCTCACCCTGAAGACTTAGGAATAAATCATCAGGAGAAAGAACTATGAGTGTTTTTTATGACCATTTAGTTGGTTTGGACGAACTGCACCAAGACTTACTGGTTCTCAAGCTACCTACTCAAGAGCACTATCACCTACTTAACTTGATTGACTCAACGTTTCACCACGAGATCTTGGCAATTTGTCTAGACTGTTTACCAATTGAGCATCATGAAAGTTTTATAGTTCAGTTTAATAAAGAACCTAATGACGAATCTCTACTAGCGCATCTGAAAAATATGGACCCAGAAATTGAAGAAAAAATTAAAAGAAGAGGCTCTGAGATAAAAGAGAAAGTTAAGAACGATATAAAAAAGGTAAGATGAAAAATTCCCTTAGCTGCTTTTGCGATTACTACTTTTGCTCTTCTTGTTTTATCGATTATAGTTATTCTGGTTTTATGGTTTCGTTGGTTGGTAATCAAAATCGCTTAAGTATAACGATCAGCAACTGTTGAGGCAGCAAAACTTTCTGGTTTGATCTTATAGGCAAACCCGCTACCCAAGACCATTCCGGTCACCCATTTGACCATATCGCGGGAAACTCCGATCAAACCAATATCTATATGAACTTCAGGTTCATAACCTGAAAGCCCGTTGTGCTGAAAGCTGTCGCGAATCTTCCAGGCCAGTTCAAGGGAAAGTTGGGTTTCATGACCGATGCGTTGCTGCATGTTGTATTGGTTTCGTATTTTTTGTTTTTGCCAGAAATAGATTCCACCCTTGCCCAGGCGGTGGACGATAATCGCAGTGACAAAATCAACATCTCCAATTTTGGCTTCAGAGTCGCTACCGACAATAATTTTGTAGACCGAATCAGCGTCTTCTTTGATATAAGCGGCTATCTTCTCAATCACCTGGTGATATTCAAGAAAACCAAATGTAAGTGAATTAAATCCCATGAACGAAATATTTTACTTAAAAAATAAATTTGCTGCAAATTCTTACTACTATTCAAGGTAATCTTTGAGCTTTTTGGAGCGCGTGGGGTGGCGCAGTTTGCGCAGGGCCTTAGCTTCGATCTGACGAATACGCTCTCGAGTGACACCAAACTCTTTTCCAACCTCCTCCAAAGTTCGTTGTCGACCGTCTTCGAGACCGAAACGCAGTTTGAGAACTTTTTTCTCGCGGTCATTAAGTGTATCGAGTACTTCGCCAAGGTGAGCCTTAAGCAGCTCAGCACTGGCCTGATCTTCTGGTCGGATCTCGTCATCGGGAATAAAATCTCCAAGCGTTGAGTCTTTTTCTTCCCCAACCGGAGCTTCGAGTGAGGTTGGTTCTTGGGAAACTTTGATAATTTCCCGTACCTTCTCGGGTTCAATTCCCATTTCTTTGGCAATTTCTTCAGGGGACGGTTCTCTTCCGAGTTCTTGCATAAGTTTACGGGAAGTACGGATGAAACGGTTGATTGTTTCCACCATGTGGACAGGAATTCGGATAGTTCGGGCTTGATCGGCAATTGCCCGGGTAATTGCTTGGCGGATCCACCAGGTGGCATAGGTTGAGAATTTAAAACCTTTACGCCAGTCAAACTTCTCGACTGCTCGGATCAAACCAATATTGCCTTCTTGGATAAGATCCAGCAAAGTAAGTCCTCGACCAACATATTTTTTTGCAATCGATACAACCAACCTCAGGTTTGCCTGGGTCAACTTTTCAACTGCCTCAATCTCACCGTTTTCCGCTCTTTGCGCCAAATCGATTTCTTCTTTACCTGTCAGCAGGGAGATTCTACCAATTTCCTTGAGATACATTCTCACTGGATCGGTGATCTGGGCTTCCTCAACTGCCTGGATTATTTCGAGTTCTTTCTCAAGTTCACTTTGTTTTTGGTCTTCTTCCGCAGTGTCAAAGACATCAACACCTTCTTCTGCCAAACGGCTATAAAGGTCATCAAGTTCTTCGACATTGCTTTCGGCTTCAGGAAAAAGTGCGAGGATGTCTTCTTGGGTCACAAAACCCTGCTCACGACCACGAGTAATTAGTTCTTGGATTGGGGAATCTGCTTTTGCCATAAGTTCATATTTATATCACGCTTTAGCGGGATATTTAAATAAGTTCTTTTTGCTTCTCAAGCAGCGCAAGCTTATTGGAATAATCTTGAAACTTCTTTGTGAAGTTTTCTACTTGAATACTATCCTTAGTTATTTCAGCTTGCTTGATAGCAAGCGTTATTTTCTTTAATTCAGTTCGTAAGTTTAACGCTTTTAAACGGAGGGTGCAAGTATCAATCTCTTTCTGCATTTCTGCTTGACTATTCAATATATCTTCACCAATCTCGACAAGTGTAAGTCTGTCAAATATTTCGGACAGCTCCTCTGGAATTTCAATTTCCTTGACAGAAAAGTGCTTGTTGCGAGAGCTTTGTTTAGCTAGTTCAAATAAAGTACAAAATTGTCTGACCTCAAACTGCTCACTCTCTACTCCTTCTGGAATTATTCCAGATTGGAAAATCAGCTCCAGAAGATAGGTTTCCAGTTTCAACCTTTCGCTACTCAATGGCTTTACTGTATCTGCCAATTTTACTGAAGTCTCAGGTGTACCTAGCTTTGAGAGTTCAGTTTTTATTGAATCCTCGCTTACACCCAGGTTAGAAGCTAGTAACCTTTCATAATGAGACCGGGTAATATCATTATCAATTCTGGCAATATAAGGTAGTACTTCTTTGGTGATTTTTCTCAGAGCACTATGATCTTTTGTACCGTAACGGTTTTGTAAAGAATTTATTAGAAAATCGTAGATTGGTACTGAATTCGCAAGTGCTTTTTTCCAGGCACTTGGATTTTTGCGTATCAGCTCATCCGGATCTTTTTCCGATAGTTCTGTTAGTTTCAAGGTTAACCCCTGGTTTTCAGCAAGCTCGACTGCTCTCAAGGCGGCTTTTTGTCCAGAAACATCTTGGTCAAAACTCACCACCAGCTGGTCAGCAAATCGCCTCAGCAAATCTAGTTGTTTCTCGGTGAGGGCCGTACCCAATGGACAGATTACATTGGCGACTCCGATTTGGTGAGACATGATCACATCAAGATTTCCTTCCACTAGGACAGCTAGATTCTCTTTTTTAATCTCGCCTTTTGCCTTGTCCAATCCAAAAAGATTGTTACTTTTGTTGAAAAGCAGGTTGTCTGGGGAATTGAGATATTTTGGCTCGCCTTCTCCAAAAATCCTTCCTGAAAAACCAACTATTGTCCCAGAAATATTACGGATCGGAAACATGATCCGTTTGCGAAAGCGGTCATAGGCTCCCTGCCCGCCGGCAGGCAGGCTCTGCCTTGTTGAAGGTATTGCCAAACCAGAGGCGCTAATATCTTTTGGGTTAAGTTTTTTCTTTATTAGGAATTTGTAGGTTGTGTCCCAGGAATCAGGGGCAAATCCTATTTGCCAGTCAACAATGGTTTTTTCCGTCAAACCCCGACCTTTTAAATACTCTAGTGCTTTCTTTCCACTTTGGTGTTTGGTAAGGAGAAAATGATAAAACTCAGCTGCCAACGAATTTATGCGAACAAACTCTTCTCTCTGCGATTCGTTAGGATTAGTCTTGTACTCCTTTATTTGTACTCCGGCTTTTGCTGCTAAAGCTTTTAGAGCATCTACAAACTCCACACCTTCGATCTTCTGATAAAAAGTAAGGGCGTCACCACCTTCATTACAGCCGAAGCATTTAAATATTTGTCGTTCCGGTGAGACCATGAAAGATCCGGTTTTCTCACTATGAAATGGACAAAGACCTTTGTAGTTTCGACCAGCTTTTTTCAAAGAAACATAGCCTGAAACTAGTTGAACAATATCTATTTTATTTTTAACTTCTTGAACTTGGGATTCCATTGAAAAGCATAATAGAGGATAAAGTAACGTAAGGCAAGCCAGGCTCTATTTTTGTTTTCTTATCCAAAAATTCTTTAGAAACGGGAGGGAAAATGTGGACAACAAAAACCCAAGAGTTGGAATGATCGCGTTAATAAAAGGCTTCTCAATAGAAATAGAGAGCATAAAAACAACCATTACAGAATAAGTTAGTAACCCAACACTCACAGCCCGGAACAAACTTGTTTCCCACCTCTTATCCCGCTCCACTTTTTCATTACGGGCTTTTATTTTTTCAATTTCTTCTTCGAGTCTTTTAACTCTGGTTTCATTTTCCATGATATTAATGGCGGAGAGGGAGGGATTCGAACCCTCGGTACCGTTTCCGGCACGTACGCTTTCCAAGCGTATGCACTAGGCCACTATGCGACCTCTCCAGAAGTCGAAACAACATTATATTACATCACCGCTAGTTAGGTTTGACAAAACGGTCAAGCAAGCATATAAATATTTTATAACGGACCCCGCGTGGATTGCGGATTTGCCGCGACTTGGAGGAAGAAAGGAGGTAGAAGGCCAAGTGACGAGAAAGAAACTGGCTACGCTGTTGTCATAACTCGGCCGAGGATGACGGTTAGTTACCAGTAAACCTCTCGTTGTGAGGCACTGAAAAGACAAGAATCGGCCAGATCCGGGTGAAGGATCACCCAACTGACCAAGGAGGCAATTAGATGCGGGAGTTAACCTTCCGATTCGCGGTGCTAGCAGCGGTCGCGGCCCTGGTACTGGGCTTCGGCTACCGCACGGCACACGATGGCTCGATCTCCCCACCGTCGCTCTCCGACGGGATGACGATCGTGAGCCAGATGACTCAGCGCGCCCAGGTCGTGCTGACACCGACCACTGACGTCCCTCGAGCAGCGGCGTTCGTCACGAGCGACGCGGCGAAGACAGCGTCGATGATCACGGCGACGGCGACCGGTCACCCAACGGCAGCTTTAGCGATCATGGCTTTGCTGCTGGCGACCGGCGCGATCCTGTTGACAAGCTCGGCTCTCGACTACCTCAGACGAACGTTCGCGTCCCTGTTATCCGAGGCGCAGCACGGCAACCCGATGTGGCGGCAGCGCACGTCCGGCGCGACAACGTTTGACGGCGGTATCGACGACGTGAAGAAAGCCCGACGGCTGAGAGGAAGAGTGGCAGCGAATCCCTCCTCCGTCGCCGGAATAGCTCACCGCCTTGCGACCGTCGTAGGATCGCTCGGCACCTCGTCGACAGCTAGTAGCAGCGCGAACCCTCTGGTCCTGTAACAGCTCCCGGGGCTCTCACCACACATCCTCCCGTGTGTTGCGAGCCCCAAATTCTTTTAAATTTTATTTGGTGAGAATTTCTAAAGCTTTACTCCATACTTGCTTATCGGTTTTGTAGGTGAGACGCTCTTCTACTTGCTCTATGAACAACCATTCCGCAGCTTCCATCTCCCAATCATGATCTTGTATATTTCCGGAAACATACTCCATCAGAAAGTAGGTAACTTTCTTTTTGATTGTGTTGCCTTCAAATTTATAGAAATACTCAACTGATGAAAGTTCTTTGGTTATTTTTGCCTCAACCCCACCTTCCTCCTTAACCTCACGAACTGCTGTTGTTTGTTTATCTTCACCTTTATCGATCAGGCCTTTTGGGAAAACCCAACCATGGTGTTGGGAGTGTTGGGTCACGAGAATGTAAGTTTGAGAATTTTCTTTTTTGAAAACTATCCCACCGGCGGATTCTTCAAATTTGAACATAGATTCTGGCGTCCCAGAAAGGATTCGAACCTTCGACCTTTAGCTCCGGAGGCTAACGCTCTATCCACTGAGCTACTGGGACATTCATTTTATTTACAGCAATCTGGTTTCGACAATTATGTTCCCTCTTGCCAACTAGCCAAATATTTCTTCTGATCAGCTGTCAAAATATCAATCCCAATTCCCATAGATTTCAATTTCAAGGTGGCAACATAGTTTTCTATCTCTTCGCTGATATCATAAACTTTTGGTAACAATTTGCTTTTATTTTTCACGACCCATTCGCTAGCCAAAGCTTGGGTTGAAAAACTCATGTCCATTACCGATGCCGGGTGACCCTCAGCAGCAGCTAAATTAATAAGCCGTCCCTCCCCCAAAAGATAGATACTTTTATTGTCTCCTAAAACATACTCGTCAACGAAATTCCTTACTCCTTTTTTCACTTCTTTTGCTAGTTTTCTCAGTCCCTTAATATTTATCTCCACATCAAAATGGCCTGAATTGCAAACCATTGCCCCATCTTTCATTAATTTGAAATGCTCTGTATCAATAACATTACTGTCGCCCGTTAAAGTGCAAAACAGATCTCCTGTCTTAGCCGCTTCAAACATAGGCGTTACTCGAAAACCGTCCATTGCTGCCTCTAAGGCTTTGATTGGGTTTATTTCCGTCACAGTTACTTGTGCACCCAACCCACGTGCTCGCATCGCAAAACCCTTGCCACACCAACCGTAACCGGCCACAACTACTTCTTTTCCAGCGAAAAGGATATCTGTCGCTCTAATTATTCCATCAAGTGTAGACTGACCTGTTCCATAACGGTTATCAAACAAATTTTTAGTTTGGGCATCATTAACAGCTATTACAGGAATTTTTAAGGCCTCGTCTTTCTCCATTGCACGCAACCTAATTACTCCAGTTGTTGTTTCTTCCATACTCCCAAGGATTTGCTTTGTCATCCCCGGGTAATGCTTATGAATAGTAGAAATTAAATCAGCACCATCATCCATGGTAATTTCTGGACTATGTTCAATTGCGATTTTTAAATGTTTGAAAAATGTTTCTCTGTCTTCTCCCTTAATTGCGAAGACGGGGATTTGGAAATCTTTCACTAGACTTGCAGCTACGTCATCTTGAGTTGAAAGGAGATTCGAAGCACAAAGTAAAATATCTGCCCCACCTGCTTTCAATGCTCGAACTAGGTTGGCAGTTTCGGCTGTAACATGTAGGCAAGCCGACATTTTGAGTCCTTTCAAGGGTTTTTCTTTTTCAAATTTTTTCCTTACTTGAGCCAGAACTGGCATATCTTTTTCCGCCCAAATAATTCTCTTCTTTCCCTTTTCAGCCAAATTTATATCTTTAATTTCATAATTCATAATTAAATTCCTTCCTTAAAATTTTCTATGTACCTTTCTTGTATATCCTTCCAACTAAATTTATGGTTTTGAGTCCTTTCAAGGGTTTTTCTTTTTCAAATTTTTTCCTTACTTGAGCCAGAACTGGCATATCTTTTTCCGCCCAAATAATTCTCTTCTTTCCCTTTTCAGCCAAATTTATATCTTTAATTTCATAATTCATAATTAAATTCCTTCCTTAAAATTTTCTATGTACCTTTCTTGTATATCCTTCCAACTAAATTTATGGTTTTGAGTTCCATATGTCTCAACCGCATAGGCCGAAACTACACTTGCTAATCGGCCAATTTTATCTAGAGTCAAACCATCAATAAGACCTTTAATAAAACCCGCCCGATAAGCATCCCCCGCTCCTGTTGGGTCTTTAAGATTTTTAGGTTTTGCTGCTGGAATTGAATATATTTTCCCTTTACTTTTGATTACCGAACCCTTCCCTCCGAAAGTGGTAACTAAAATTTCAACTTTGCCCATTATATCAGTCTCAGTCCAACCAGTTTTCTCCAAAATTAGAGACACTTCGTAGTCATTTGAAATAAAAATTTTAGCTCCTGCTATGCCTTTTTTAATTTCTTCAGGGGTTAGTGCTGGAATCTGCTGACCGGGGTCAAAAATATAGGAAACTTTATTTTTATTATAACTAGAGACATAACTTAACATGTCCCCCATGTAGCCTGGAGAAACTATCGCCAACGAGTCTCTACTTAGTAACCCAGCACTTAATGCTACTCCAGGATATTTCATCGAACCTGGGTAAAATGCAGTAATTTGATTATCGCTTTTATCTGTAATAATATGGGCCGTTGCTGTCATCTCATTATCAATTATTTTGACGTGGGAAATGTCGACCCCGTGTATACTCAACCAATCTTTATATTTATCAAAATCTTTTCCAGCGGTGGCCAGAATAATTGGCCTTTCCCCCAGCAAAGCCAAACTATATGCAATGTTTCCAGCTGTTCCCCCAAAATTAGTTTTTAAACTGTTTATCAAAAAACTGACATTTAGGTTGTGCGTTTTACCAGGCAAAATATGATTTCGAAAATGGTCAGGAAAATCCATGATGTTATCAAAGGCGAGGGAACCCGATACAAAGATATTCATTATTTATTTGAAAATGATTGAAACAAACCTTTCGTTAACTATTGGCGGAGGGAGGAGGATTCGAACCTCCGGTACCGTTTCCAGTACACTGGTTTTCGAAACCAGCGCCTTCAACCGCTCAGCCACCCCTCCACGTTAAATAACAAATGGCGTCCCAGAGAGGACACTACGCACATTTTGCTTCGCAAAAAGTCGAACTCCAATTCTGGTACCCCCGATAGGATTCGAACCTACGGCCTCAACGTCCGCAACGTTGCGCTCTATCCACTGAGCTACGGGGGCATATCATTACCTACGCTCTTAGTCCGAAGGACGCAGAACCTTTTTTGATCTAGCTCTCAAAAAAGTTCTATCCAACTGAGCTACTGGGACAAATTCTGGGTTTAACTATTATAACTTATGTAGGGAAATTAACTGGCAATTTTGTGGAATTTTTCTGAGAGGAAATTAGCGGCCTTGTCCATGAAACTTTCTTTAGGTAGTTCTCGGAATGGTATGAACTGCAACATGGTTTGCTTTATCTTTTCTACATCACCCTCCCCCACAAGGAGAATCAACCTCCGCGGGTAATTTAGGTAAGTATCTATATGGATCATTCCTTGATCTCCTTTTTTGGTTAACCAAAAATCATAAAGTTCTGTCCACAAATAACTTTTATTCTCAGAATTGATTCCTTCATTTGTTAGTTTGTGAGTAACATTGTGAGGCGGTACACTCGCCAGCACATAAGTAACAAAACCTAAGGCGGCGATTGGCGCGATGATGATAAATTGCTTGAGGAAAAGCAGTACCAAGATCATTATCAGTAGCATCAGAAAAAGATAGGTGTACCATTTACGGTTTCTGGGAATAAAAATTCGTTCAGGAGCTTTCCAGAAATAAAGTTCTTTGACTTCAAATGTAGGTTGTTGTGCTGGTACCGAAACAGTCTCATATTCGGCTACTTTGCCTTGAAGGTTGTTAAGCTGTTTCTTGAGTTCTTCAATTGATTCTTTTTTAGCAGTTTGTTTGGGCATAATTTCTTTGGCGAGACGTACGTTTTGTATTCAAAACTACGTCTCTAGCCACGTAGAAATCTTTGATTTCGTACGTGGCGGAGGGAGGAGGATTCGAACCTCCGGTAACATTTCTGCTACATTGGTTTTCAAGACCAACGCCTTAAACCACTCGGCCACCCCTCCTAATATACTACTTTTTCGAGAAGTTTTTAATACTAGTTCTGGCGGAGGGTACAGGATTCGAACCTGTGTGACACTTTCGCGCCAACGGTTTAGCAAACCGTCCCCTTAAGCCACTCGGGCAACCCTCCACATGAACCTGGACATTTTAGCAGAAGATTACCTTTCCTTCAACGAGGGTGGGAAAATGTCAAACCCCAGACTACTTCAGCTCCTGCTTGTTTCAGTATTTTCGCGACTTCTTTCAAGGTAGCACCTGAGGTCCAAACATCATCAAAGACATAGTAGGTTGTCTTTTCCAATTCATTTTTCAAACCAAAAGCGTTTCTGACATTCTCAGCCCTCTGTTTCTGGGACAGTCCAACCTGAGGTTTCGTCGCTACTATTCGTTGCAACAAATCGTCTTTGTAAGAAAGCCCTAGCCTCTTGGCCACAATTTGGCCTAAAAGTTCTGCTTGGTTAAAACCTCGGTAATTTCTGCGTGATTCGAACAAGGGCAAAGGTAGAAGTACTGAATTTCTTTCTAAGATAACCTCATCTCGAAAAGTAAATTTCTCCTCAATTTCTTTTAACAAATCCGTAGTGTAGCGATACTTCAAACTTTTAATCAGCTCTTTTACTGGAGTTTTGTAATTAGTTAGAGACACTACGCCGTCAAGACCAAACTTCTTGAAACACTTGGGGTGGGTTTTGCCCGAAATTGCAGGTTTATAACAATAAGCACAGGTTTGAATTTCCAAATACTCAATTCTTTCTAAACAATCTCCACATAGGTAAGAACCAAACTTTTTGCAGGCGACACATTGCTTCGGAAAAATAAAATCCAACAGATTCATGGATCCATTCTATAAAATCGCTCCGCGCTTTGCGACCACTTCGTGGGCTAAAAACACAAAAACCCACTTTTTGAGTGGGTCTTCGTGATGGTGGAGATGCTCGGATTCAAACCGAGGTCCGAAAAACAATTTCCAGCAGCAACTACAAGCTTAGGTGACTGAAATATTTCCTCCGTAGTTACCAGCCACCAACTTGTACGGAGTAAGGTTGTTGATAAGGTCTGTACCTAGAAAAAGGGACCAACTCTTTCTAGATTAGTCTTGTCTTGTTTACACCCATAAAAACTCCGTCAAGAGAGAGTAGTCAGGATGCTTCTTAGGCGTAAGCGTAAGAAGGAGAAAATGCCTTATTAGCATTTATGATTAATCAATCAGTTTTACGACTTATTTGATCACGGTCGGCCTGCTCTGAATGAAAAGTGCATCTCGTCGAATTACAACATCCCCAAGATAAGTACCTAATTTTTGTTTTTAGCTTTTTCTGCTCTCAGGAACCCTTCAGTCTCGCGTTGGATTGCTTTTTTCTTCAAATCCTCACGCTTATCAAATTTTTTCTTCGGGGTACCAATTGCTACTTCAACCTTTATTAGGTTGTGCGAATTATACACCTTTGTAGGCACAATTGTCAAGCCTGACGGCTTCGCATTCTTGCTGAAAGTCAACCCGCCAGAGCGGGTTCGCAAATCAGAATTTGTCAAGTGCTTTGAACCTACCTTCCCCGCCAAGTGCTCGATTTCTTGCTTATTCAAAAGTAGCTTTCTTTCTCTTTTTGGATCATAAGAAGGGTCGAGAGCAAACTTATAGGGAGCTATGTAGCAATTAACTAGTATGGCTTGGCCATCGATTATCCTCACATAAGCCTCGTCTAAGCTACCACTTCCGGATCTAACTGACTTGACCTCACCACCGGTCAAAGCAATTCCTGCTTCGAGGCGGTCTTGAAGAAAATAGTTAAAACCGGCTTTTTTATTAACGATTTCACTGCTCATATGCTTATGGCAGTTTAAATTGGTAAAGTTTGGATTCCGCTGTAAAGTACACAATTTTTTGTGTTTCGTCTACCAACAAAGTATCGGCCTTGTGAAGCTGGTTATTTGTATAAGAAGCTTGGTAAACACCTTTTTTATCTACTGATACAATCCGTGCTTTTCCCTTATCCAGAAAATAATGATTTTTGGTCGAGCTGCTAGTAAACATGTCTGAAAGCTCTCCAATCGGATCGGCAAGAGCAGAGATTGCGAAATTTTCTTGTTGCTTACCAGAAGCAAATTTATAAACAGTACCATTTTTATTTGCTACCCACACAAGGTCGTCAATCGCAATTGCCACTGCGGCGCTCATGTCAGGTTTTTCCCCGCTGACATAAGCTCGGGCACTGCCCAGGCCAGTTGAGGTTGAGAGGTACCGCCAGATTTCATTTTTTTCAGTGTCCAGTAGGTAGAGGTTATTTTGATAGGTTGCTGAGCTTCGAATTTTTCCCCAATTGGCGTTTGTTCCGATTGAAGAAATTTTCAAACTAGAATCCACCTTGGAAATACCACTTTGCCCGCTGAGATAGAAACCAGCTGGATAAGAAACGATTGTCTGCACCGAAGTATCTGTTTTACTCACCTCTGTTGCCCTCTTGTCATCTAACAACAGTTCATACAGAAATCCTTGATTAGCATCAATCAAAAGCAATTGGTTACCCAAGAGGGCCGCGTCTGTGATAGCGGTACCTTTGTGTAGAGTACCAAAATCAAATACGGTTTCCAGATCCTTAATCTTTGTTGTTTTGGTTATCTCCGCCTCGAGATCAGTACTTTTACTCTGCAGTTCTGTAATTTGCTTGTTATCTTCATCAGTTTTCTTTGCCTCTTCTAAATCCTTTTGGGCTTTGTTTACCAATGATAGTGCCCTGTTTGGATCGATTGTTTTGATGTTGCTGGCTTCATTTAAACCATTTTGTGCTGAGGTTATCAGATTACTGACTTTATTGTCTTTCTTTTCTGCTCCTTGGGAAAATATTCCGAAACCGATACTAATTATCAAAATTATTAGTATTAGACCAACCGCCTGAATGATTCTAGTTCGACGGATAGCAACAGGATCGTGATGCTCTCCGGGCTCTGGCCTTCTCCAAACTTTAAGGATAGATTTGGTGAAATTTCCTGCAAAACCTTTAACCGTCGGTAGAACCTTACTGAGCGGGTTTTGTTTCTTCTCTATTGCCTGTTCAAACGGGTCGTTTGCTTTGCTTTCCACAGGCTTCTCTGACTCCGCGTCTGATTCTAGATGTTCCGTTTTTTGTGTTTCATCTTCGCTCTTTTCCTCTGGAGCTTCCGTTGATTCCATCTCACCTTTTTCATTTACTTCGGCGATCGCCAAGTCCTCTGTTGTTTCCGTTGGAGCATTAACTGATAACCGAATCACATCGCACACGGCTCCTTGAACCTTCTCCACTTTTTTATCCAGGGTCTCCAAGGAGTCTTCAAATTTTTCCTTTGTCAAACTTTCCGTAAGTTCGTCCAAGGTCACCGCGGTAACAAAACTCTCTGTTGCCAAACAAACAGTATCTTGATCTTCGAGCACCCCACTAGCAACTTTGGCGAAATCAAGTTTTTTGACTTTATCGGCTCGGGCAACAAAAACAGCACCTTCCCCATATTTTGAAAGGTAGACGACAGTCCCCCAGAAAACTGCAGCTATTACTGAAATATTCAACCCTTCCTCTTTTTGTTTTCTTAAGGGCCCTTCAGAAAGCTGCTCCAAGGTCTCAGAAAGCCCGTGAAGAATACTTCCCGTGGCCTTGGCGTAATAACTGCTCTGGAATTGATGGTAGATATCCTTGGCTTTTTCGTAGCGTTCATCAGTTTTTCCGGAAATTGAAACAAGTGTAAAAAGCGCACCTCTAGTTCTTTTAAGATTTTCATTTTGAGGGGTGAATTGAAAACTAAAGGCATCTTCAGTTTCTGAAGAAGCACCTTTTATTTCACCGACCTGGTTGTAAAGAGATTTTTCCATAATTTGGAGCCACCTTAATTCTAGAATTCCTAGCTTCAAAATATATCACGCTTCAGCGGGATATAGATCTTCAATTACCTAGATAAGAAACAGGACAATTCCCAAAGCTAGTAAACCAAGAGCTAGTTGAAACCAAGCAAGTAAAGCTATCCCAATCTCCAGTCGAGTAACTAGTGAATGATTCATAATACTCACTTGACGGATGGTAAGTAAAGAGTAAAAAACAAAAATAATCAGGAACAAAATCGTAAATATTCTAATTCCCACATTAACAGGGTCGGCCTGGAAAAAAGCAGTTAAATTAAAGTCCATTTTTGTATTCTCCTACAGCTTTTTCTATTTCTTTCTGTACCTCTCCTGGGTTTGGTACTCGGAGAAATTCAAACTGAGGCAAGGTCCCAGCTGTCTGCACATGCAAGTCTCCATAATCAAATAGAGATTGCGGAATTCCCCCTTTGGTATAGGTAATATCCTGGACGTTGGAAAGCTCAGTACTACTGATCTTTCGATAAAGCAACTGTTGAAAATCAATATCGACTATTCTTTTATTGGTTAGTATGTAGACATTGAAATACCAATGCAAAATATTCTGCAAGGCAACCGCAAAAGCTAAAAAATACCAGGAAAGTGTCAAAATTCTTGCCGATGTCTCTGATATACCAAGGGGATCAAAGATGGGATCAAAGGTGTTGGTTAGGGAAATAATCAGCGGTAAAAGAAACAAGATTACTACCAAAAAAACCCAAGGCAAATTTGAGATCACGTGAGCTCTAAGTAACAAAATTATTTCTTCATCGGCTGCTTGGGTTTCAAAATGAATTGTGGGTTTTATCTCATCTGGCATCGCGGATCTATTCTAACAAATGCCTTTGGGAATTAGTAGATCACTTAACTTGATTGCCAATGCTGAAATTGACACTAAACATAGCATCGTCCCCGTTTACTGCTGGACTACCATCCGCAGGAAACGAGTTGAAAGATGCTCTAAACACCATACCTGGGATTTTAGCAGTTCCAGAAGTTCCGTAAAGAACAACCCAAGCAACCCTTCCAGAAACACCTCTTTCTATACCCAGACCTGTTAAGGTCCCTACCCTGCTATCTATCCAAGCATTTTCAGCTGCTATCAAACCTTGCTTTCTTAATATTTGCCTTATTTGCGGCAAGGTATAAGAATATTTTGTATTCCAACCCCAATTATCATTAGGACCGACTCCTCCGGAATCAGCATCCGAAACACCTCTTAGATAGCTGACTGGATAACCTTGATAACCACTCCCAGTCCAACCCTGCCAAACATTTTCGTTGTTTTCACTGTGACCACCATGTGAGGCTGAATAATAAGTAGCAGCAAGACTACCACCGGACGTTACTACTAAACCATTTGTTTGATCCACTGCTTGGTTCCAAATTGCCCGTGAAGTATTTCCAGTGTAACATTGGTCATAGGTATTCCCTTCGATAAAGCCTTTGTTGTTAACGACCCTTATTGCATAAGTTCGAGCCGCAATCGCTTGTGCTTTTTGCGCTTCTAAAGGCCAGTCTGAAAACATTTCACTAACCCCTTTCAAATAAGTGTTAAAGTCCATAACTTCTTCACGTAGTAAGTTACTGCTAGTACAAGATGAGTAAATTCGAACCCGTATAGTTCCCGGTTGGGTGTACCCACCAATATTCACCCCGGTGTAATATTTTTGCAATATGCTGGTCGCGCTCCAACCTTTTTGGGCATAACCTTTCGCCCCCCACTGACTCATTCCAATGCCGTGCCCCATTGATGAATACTTACCAATCCCGTAGAAAAAGTAATAAACTGTCCCCGGCGGTCCTTGAGAAAATGGAACTGGTGGGGCGCCGGAAAAACTACCTCGACGCTGTTCATCGAGTTCGGATTTTCGAATCAAAGCTCTTGTAATATCTGACTTGATCAAGTCAAGACCTTTGGACAAGGTGACTTGTCTTGAGGCTGCCGAAGCAAGACTTTGTTTTTGTTCCTTGTAACGAGCATCAAGTGCCGCAACCAAATTTTCCAACTCAGTCTTTGAGTTACGCAAAGAAGTTTGGTCTTTTTCCATTGAAACCACTTCCTCATTTACAGCTTTTACCAAATTACGCGAGTCGTTAAATACCTGAGATTGATACGACAGCATTTCAGTAAAACCTGTTAGGTCCTGTGTCAAGAAAAGTTCTAGGTTTGTTCTTTGCGGATTTTGGTAGATTGCTCTTATCTGTTTATTTCTTACTTCGATTAAATAGCTTAGTGACTCTCGCCGTTCGGACAGACTTGTTTCGGTTTTATCAAGCTCTTTCCTAACTTCTTCAGCTTGCACCTTAGCTTTCTCCAAATCCGCCTGTGTTCCAGTTATGCCCGACGAGAGGCTAACGATATCTTTTTTTAAACGTTCCAGTGTTTTCTCAGTGTTAGTGAGTTGAGAATTTTTCTTGTTTATTTGATTTTGAACGTCGAGCAGTTCATCAGCTTTGATAGAAGAGGTAAAAAAGATGAGGAAGCAGCTAACGACGAGTAAAGACCCTAATTTTTTGGCCATAACTCCTCTTTAAGGTACTCTAATTTTACCCTAATTGAGCAAAGATAGCGAAAATTGACACTTAGAGCTTATTTAGCTACGATTAGAACATCTGTCCTATGTATAAAAAACTCTTTGCTTGGTCCTTTGTTATTCTTGGTTTTTTAAAAACAGCGTTCATTGTACGAGCCGAGGATTGCCCAGAGGGCACGGTTTGCACCGCTCTTGGGAAGATCAATACTAACCCCACCGAATTAGTCAATACTATCTTGACCATAGCCATTGGTGTTGGTGGTGGGATTGCCTTTTTGATGATTGTCTTCGGAGGCTTTCGTCTGGTCTTCTCCCAAGGTGATCCAAAGGCGATTCAAGAAGCACGTGAGACGATCACGAGCGCAATCATTGGACTACTACTGATAGTTTTTTCCGTATTTTTACTAAATCTTATCGGAGTCGATATTTTAGGATTACCACTTTAATGAAAAAATTTCTTTTTCTTCCAATCTTACTATTTTCCTTTGGATCCTTCTTTCTTCAAACCCCTCAGCAAGTTAATGCGGCGACTTGTAGTTTTTCTGTCGCGACAGTAACTTCCAATTCTGATGCAATTGTGGGCCTTACTGGTCAACCAGGGAAATATACTGTTTATGTGGTTGACCCTTCCAAAAATGGGGCTTTAGTTGGTCAAGTTATCAATGCAACTATTTCAACTGGTGAAAGCCAAAAATCTATTACTCTTCCCCAGGGCCTTGGCTTTATTAATGGGCATACCTATACCACCAGGGTTGGGTTTGTTGGTTTTGGACCCTGCTCACCCAGTGATGGGCAAAGTTTTACTCCTGGGACCTCTACCTCCACACCTCCAACAACTACCCCACCACCTAGTGACGGATCTCCAAGCGAAGGTTCGCCAAGCGGCCCTGACGGTTCTGGTGTTATAACCGATGCTACTCTAAGTAAAGTTACGGACCCGACCGGAGGAAAATTTAGTTTGGGGGGTTTGATTACCAACGCTCTGGTAATTGTTTTTACTTTGGTTGGCTTCCTAGCTGTCATAGTCTTCTCGATCGGGGCTCTGCGTTATCTAACCTCCCGAGGTGATCCAAAAGCAGTAGATAGTGCTCGAGGGACAATGACCGGATCGGTAATCGGTCTTGTAATAGTGCTGGGGTCGGCTGCTGTCAGCGGAGTTTTCGAAAAACGTTTTGGAATTAGTTTTTTTGGAGGTAGTAACGAGGTTGGAAAAATTACTAACAACTCGTTTGATCTTTCTTGTGCTTTCCAACTCGCTACTGGAAATTGTGTTGGCAAAGATTACCAAAGCTTTGGTGAGTTGGTGACCCAAATATTGCTTGCTTTATTGGCAGTTGGTTGTTTAGCTTTTTTCTTTATGCTGCTCTGGGGTGGTTTGCGCTATATGATTGCCCGCGGGGACGAAAAAGCTGTTTCCGAAGCTCGCAGTACCTTGACCAACGCTGCCGTGGGGTTATTGCTTCTCATCTCGGCTTTGGTCATAATTAGATTAATCGCACAAGTTGTCTTTAACCGTGGAGGATTGATTACATGAAGTTTGCCAAAATACAAGCTCTTTTCTACTCTGTTCTAGTTTTTCTTACTTTATTTGCAAACCCAATTCTCGCCGCTCTACCTGAAGATAAAGATAGTGGGACGAAGGGAGTCGGAATAATCGACCAAGACAAGCTTTTTCTGCCAACCGACATCAACGAAATTATTGGCAAACTAGTGCAACTACTCTACGCTGTTGCTGGTATTATCTTTTTCTTTATGTTTATCCTTGGTGGTATCCGCTACATTATGTCCGGTGGCGATGAGAAAGCAGCTACGGCCGCTCGTGCAACCTTGACCCAGGCTGTCATCGGTCTGGTCATCGTTGTTGCCGCTTTTTTGATCACCCAACTGCTCTTTACACTCTTTGGAATTAAAAGTTTTATAAAATTTGGATGAAAAGATATTTGCTTACATTTTTCTCTGGGTTTGCTATCTTTCTCTCGCGGGTAGCGTCAGTGAAAGCAGCGGCTACAACCCCGCCTTCAGGAAGTGGTGACAGTGGTGGTGATGCTAGCCCAATATTTAGCCTGAAAAATCCTTTGCCCAGTCTTAATAATCTTGGGGATATTTTCAATATTCTCTTATCCCTTGCGTTCTTTGTTGCTGGGGTAGCCATGTTTTTCAATCTCGTCATTGGCGGGATTCAGTGGATCAGTTCGGGTGGAGATCAGAAAGCGCTGGACTCGGCACGCCGCCGCCTGACCAACGCTGTCGTCGGTCTGATCATTGTCGTTGCTGCCTATGCAATTGCTTTGATCTTGGAGAAAGTTTTTGGAATTCGGATTGTTAGTGGCTTTAGTTTTAGTTGACCACTTGAAATGCTGGATTTGTTATGAATATAATAACTCTATTACTGCGTTCTAATCAGGAATCTTGTATTCCTAACCTCAAGGAGGTGACTATTTGATGCGACGTTTATTGTCGCTTGCCTCATCAACCATAGTCTTACTGGCATCCGCAACTCCTGCGTTTGCTCAAGACGTTACCGGTTTTGACAAAAGTGGAATCCCTTTTCCAGAAATGGGTAAGCTAATGAGTAATGCTCTTTCGTTACTCTTCTTTTTCGCTGGATTACTGACTTTCTTCTTTATCATTGTTGGTGGTATTCAGTGGATTACTGCTGGCGGAGACGCTAAGGCGGCCCAATCTGCACGGGACCGAATCACTGCCGCTGTTGTCGGTTTGATTGTTGTCGTGGCTGCCTATGCAATTACCTTGATACTGGGCCAAGTCTTTGGAATTGATATATTTAATTTCAAGTTCCCTGGGACAGATAACACTGCTGGAAGCGGGAGCTAAGGTTTTTCCAGGCATCAAATAGCTAGCCTTTTGGTGATTAATTCAAAAGTAATCATGAAATTTCTCCGCTCACTACTCCTAGCGGCATTTGCAGTAATTGTTTCTGCTAGCCCCACTTTCGCAGTAACTCCTGTTCCCCAAGAAGGGGGCTTTGCCAAGCTTTCTGACTTAGTTATTGTCTTTGCCAACCTAGTGTCCGTTATAGCTACTTTTGCAGGATTTGCCGTACTTTTTATGTTTATCCGAGGTGGCGTTGCCTTCATTACCGCCCAAGGAGATCCCAAAGCACTTACCTCCGCTCGAGGTACCCTTACTTGGGCCGTAGTCGGTTTGATTGTGATTCTTTCTGCCTATATAATCATCTCAATTATTGTGGGTTTTGTGGCTATTCCCGGACTAGGAAGTTTCTGCTTACCAACCGCCGGCTCTGACGCAGCTACTTTCTGTAAATAAACTAGTTAGCTATTTTGAGAAATAAGTATCTTTTAAGGCAGGTAGATAAATTTCTGCTTTTTCCGCCTGGTTCCCAGTTACAGCATCGGCCTCGAAAACATAAATTGGTTGGAGGAATTCTGTTTTTTGGTCATTGTAAAAATAAGTCTTGCCTTTACCAACACTGATTAAAGATGGATTAGCGACTGCTTCTTCAGCATCGATAAGATAACGGTTTAGATTTCCCTGACCTTTTTTGATTTTGCTTTGAGCACTACCCTCTGAAATTAGTTTGTAACTAGCGTTTGTATCGGCAATTACTTCAAGTACCGAGTAGTTAAGGCTTATTACTTGATTTTGATTATTTAAACCAATTGACAGAGAGTCAAAACCACCGACTGTCACAACATCAACACCATCAATTTTCCGATTAAAAGAAACATAAACGATGTTTGCCTTGTTTTCCTTTACCTCACTCAGATGGTTTGATCCTGGGGTACGTTGCAAAAATTCATATTTAGGTTGCTTTAGATCATAAGTCTTTGTATTTATACCTAAACCAGCGACGAACTTTTTTGCCTCAGCAGCAGCCTGGGTTTTATTTATAGTTGAAGTTGCTAAGGTGGAGGCAGTTACTCCTGAGTTTTTGTAATGTACACTTCCGTCTGTAAGATTAATGGATAACTCAGATGTAGCATTTTTTGTGTAGTAATGCTCGTCCTTATTTTTATCCAACTCGATTGTTCCACCCCTGGGTAATCCCAACTTTCCTGCTAATCCCCAGGACTGCTCCCGAGAAATTTTGCGGTTTTTAACTTTAAACACCACCTCCTGTGCTGGTGTATCAAGTGAAACTGCGGAGGCATCCCAGACGACTTCCCTGGTAAGAGAGTTTTGAAAATAGGGTTTTGGCAGCTTTCCGTAAATGTCATTGTCACGCGTAACAAAGGCATAAACACCAAAGATTACAACACCTACTAAGGTCGTTATCAAACATATTTTGAAAACGTCCCCAAACAAATAGCGCAGTTTTTGAATTTCCATTTAGAAGCTTGTCCCTCCAAAAAGACTGTCGCGTGCAAATTTGTAATGCTCTGGATATTCTAACGGAAAATCCAGCGGGTAATTATTCCGATCAGCAACATAGTTTCCCGCCATTTCTGCAAAATTTTCGTTAAAAGGGGTGATATCGTCGTATCCAGGGCAAGTCTCACCAGAGCCGGAACAAAGTGGGTAGCTACGGACAACTCCCTTATCCAAAAATTCTTGGTAGGCAGGGCTTGCTCTAAAAGCTGTTTCAACTTGCGGACTTCTTTTCTGAAGAATATGGGTTAACTCGTGGGTGATCACAAATACCTGACCGTTATCAGGGAGAGTGAAAAAGTAATCCCTTAAAATTAAGGTGTTTGCTCCAGATGCATAACCACTACAAACGTCCGGGCAAGATGTGTCAGCAAAACTGCGAGTAATGGTAACCTTACCAGCACCAAAGACCAAATTCTTCCAGGTGGCTGATTGTACCGGTGTCAGTATTGCTTTGGAAACGGCGTCTTTTTCAGCTTGGGTCCAAGCTTTATCACCAGCATCTGAAAAGTTAAAGTATTCGGAAGCAACCGGTGGCAGTGGCGGGGGGTTAGTTATTGGCTCTTGCGGCAATGTGTTGCAAGTCCCCCAAGGATCCAAGTCCTCAAAGCCAGTAAAGTCATTAGCTGCTGGTTGGGTATAATTAAGACTTGCTGACATAAACTCCGTTGGGTTGACGCGGTTACCATTGACCCTGATTTCATAATGCAAGTGCTCCCCAGCAGTATAACCAGTCTCATCCTCATTACCAATTTTTTGTCCAATCACAACTGGGCCTTCAGGGGCTTTACCGTTTTCAGAAAGGTGAAAGTATTCCACTTGATAAATCCCGTTACTGATAATAATCCTTTGGGTTAGTTCACCGTTGTTTTGCGAGTTGTAGTTTGCATAGGTGAGAATACCACTGATGGTTGCGTAAACCGGCGCGTTATCTTTTTTGTGGTTTCCCAAATCAACACCATCATGGTCGAGTATTTTACCATCTACGACAACATAGCCTGGGATATTAGAACCATAAGGAGTAGTGATGTCACCATCCATCGGGCAACCAGTTGGCGGGATTATTGGTGGGTTGCCGATTATTATAGTTGCATTTGCACTTGAAGATTCATTACCACTATCAATGCTTCCGGTGACGGTTGCTAGGTTGGTTAGTACCCAACCAGGATCGAAATCGGTGTTGGGGATAGTAACAGTAAAAGTCTTGGTGTTGGTTTGACCAGGCGAGAGTATACCGATCGAATAAGAAGCTTCATAGCCAGTAATGCTAGCTGCAAATGCCGTTGCCTCCCCAGGTGCGCTTGAAAAAGTATCAGAGACCACCACATTAGCGGCATCTTTATCCGACTGATTTTTCACAGTAATGGTATAGGTAACCACGGCATTCGCCGTTCCTTTGGGAATAATATTTGGAGTTACTGTTTTAGAAATCGTTAAGCGGCTTGAATTATTGCCACCATCACCCGCTGCCTCCCCGTTCCCACCACCAACAAAAGCTCCCATCACTCCTACCGCCAAAAATACGACTAGACTTAAACAACCGCAACCACCAAAAATTATAGCTTTACGTCCTTTATCGTTTGTTGCCGCTGACGCGGCTATTAATGGCGCTCCTACTAACGCACCCACTCCAGTCGATGAAAGTGCCCCTCCGACCCCAACCCCAGCTGAGGTAGAGACAGCCGCGCCTCCTGTAGCAATAGTTCCGGTTGCCGCACCTGCACCACCTGCTGTAGCAGAAGCTGCGGCCCCACCAGCACTGCTAGCTGCAGCACCACCTGAACCTGTAACAGCAGCGCCTCCGGCACTTCCAGTTGCGGTTCCTGCTCCCTCACCCGCCATTTCTCCACCAGCCCCAGCAGTTCCAGCAGCATCTGTCGCTCCAGCACCGCCTTCGCCTTTTCCAGAAAGTTTTTCGCGCAAACGGTTGGCATCTTGGAGATTGTCTAGTTGACTACGACCACTACGGCGTTCGTCTTCTTCGGAGGAACCACCGCCACTTTGTTGTGGGGAAAAGTCTTCCGAGGGTTCTGGAGCTTCTTCAGGGTCAGGATAGTAGGGCATAGTTTAGCTCAATTCTAAACTTTTTAAGTCTTCAAAGACAAGCGTGGCCTTGCTTTTTGAAATACAGGCTAACTATAATGTATTCATTACACGTCTTCGTATAATGTAATCAATATACGTCAACGTATTATGTAGTCAGTATACTTCTGCATACGTCCGCGTATAATATACCTATACCCTGCCATGAAGTTTTTGCAAAGCCGCAAAAAATACTACTTCGTTAGAAATCTAGTCCTCTCGCTAGTACTTCTCTGTTCTTCCTTCACAATTTTGGCCCCAGCTACAAAAGCCCAAACACTACCCACAAACATCCAGTACACGCAAACTGTTCCCACAGACCAACAAACAGTTCCCGTTCCTGGTGGTCGGACAGAAACTGGTCGGGTTCAACAAGTTGATATCCCCAACCCATTTGGTGGGATTGATCTTAGCGGAGTCGTTGGAGCGATAACCAACCTACCTGAGAAAATTTTTAAATATATTACCAGCCATCTCGGCGAATTTCTCAAAAAATTTGTCATCCAGGCCCTAAAGCTTGTTGGCGAGGTTCTGGGTATTCGGATGGACCTCTGGGCTAGTTTCTGTAACGGTGTTTTTAACAACCTCATCAGTGATGCCTCAGACACCGCACCGCTATCAACGACAAACGCTGGTCAGCCAGACTTCAGTGCTTTTGTGGCTCTAGATTTTGGACTTAATGGGTTTTTCACTTCTGCCTCTAATAGTTACTCCAGCACTTACCTAGTGGATGAGTTCAAGAGCAACGTCCTGGGTATCAGAGATGCCAACGCTCAGGGTCAGGGTACCCAGCATCTTGGGGAAGGTATCCGCAAAGTGTGGAGCAAGATGGAACAACTCGCAATTGTCTTCATGGTTATTGCTCTGATCATTATTGGCTTTATGGTGATGCTGCGCCGTCGGCTTGACCCAAAAACCGTGGTAACCGCAACCAACTCGCTGCCTCGTTTTGCTATCGCTTTGGTTCTGATTGTCTTCAGTTTTGCTATTTCCGGCTTATTTGTCGATTTTATAAATATCTCTGTCTCCCTGGTTCGTAACTTCTTTGGTGGAACGCTTTCAACCTGGTCCTCAGCTTTTGGAGGAGAATTTGTATGGTTCCCACTATTTACAGCTTTCTCACTAGGAACAGCCTTCAATTGGCAATCTATCTTGTGCTCTCCCATTGGTGGAATCTTCCCAGGAGGGACATTTTCTATACTTTTCATTGCACTTATTTTTGAGATTTTCATACGACTGATGCTCTTGATTGTCGGTATTTATCTTTTCTGGATCTTGATCAAAAACTTCGCTTACATGGTACTTTACACTGTCTTTGCACCGTTGATGTTTTTGCTTGGCGCGATTCCTGGTTTTGAGTCAGTTACTATCAATTGGTTCAAACGCATGTTTGTCAATACAATTGCCTTCCCAATAATTCTTTTCTTGATTTATCTTGCAATGGGTTTGATTGCCCAAACGCGGCCAGTCGGGGGAGAACTGCAAGGGGCTATCTCAGCACCAGACCCCCTCCAAGGAGATATCCTAAATATTGCTTACTTTATTGGCATGGGAATGATCTTCTTTGCCACCAAAGTCCCGGTATTCCTGGAAAAAATGTTCAAGCTTGATAGCTTTGATGTCAAAGGTGGTCTCGGAGCCGGCGTCCTCGCTGCTCCGGTAGCTGTACCGATGGCCGGACTAAAAGCTGCTGGTAATTTAGGTAGGTCTCTGAGTGGTGTCACCGCTTTGCGCGGAACGGTTGGTCAGGGTCTGACTGGCTTGAGAAATGCCGGTTGGGGACCCAGACCTGCACCGACAAATGTTCAACAGTTTACGCACATGGGGCCGGATGGTAAACCAGTTGGTATAAAGGTTGGAGAAATTCATGAGGGCGCGACTGAAAATCCAGGTTTACGGGCAAAAATAGCTCGGGGTATTGTGCAGACAAGTCCTGGTGCCGAGGATCCAAGTGTACGGAGAGAGGTAGGTCGCGAAGAAGTAGAGGAATTACAAAATTGGGCTGGTTCACGGGGAGTTAAGTTCACACACTTCTCAACTGACCAGATTAAACAAATGCGTGAGCTGGGCAAACAAAACCCACATCTCTCTGTGGATGATTTGGAAAAAGCAGTTAAACCTCCGGGACGAGGTAAACCTTAGGAATGAAGTACTTTAGATATGAAAAACCGCCCGGTGCTCCTTTCGGAAACTACCGGGCGGTCTGGGTGCTAGGCGGCGCGCATTGCTACGAAAACACCGCCTCGCTTTGAAACCTCTAATGACTCCCTTCCTAGCAGGTGGGCCTCTACTTCATTGAAGATGGTGTCGAGAACCGTTAATGCCTCTGGCACATCAACCTCTATGAAGTGCTGCCATTGGATCATACGGTTATGGGTGATTGCCTCCTCTGTCGCGTAAGCGATCCTCGGGTGCAAACCACTACCCATAGCCTTGCCGACTATCTCTACCTGCTCAAACCCGTTCACGTTTTTCTCGTGGTTGTAGACGATTTCGCGAGCCATATACATGGCCTTGTCAAACTGACTGCTCAGCCAGCCTAGGATCGCGAGATTAGTCGCCCACTCGATAGCGATTTCGTCCGGCAGACCATTATCGGTAGCGAAACCATCCTCGAGGAACCTATCGGCAAAACTCTGGGGAACCGCGCGGGCAGAGAATTCCCCAATGCCGTGGTTCTTGAATCCCGCCCAGTCCATCAGGCGTTCATCCGAGCGATAGTTCAGCTGCTCAACCGCTGTCTTGAACTCAGGATCCTCCCACAGAGTGTGTGGTAGACCGTTGAGCCACTCCTTGCGGAGATTCGGCCGAATGTGCACCACCCGCTCCCGCTTCTGGTCTTCAAAGTAGTCCAGCAGGTGCGGGATGATGTTTTTGGCAGGTTGTTTCCAGATGATTTGCCGGCGAATCTCGGTCTGGTTGAACCAGTCGATCTTCACCGGTTTGTGGACCGGGGTATCGGCACCCACGGTTTTCATCGTGGCGACCTCCATCTTGGCCCTGATATTCCCGTCGCGGTAGTACTCCTGCCAGTACTCCATAAGGTCAACGATCTCGATCAGCGGTTCGCCGTCTTCCCGGGTGAAGATACCCAGACGGTTGACAAACGCATTGATCATCCCCTCTGACTTGAGACCCCCGTTGTTTTTGGTGATGTCCCAGGGGCACAGCCAGAAGTAAGTCTCCGACGCCAGCAAGGCGATTTCTCCCCCTGTGTAGCGTCTTAGCTTCGGTAGATCCTTGAGGATGAGGTCCCTATTCCACTTCAAACCCCCACCCTCGCGAGCTACTGAGATCGCGGAGCGATTTTCCCCGGCTCCTTTGGTGATGTCAACGACCCGAAGGTCGAATTCTCCGTAGAAAGCCGTGTTCGCCGGCATGCGGCCTCTGGGCTTACGGGAATGGACTGGTCCGATTAGATCACGCCGAAGTTGGCGCCAGTCCTTGATGCTCATCCGGGAATGAAATGCCTCCGGATGCTGTGACAGAATGATCTCGAGAGTGATGTCGTCGATCTGCGAGCGGATTTTAGCCTCGTCTTCAGGCTTCAGTCCGGGTCGCATTGCCTCGCAGAAGTAGTAAACGACTTCAAAGGTAATGTCGTCTTCCCACCTGCGGGCACTGGCACAACCACCGTGGTCTGCCCCCACAGCAGTGTTGGCCTCGTTCTCTGAGAAGTTGAACTTGTCGGCGCGCCACTGCCGAGAACGTGACTGTTGGAAGTGCCCAACCATACGAGCCAGGTCACGAATCTCCTCGTTGATCGGAAAGTAAACGAGGAAGTCGCTCCAATCGACTTCGTTGGTTCCCGAAGCTGTCGGGTAACGAATGATCCACGATATCTGGTTCACCACGTCGAAGAAAGCGTCCGCTCTCTCAGCCGGTGTGATTGTCTGCAGATGGTCGACGCCGTCGAACCGGAAACTGAGGTCGAGGATCTTCCCACTATCTGGTTGCTTCTTGACCCTGATCTTGTCCGGGAGATAACGTCGTACGAACTCGTGCTGAACGTATGGTGTCCACCACGCGTAGGCCTTCTCAATGGCGTTTTCGAGCTGCCTGTCGGTGATGGGTTTGCGTTTGCCGTTCTTGTCTACGGCTTTGTGAGAGGCAATGGCAATCTTCCTCTCACGCATGAGATACTTCCACCGCCGTTCGGCGGAAAAGAAACACAGACCGATCCGATACTCAGCGTACTTGCTGAGCTCGTAGATATTGAGCTTCCTCAGGCTGATCCTAGGAGTCTCGAGGTCTGGCCACTGGTCGCTTGGAGCCCATTTTTCAGGGCGACGGCCGGTGTAGAAGTCATCGATGAGGTAGTCCGTACCACGCTGCTCCAACATTTTCTGCAGCTTTTGGAGTGAGCGAATGTAGCGGCGCACTACCCGCTTAGGCACTTTGGCAAAAGCTTCCCGCGGGCCGATGACATTGCGTTCGTTGTGCGTCGGTGAAAGAAACCACTTACGAATGTGGCGAATCTCACCTGACTCGAGCTTACGGTCCAGATCACCGAGGTTGCGAAGGGCCTCAATTCCCAGGCCTGAGACCCATTTCCATGAGACGTCTGGTACCCAGACTACCTCTGGGCTATCGTTTGGAACGTACTGGATCTTACCGTTCTTGAGGTCGGGAACCGACTTACCATTAACTTCCTTGCATAGGATTGCTGGCTTGCCGGCTTCGTCCCGCTTCCAGGGGTTGTTGGTCTTCCACTGCCCATTGTCTTCTTTTTCCTCCCAAAACCAAACCGGGACCCAGCGTCGCAGCGCACCGAGGGTGCGGGCGATCTGGTCTATTGCTTGCATGTTGACCCGGGTATTGGTTACGAGAGTTCGCAGCAGACCATCAAGGCTCGTCTCGTACTGACGAACCATGAGGTTGTTGTACTCTGCGTCGGTGAGAGGCCCGGTTTGGGGAATTTCCCCTTTTCTGGCAGTTAGGGCGATTGCCTCCGCTATTACTCCAGAACCGCTGGAAAGCCTGACTTGCACTTCCTCATCATACTCAGGCTCATCGCCCGGGTTCTCGTCGTCCGTCGCCATTCTGATCCTCCTTGATGGTCCTAGCCATCAAAAGCTAAGTGCCTATGCACTACCGAATTGGTTACCCAAACACCCTCCCAAGCTGCACCCTAAGGCGCGCTTAAAAGAAGATGGTTACGTGGTTAACCCTTCGATGAGTGCAAAATGCATTCTCATCAAGGGGCACCCTTCAGCAATTTCTAATTTCTGCGGAGTGTCCCCTGATGAGAGATCAAGGAGTTTCTCTCTTTCTTTGCTTGCTATTTGGTTTTTAAGGTGCAACTTTTGGGCATAAGAAAAGGGCTTCTGTTGACCAACCTTGGTCCTCAGAAGCCCTTTGCTCAAGCTTACGCTTGGGCACCGCCAATTACCTTGGCGGTCCTTCTGAGGTCTTCTTCTTGATTAGTTTAAATACGTTCACAAATACTCCTGTATATTAATTTGCTGCAGTTTAGCACAAAATGAAGCTAATGTCAATCCTATAATATTTTAGTTGGGTAATTCTTAACTGGTGATAGTTTGTGATTGTAAGCGCTTTAGCGTTTTCGAGGGGACTTTATCCTTAAAACCAATAATTTCTATACCTAAAGGTTTGCCATCCTTGTCATAATCAACAAAAACTTCATCTGAAAGTTCTTTTGTTTCTTCAACCGTAAACTTACTTTTACCTAAGTATATATAGGCCGAATCTGCTTTTTTATCGTATTCTAGTTTCATAATTGTAGTCAGTTATATGTCCACATATAATTGTAGTCGATTACACGTCTTCGTATAATTTGTCTTTAGCTTTGATTTCAATATATAATCAGGTTTGTCTAGTAATTCTTCTACATTCTCCTTTGCAATGTTACGTTCCTCCAACCTAGTCAAAGCATGTTTTGTATACTTTATCACAACATTATTTTAACACTCCTCTACAGGTTACTACTACCTGATTACTGATTACTGATTACGGCTAACTGATACGGTTTGTTACGGGTTGTAATTGCAAGTTTATTTAGGCATAATAATAGCCACAAAAGAGAGTCAAAGAGGGACAAAAGGAAAATTGACCTAATTTTTAGCTAAAAGCGCACTTCGTGCGTGTTTTGTCTGTTTTCCAAGTAACATATGCAAAGCCACCCTGTTCCACAAAATATCACTGGGTTTGAATTCAAGCTCATTGGTTTCCTAACTATCCGCCAATTTGGCTATCTAGCTGCGGCGGCCATCTTTATCTTCATTATCTACTCGGCCAAACTTCCTTTTTTCGTCGTTCTCTTGGTTGGAATCCCCGTGGCTGCGTTTGCAGTGGCTTTGGCCTTTGTTAGTCTCAATAATATGCCTTTTGAACGCTGGATCGCGGCTTTTTTTCATACAGTTTACTCCCCGAACGTGCGGGTTTGGCACCGCGAACCTAAAGAAATCGGTTTTTTGGAGCCACAATTTTCGATGTACCTGCACAGACAATCGGAAGCTGTCGAACCAAGGATAGTCTCCGACCCAACAAAACTAAACCTCTATCTCCAAAGCCATCGCAAGATTAAATCAAAAAGCTTAGTTGATATCAACGAAGAACGTCGGTTAGAGCAACTAAACTTGTCACCTTTCGAAAAGGATAGGCAAGTATTTACCAGCCCAAGCCTTTCTCCAAAAGTGGCCACTCTGACTCCAGATAGTGGAATTGGCTTTCAACGTATGAGCGAGGTTATCGAAAAAACTAAAGAGCGCTCCTCCGAGGAGGGTTCGCAATGAATTCCCAAGTAGCCGTGAACGCGACATTAAGAAATAAGATAAATACACCTACTCCTGAACCAGTTGTGCAGCATCGTTTTCTGCCTGGAGAAAACCCTCGCAGCGTCAGTACTCCTAAAACAAGCCAGCCAAAACTTGCCGGCGAGGTTGGTTTTGCCCCTGTAGCAACAATCAGCGTTGCCAGCGGCGACACCTATGTACGCGCGGTGAAGAATACCAGCCAGAGATCCGTATCCCCAACCGTTGTTAACAAGGATGGCCAGGTTTCTATCAAAGGTGCGGGCCTGATAGAGCTCGCTTCGAACCTACATGAACAGATCAAAGCCAAGGTGAATCAAGGAACTGTTTATCAAAAACAGACTCTAGTGGCACCACCAGCTCAATCTTCCATCCAAAGAGCACCGGAACCCTCCCAACCAAAGACAGCACCAGCCCCAACCTTAACAACCGAGCAGGCCAAAGCCAGGAGTGAAGACTTGAAAAAGCAATTGGAAGGCATCAATAAGGTCCTTTTTGAGCAACTTAGGCAAAAAATCTCGCTTGAAATCGCTAACCAGCAAACTCAGCCTAATACTAAAGCCTCAAATGAGGCTAAGACAATGGTATTTAAAACTCCAAGGGTCTCTAACCAAAACACGGCTGCACCAACATTGCAAAAACCAATTTCTCAACCGCCAGTAAACATTCAAACCCCACAGACTGTGGCTACAAGACCTGCTGGAGTCTCGCAAATAAACCAGCCTCAGCAAACTCTTGTCCAGCCTCATAAACCTGAGCTCCCAAAGAGGCTAGTTGTGGGAACTAGCAAACCGAAGGAAATTTCAGAGCCGACTGCTAATCTTCAGTCCCATATTGAAAATCTGGAGAGGGAAATTGAAACTCTGACCAAGGAAGTGCTTCATATCGACACAACTATTTCCAATTTGGAAAAGGAGCGTAGTTTTGAAGAGCTTTCCGCCCTGGAACAAAAGCTAGCCTATGACGAAAAGATGATGCAAGCAGTCTCAGATTGGAAATATACTTTGACCAACTTGGTCAACAGCCACTCTATTGCTTTGAAATATCTCAAGCAAAAAACTGACTGGCTCACAGACAAAGTTGAAAATATCGAAGGCCATCGTGAGAAACATGAGCGAATGCATCGTAAACCTAGGGAAATCAGCTTTAAACTTGAGGGTCTGGAAAAACCAAGACCTGTTATAGAAAAGCAACCTGAGACAATAAAGATAGTTGGGGTTGATACTGGCAATATAGATGCTCTTCCGACTCGTCAAATTTCCAGTCCGATAAACTTAATTAAGGCTCAGGAACCAGCAGGAATTAAGATCAATTTGCCCGCAGACACGGTAGGTTCAAACGCGGCAGTAATTCAATCCACAGTCACCCAACCTCCGGAAATTAAGGAAATTGTACGCAAGGAAGAGGCTCAGCCGGAGCAAGTACAAGCAGCAGTTGAGAAAGCAATCTTGGAGAAGACGCAGGAACTGCAACCAAAGGTCATTGAAAGAGAGACGGTAAAAGAAGTACAAAACCTGGATAACGACCGAGTACAAACCCTAATTAATGCTGCTGTTGAAAAACAAATGGGACAGTCGTCGACTTCAACTCAGGAAATCGAAAAAATAGTCTCGGAAGCTTTGAAGAAGCAGGCTCCACAAACAGTAAACCAACTAACAGCAGCACAGTCTGGTACGACATCCATCCCAACAAACGTTTCCGTGGATTCATTGCAACAAAGTAGTGCTCCTGGTCAGGCCAATATTAAAGCAGTAGCAACCTCCGCACCCGCCAACGACAGCGCTGCAACAATTGAAGTTCCAGCTAATATTTCTGTTGGGCAACCCAGAGTACTACCTGGTAACCCAACAGCACAAATAAATATTCAAGCAATTCCAGTACAAACAACCGGTAACCCAACCGGGAACCTACCAACAATTGCAACTGGAGCGACAATGTCCCTTCAAGGCGACATTGAAAAGCAAATACTTGAGACTGCTGCGAAAGAGGAGGCTGCGAAAGAGGCAATTCGCACTGCCAAAGAAGAGCTGCAACAAAAAAAGAGGACTGAAGAGGAAAAGCAAAAGGAACTAGCACAAAGTAAAAACCAAGCCCCAGAAAAAACCGAGGCTATAACACAAGAGTCCTTGAAAGAGGATTTGATTAAACTTAAAAATAGCCTCACAACAGCGGGTAACAAATCCTTGGAAGCTCTTTCAAAAGAGGAAAGATCTCAGATGCTGCAAAACCTGGAGGCACTTGGGCGTCAAAGTGAAGTTTCTAGACAATTTGACGAAATTAAAGCAGTAGCACAGCGGCGAAGAATAAATTCTGAATTGCAAACTATGCTCGCGAAAATGGGCGAAAAACCTGCAGCCGTAAAGTCCGGGCAACCTCCTAAAACAGGTAGCAACCCAACAAACACTCAGGTCGAGGCTCTGAAAGTACAGGAAAAGAAAGAGCGCTCCCCAGAGGAAAAGGCAAAAATAATCGCCGAAATAAAGGGTCTCGAACGCCAAAGGGAGGCTCGCAAACTTGAGGAACGTTCTCGTCCAGTAGTCAAGGCTGTACCCGCATACGGAAAAATGCTACCAAACACCCCGACAGTACCTAATGTCATCAACGGAATAGTTAAAAACATCCAAGGTTTGCTCATGGACACAGTAGTCATTATAGTTAAAGATCAAGAAGGTGATCCGGTCAGGGCCTTTAAAACTAATAAGATTGGACAGTTTGCAGTGTCGACACCGCTACCAAACGGTGTTTATACACTGGAACTTGAAAAACCGGGCTTTGATTTTGATATTATAGAAGTCGAAGTTAATGGAGGAATACTGCCACCCATTGAAATAAAGGCAAGGTAGGAGAAGACCAAGGAGTAACTTAAAAATTATGGCTGCCAAAAAACCAATTGCATCTACCCAGCAACACTTAGACATCGACGATATTCGCGATAATATCGTCATTCTTCGCAACGGTAACGCTGTTTCCATCCTACAAACAACCGCCGTAAATTTTGACCTTCTTTCTGAGCGCGAGCAAGACTCGATGATTTTTGCTTATGCAGCCTTACTCAACTCTTTGACCTATCCAATTCAAGTCATAGTCCGCTCCAAGAGAATGGATATTTCAAATTATCTGAAACTTCTCTCTGAGGCTGAGCAAAAAGCTACTAACCAACAGCTCGCTTACCAAATAAATCTCTACTCAAATTTCATAAAGGAGCTAGTTTCACGAAACCAAGTTCTTGATAAACGTTTTTATATTGTCATTCCCTACGCCGGCACAACACTGTCTCAGGCTCTAACGATCCCAAGTCTTTTTGCAAAAAAAGCTCCGGTTGAAGACAGGTGGCACATTTTGGAAAAAGCAAAGGTAAATCTCGGTCCAAAGGTTGACCATCTGGTTAAACAAGTTTCCCGTATTGGGGTCAAAGCGCACGAACTCACCACTGAAGAACTGGTGGAGTTTTTCTATGATCTATACAACCCTGACGTCTCGCTCGAGCAAAAGGCAGCCCTAAATACTACTGAGTACACGACACCAATAGTTGAACCAGCACTACAGCCAACCATGGGTGAGCCTCCAGTGCAGGTCCCAACGGAAGGAGAAAGTAAATGATGTCTTTATTTGGTGGTAAGAAAAAAGATAAGAAAGCAACTCAAGAAGAGCTTGAACTAGCTCAAACCAGAGAAAAGGTACGCAATACCTTAGGCCGGGGTATGGTCGACGTCAAAGATATTATCGCACCCCCAGCACTGCAAGTGGATTTTGATCATGTTCGTGTTGGAGAAACCTTTTATCGAACGTTGTTTATTTCCGGCTACCCACGTTTTGTTGGAGCAAACTGGCTGGCACCTATTATCAATTTTGATCATACACTTGATATCGCCTTCTATTACTATCCTGTCGAGGCTAAGGGTATTCTGGATGACTTGCGTCGTAAGATCGCTGAGATGCAGGCTACGGTTCAAGGAGATTTTGAAAAAGGTCACGTCATTGACCCGGCTGTCCGAATCGCGCTCGAAGATGCCCAATCACTACAAGAACAACTTGTTGCTGGCATTGAACGCTTTTTCCAGTTTTCTTTCTACATCACAATCCCAGCAGAAACTCTGGAGGAACTCAACTCAATAACTAAACAGATCGAATCCACACTAGGTTCCCTGCTGATCGTGTCAAAACACGCAACCTTACAGCAAGAGATGGGCTTTCAGACCACACTTCCGACTTTCACTGATAAGCTCTTGGTAACCAGAAATATGGATACGACTTCCCTAGCAACTACTTTTCCATTTACTTCCTCGGAACTTACCGCCAACGAAGGAATTTTGTATGGAATAAACGAGCACAATGGTTCCTTGGTTATTTTTGATCGCTTCAGTCTAGAGAATGCTAACAGTGTCATCTTTGCCAAAAGCGGGGCGGGTAAAAGTTACATGACCAAGTTAGAGGCGATGCGCAGCTTGATGTTAGGAACTGAGGTGATAGTCATCGACCCAGAGAACGAGTACCAAACCTTGTGTGAAGCTATTGGTGGTGAGTATATTCGATTTTCGGGAAACCAGGCTTCGAAAATCAATCCTTTTGATCTTTCTGGGGTTTACACTGAGGGGGAAAATGAATTGGGCCTAAAAATTCTTTCTCTGCACTCCCTTTTCCGAATAATTCTTGGTAACATGACTCCAACTGAAGATGCAATTTTGGACCGTGCCTTAATCACAACCTACAAACTCAAAGGGATCACTCCAGACCCAAATACACAAACAAGGACTCCTCCGGTTTTGGAAGATCTGTACGAGGTTCTGCTCAACAGTGCCGAGCCCGAAGCCAAATCCATGGCTGAGAGAATCGAGAAATTTATCAAAGGCTCACTTTCAGGAATATTTGATCAGGCCTCGACAATTGATATTAAAAACACCTTTACTGTTTTCTCCATTCGCGATCTGGAGGATGAATTGCGACCAATCGGAATGTTTATCATCCTTGACTACATCTGGACGAGGGTAAAAAAGGAAAGAAAACGCAGACTTCTACTTGTGGATGAGGCTTGGTATATGATGAAACACCCGGACAGCGCTTCCTTCATTTACTCAATCGCAAAAAGAGCGCGTAAATATTATCTGGGTTTGACCACGGTCACTCAGGATGTTGAGGACTTCCTCGCAACCGATTTTGGGAAAGCAATCGTAACCAACTCTTCAATTCAAATATTGCTAAAGCAGTCCTCTGCTTCAATCGAACAGGTTGTCGAGACGTTCTATCTTTCAGAAGGAGAGCGCAACTTGTTACTGTCAGCCGATGTCGGCGAAGGCCTATTCTTTGCTGGTAATAACCATGTTGCTATCAGAGTCCAGGCGGCTCCTCACGAACACCTGCTGATTACCTCCAACCCACAAGAGCTCAATCAGATGGAGCAGGATTCAAAACAGGAACAAGCGCAGCCACCAACTGCCCCAGAAACTAATCAGCAATAGTAACTATACCCTTCTCTACTTTGAGCTTTTTAAACTTTCCGATTAGGTTTTGGCCAAAGCTTTCAATGCTTGTTGTTGTCAAAAAAGATTGGCCCTTCTTCAGCTGTGCTAAAAGCAATTTTTGGTGGTTTTGGTCAAGCTCCCCCAAAACATCATCCAGCAGTAGAGTGGGTCGAGTATTTTTTTCATGTTCGATAATCTCGATTTCTGAAAGCTTTAAAGCTAAACTAGCCGCGCGCTGCTCTCCTCGAGAGCCGTAAGTATTCAAATCCTTACTCACTACTTTTGCGCCCTCCTCTACCTCCAATAAAATCTTGAAGTCATCTCTTTGTGGGCCGATCTGGGTTTGGCTTTTTTGTATCTCCTCGTTTCGCAGTAGCTGTAGTTCCTCCAAAAAGTTTTCCTCTATTTTTTTGTCGCTCTCCCCTTTAGCCTGGGTCACATAAATAATTTTCAGTTCCCCTCCGGTGAGTTTTTTTGAAAGCTTTTGCAAACTTTCTTGTAAAGCTAGCATTAATTCAAACCTAAACCTCCAAATAAGACTGGCAAGTTTTGCTAACTGCAGATCCCAAACCGACAGATCGACGTTTCTACCCTGCTTAAGCTCCCACAAAAGCTGGTTTCTGGATCTAAGTACTCGGCTAATCTTGACGAGGTTTACCAGATAATCACGACTAAGAGAACAGCCAAGCTGATCTAGAAAGCGACGCCGCTTATCGGGAGAACCACTGACAATCTCTATATCCGCTGGGGTAAAGAGGACGGTGAGAAAAGAACCAATCAAATCAGTCAGCCTCTTTTCCTGCTTATTAACCAACAAGCTTTTTTTGTTCTGTGTTATGAGGAGCTCGATTTCCAGGAAAGATGCCTTACCGACCACCTTGGAGCTTTCTTGACCCCAAGTAATCAGTTCATGATCGGCTCTGGTACGAAAGGATTTGCTGGTTGAAAGTAAATAGATTGCCTCAAGAAAGTTTGTCTTGCCCTGGGCATTGTCCCCGTAAAAAACATTGATACCCTCACTAAAGGAAATTTTTTGTTGGGTTAGGTTGCGAAAATTCAAAACTCGGAGTTCTTCCAAAAACATCTTCTAGTTTTGTGGTTTGACAGGCATAACAATATAATCAAAACTCTTATCGGCCTCGCCGACAATAAGCGCTGGCTTTAAACTTCCTGACAATTTAAGTTTTACTTCCTTCCCGTTAATTGCCTCCAGGCCCTCTAGTAAAAAGTGCGAGTTGAAAGCCGCTTCAATATCTTCTCCGGAAACCTCAGCGGGAACGTTGGTTGTCCCCTCACCTACCTGCTTTGTACTTGCCCAAATTTTTACCCCGGTTTTCTTGGTAATAAATAGCTTGACTACATTCCCCGTATCTCGCGCAAACACGGCGGCTTGTTTCACTGCAGGTACAAAAGCATCCTTGGCCACAGTAACTTCACAAACAAAACTAGTTGGTATTATCTGGTCAAAAGCAGGGTAAACTCCATCTATCAGTCGCGTGGCTATCTGGAAACTTTCTCCGGAAACAAAGAGTTGGTTGTTTTCTGGCGAAACACTCAGGGTAACTGTTTCTTCCCCTAGCTCTCCAGCTATTTTTATTGCTTCACTCAGAGCGCGTGCTGGAACAATTGTGTCTGCTAGATTATAGTCTTCCTTGAGCTGGTATTTTGCCAGTCGATAACTGTCTGTGGCTACCAGAATTGTTTTACTGCTCTGCGTGCGCAGCAACACCCCGTTTAATACTGGTTTACCCTCATCGGCCGAGGCCGCAAACACAATATTTTGGACTGCTGTCTGCAGGTCCCTCTGTGCAATGTTTATGCCCTCTTTTTTCTCGCTGCTTATTTTAGGAAATTCGCTAGAAGCAATAGTGTTGAAACTTCCTTGCGCGTCGTTGCAATTTAGGTCTAGTTTTTCTTTGGAAAAGTCAATCTTGGTTTCACTACTTTTTACTAAGTTCAAAAACTCAACTAGCAGCTTTGCCGGAACTGTTGTCTCCCATAACTCCCCGCTGCTCGGAGTTTCAACTATTATGGAGTTTTCCAGGTTGGTTGCCGTTAAGATTAGCTTTGTTTTTTGGCTTTCAATTTTTATATTAGCTAGTACCGGCAAGCTCGGTCTTAAAGGAATAAAACGGTTGCATATATTTAGGGCTTGTCTAAATGTTTCTGTGGTGGTTTTAGAATGCATAGAGCTTCATACTAGTAAATATTAATTAAAAGATAAAGTAGTAGTATTAGTCCTTGTGGACAAGTGGACAAAACCAAGGTTTTGCGCTTGAGGTTTCGGGTTAGTTGTTGCGAACAAACACCGACTCCAAGTGCGGATAACTCGGTGGATAAGTTGTGGATAAACCCGTTAGCTGTAGAGTTTTGCTCTGATATCCGCAACTAATCCGCGAATTTTGTCCGACTTTTCCACATTTGTCTCTATCTTTTCCACACCGTGCATAACCGTTGAATGGTCTCTACCCCCCAACTCCCGAGCAATGTTTTCGTATTGTATACCCAGGTCCGTACGCAACAAGTACATGGTAATTTGTCTCGGCAATACTACCTTAGCAACGCGGCTGGTGCCTCTTAGGTCTGTTTGGCGCAGGTTAAAGTAGTTACAAACAGTGTCAATAACCTCTTTTGGAGCGACCTTAGCAGCAAGGTTGCGCCCTCTTCGTTGGTCAATAAAACTTTTTGCAAGCTCCAGGGAGAGCTCTGAGTTGTTGACCCTTGCCTGAGTAACAAGCCGCAAGAGCGAACCTTCCAAATCACGAACATTAGTTGAGATCGAGTTGGCGAGGTATCTAACAACCTCCTCGGGGATCTCTAGGTTTTGCCTGCGTATTTTTGATATTAGAATTGCCTGGCGCATATCCGCATCTGGTGGCTGAATATCAGCTATCATGCCGCCACTAAACCTGCTTCGCAACCGATCCTCGAGCTTTGCGATTTGTGAGGGCTCTCGGTCGCTACTCAAGATTATTTGCTTACCCTTACCAAACAAATCATTGAAGGTGTGAAAAAACTCCTCCTGGGTACTTTCTCTCCCAGCAATAAACTGAATATCATCAATAATCAAGACATCAACACTACGAAATTTTTCGCGTAGCTCTTTAGTTTTACGCTGCTGGATTGCTTCCATCAGATTATTGGTAAATGTCTCTGAAGAGGAGTAGTAGACTTTTGAACCCGATGAACGTCGAATTATTTCATGGCCTACTGCCTGTATCAAATGAGTTTTCCCAAGCCCGACTCCTCCATAAACAAAAAAAGGATTGTAAGAATTACTTGGGTTTTCTGCAATTGCCTGGCAGACGGCAAAGGCGAGTTGGTTACTTCCCCCAACAATGAAATTCTCGAATTTATAGCCTGGGTTCAGATTGGCCCTGGAAATTTTTTCTGAAAGCCGATCAAAATCTGCACTCCCAAATAAAGTATCAGTTGCCTCCGCTTCCTTTTTTACAACCTTGGCGGGCTCTTCCTTCAAGGAAGAGGAGACTACAAATGTAAGGGAGTTGTTTTCCTCTGTTAGGCGATCTAGGATCGCTTTGAGCTGACCGAGATAACGCTGTTCGAGCCAGTCTTTAACATAAGTAGTTGAGCAGCCAATTACAACCAAAGTCTCGTTCATTTCGACAACTTCCGTCTTACCCTTAAACCAGGTTTGGAAATTGGCCGCTGAAATAGAGAGTTGTAGTTCTGTTAGAACAGATTTCCAGAGATCTTTTTTGTCCATTGGTTTTTAAAGCAGGGGCAGTCTTAAAAGGTTTTAAATGGCTCAGGAGCAACATCATAGGCAGAGTTATCCACAATCGTCAACCTGGTCCAAGAGGAGCTTTCTATATCAAGGATCCAATTTGACACCTAGGAGCTGATAATTTATACTGCCTCTCGAAATGCCAAAACGAGTTTATCAACCGAAAAAGCTAAAGAGAGCCCGCAAACACGGGTTCCTCGCGCGTACCAGCTCTAATTCTGGAAAAAATGTAGTTAAACGTAGAATTGCAAAAGGACGCAAAAGAATTACTGTTTAGATTTCATGTTACCCTCTCAATTTCGACTCAAACTCCCACCAAAGTGGAACCGCAATTACCCAGATATCAAAGTCAATACAAATCTGTTCAAATTAATCGGCAAGAATGTTGCGAGTGGAGAGAACCCACGAGTTGGTTTTATAATAAGTACCAAGGTTGGCAAGGCCGTGCTGCGCAATCGGACTCGGCGCAAGCTGGAAGCAATGCTTTTACCGGAACTGGAAAAATCCAGCAGTAAGCTGGAGGTAATTTTAATAGTTTACCCAAGCTGCGCCAAGAGTAGTGATGAAGAAATTAGCTCTCAAATTAATCAAGCTCTATCAAAAATACATATCAACTAAAATATTTTTGTTTCAGGGTGTCTGCAGATTCACTCCAAGTTGTTCCCAGTATACTTATGAGGCTATTAGTCGCTATGGTATAATCAGAGGCAGCCTGCTGGGCGCATACAGAATACTGCGTTGCAACCCTTTTAATGATGGGGGGTTTGATCCCGTAAAATAAAGACAAATGGATATTTTTGTAAATCTGCTGTCATCGCTAACAAAACTATTTGGTGGTAATCTGGGATTCACAATAATTTTTGTGGGTGTTATTAGCCGGATCGTTTTTTATCCCTTCCTCAAGAGCAGCCTAAAACAATCCAAAGTACTAAAGGAGCTTAAGCCCAAGCTTGATGCAATCAAAAAGAAATTCCCCAACGATCGCACCAAGCAGGCTTCAGAGCAGGCAAGAATTTATCGAGAAGCGGGGTTTAATCCTGCGGCTAGTTGTATTTCTCCGATAATACAGCTGGTACTGGCAATCATACTTTTCAACGCCCTCACAAAATTGATTCACAGTGGCATCGACACAAACTTTCTTTGGTTTGACCTAGTGAGACCAAATACATTTAAACTAGAGGCTATACCCTTCGCACTACCCGGTGTTTTGGTAATTTTGACAGCAGTCGCAACTTTAGTCCAATCAAAAATGATGCTTCCAGAACCAATTCCCGAGGAAAAACAAGATAGTCAAGTGGAACGTAAGGAAAAAGAGGATTTGAGTACCGCCTTGGCTTCTTCACAAGGTCAACTTGTGTATCTTTTGCCTTTGATCATACTTTGGTCTGGCACGAGATTCCCAGCTGGACTTGCCCTATATTGGTTGGTGAGCACATTGGTAGGTATTTATCAGCAGTATACAATTACAGGTCTAGGAGGTATCCATTCATGGGTAAGAATGTTTCGAAAATAGCCAAAGAGCAGGCGACCGAATTAATAAAAAAAATTGGAGTTAAAGCAGATATTGAGGTTGAAGAGACAGAAGAAAGCCTTAAGGTACAGATTAGTGGGGAAGACCTCGGCGCGTTGATTGGTTATCATGGCCAGACTCTCGAAAGTTTGCAGCTGATCTTAAGTTTGATGCTCAACAACAAAAAGGAAGACTCCGAATGGACCAGAGTTGTGGTAGATATTGGTTCCTACCGTGAAGAAAGAGAAAATACCCTTAAAGAGATGGTAAACCGAGCAGTCGAGGATCTGGAAGTAAACAACAAAAAAGAAGTGGTCCTTGCACCAATGAACCCCAGTGAGCGGCGAGCCGCTCACCTAATAGTTTCAGAAAATTATCCAGAAATAGAAACTTTGTCAGAAGGTGTTGAGCCTTACCGACGGATTAAACTTCTCAAAAAATGAACCAAGAACTTAGTATTTATACCGATGGTGGGTCACGTGGTAACCCCGGTAAAGCAGCTTCGGCTGCGGTAGTGTACGATTCTGCGGGAAAAGTGCGGTTTATCTGCGGGAAATATCTAGGAATAGCAACCAATAATATTGCTGAATACACTGCGGTTGAGATTGCTTTGGAAAAACTGCAAGCGGAATTGGGAGAAGAGGCAAAAAGTACGCAGTTGAGGTTTTTTACTGATTCCAACCTTGTCGCTAGCCAACTTTCTGGAAAATTCAAAATCAAAAATCCAGAGATTGCAAAAAAAATAATTAGGATTCGAAACCAAGAAATGAATTTCCAGGTAGTTAGTTATCAACACATTCCGAGAGAAAAAAACTTCGAAGCCGATCGTGAAGTTAATAAAATCCTCGACCAAAACTAGTTAAATCACTCACAATGATAGTGTTTGAACAAGTTTGCTTGAGTTGCTCAGAAGTGTTTATTTGGGTAAAATTCGAGGCACTAAAACATGCCAACCTCTGCCTTTGAAGGAAAAAACCTGGAATCAAGGAATACAACCCCAACTGCTTTAGTAGCAGGAGGAGCAGGTTTTATTGGTTCCCACTTAGTCTCAACCCTAATCTCACAAAATTTCAAAGTTATCTGTGTAGATAATCTTTCAACCGGTAAGAAAGAAAACCTTAAGGAAGTACTAACCTCGCCCAACTTCACTCTATTGGAACAGGATATCAATGATCCAAAGTTTGTCTTGCCTGAAGGGATCAAAATAGACTACTGCTTTCACCTGGCTAGCATAGAGGATTATTTGGACAAAGGTTTGTCTCTGGACACTTTGTTAGTAAACTCATTAGGAACTAAGCAGTTACTTGAGATTGCAAGAGAAAATCAGGCTAAATTTATTTTAGTTTCTGCAGCCGATCTTTATGGAGGGGCGATTTCCAGTAGTTCCTTGCGCTACTACTTTGGGAAAACTCCAACTCAAGAATCAATACTTTCAGCGCATGAGGCCAAACGATTTTCAGAGGCTCTGGCTTTCGAGTACTACAAAAAATACAAAGTACCCCTGACTATTATCAGGCTCAAGGACGCCTATGGTCCTAGGATGAATCTAAATCGGGGGGATGAGATATCAAATTTGCTGTACTCAGCTTTAAACAAAGAGACGCTAGAGATTCCAGGAGACGGCTTGAGGGTTGTCAACCCAACTTTTGTGACTGACATAATCTTTGGTTTGATCAAAGCCGCAGTTGGGGAGTTCAGCGGAGAAATCTTTATTTTGGTTAACCCAGACAAAGTTACGCTGGAGAGTTTTGCCCAAACAGTCAAGTTAGTAGCCGGCCCGCTGGAATTAGAGCACAAGAAGGATCCAGATAGCTTTGATTTTGGTAACCAACATTTTGATCTCGAGAATACCAGGGAAAAACTTTCCTGGAGGCCAAAGGTTTCGCTAGCGGAAGGTATAAGTAGTGTAGTCCACCAAGTACAAATCGAAAAGAGCAAAAAAGAAGCAACTAAGGTCGAAGAACCAAAAGAGGAGCAGACCCATTCTGCCAAAACCGAAACTAAAGAGAGAAAGGGTTTCCGGGTAACCAGATTCATCAGACCAGTTGTTTTTGTCCTGGCTGCTGGGTTACTTGTGATAACTATCTTCTACCCGGCGACGTCTTTTGGGATCAATAGCTATCTTGGAAAGGGCAGGATAGAGAGGTCCTACCAAAATCTACTTAATGAAAACAACGAGGCCTCAATAGCGGCTGCTTTTAGTGCCCAGAAGAACTTCCAAAAGGCAGAAGCAGAACTCAACAACCTAGACTGGCTTGTTAAAATCGTTGGTCTTTCCGAACCCAGTGCAGCCACCGATGCGATTCTAGCAGCAAGTGCTAGCCTTGCGGAGGCAATTAGACTTTCCGGTAGAGGCAATGAAATTTTACTGACCTCTTCTGAAAATCCAAATTTAACCGCGCAAGGGGCTAAAGATCGACTTAACGACTCACTAGACAATTTGTATGCAGCAGAGGATCGGTTGGAGGAAAGTAAACTAGGTTTAGAAGAGCTTTCCTGGAAAAAAGTTCCGACCTATTTGCTGCCAACAGAGCAATTCTTGAACCAATCCACAGCCTTCTTAGACAAACAGGTCAAGCAGCTGATAGCAACTATCGAAGAGAATCTTGCAAAAAGTTCCCAGAACCCGTAGATTGTATTTTTGCTACTATTTTACGAGTTTGGTATACTAAGACCATAAGAAGTGAATATGAACAAGAAATCGATGCGTAATTTCGTCGAACAGTTTGGTAAGGAATGGGAATGCGCTTGCAAAGAACCTTTTAAAATTGAGAATCTCGGGATAATCTCAGAAACTGACCACTCATTGATCGCTCACTATATTTGCCCAAAATGTTCAGTCGAGCAAATGCTAGCCGCAAGTATCAGTGAGGAAAAGGATATGTTGGAACAAAGTCTTCAAACCCTTACTATAAACGCCCTGACTTCGGATGATGTGCTGGATATTCGGGAAGAGTTTAAAAACGTTAAGTTACAAAGCATTCGCAACCTGTATCGTTCCAAAGTAAAGAAAGAAATCCCAGAGACTGCAAGACAAGAGAGCCAGAAATAACTAAGCTTCCCTTGACAGCTCCAATATAATACTTCTGATGAGCCGACCAACACTAGACGTGGAAACCCGGACTGTTACGGGAAAAAAAGTAAATAGACTTCGCAAGAGGGGGTTAGTCCCGGCGAATATTTTTGGTAAGGATTTCAAATCAACTTCTATCCAAGTTGGGGCCAAGGACTTGCAAAAGACTCTCAAAGACGCTGGTGCTGCGGCTTTGATTGACGTCAAAGTGGGAGCAGAAACTCACCCAGCTTTGATTTCTAACATGCAGAAGGATCCAAAACACGACACCGTACTTCACGTTGATTTTCACAAAGTAAACTTGAAAGAAAAAATCACCACTAGCGTATCAGTTATTCTTGAAGGCGAATCACCAGCAGCCAAGAGTGGCGAAGGGTTGATTTTACAAACCCTCAACGAAGTTGAGATTGAGTGTCTGCCGACCGATATTCCAGCCAATATCAGTATCAATGCTGAGAAGCTCACTGAAGTTGGGCAGTCGGTACACGTTAAGGACCTCAAAATCGACAAGGACAAGGTGACTATCAACAATGATCCTGAAGAAGTGGTTGTGACAGTACAAACAGCTGAAATGAAAGAAGAAGAACCAGAACCGGTAGTTTCCCCTGAAGAAGTTGAAGCCACCTCCGAAAAAGGTGAGGCTGAAGAAGGTTCCACCGAAGTTGGAGAGGCTAAACCAACTGCTGGTGGAAAAGAAGATAAATCCTCAGAAGGCTAATTCCCATAACGAGATAGCATATCCAAACCTAGTTTTGCCAACCAGAACTTGACTGTATGGAGCAACTATAGGCGAGAGTTACAAGTGACGCTCTATAGTTGCGTAATACTGCCAAGAGGCTCTGCTCTTGACAAATGTCCCATAGTGTGCTACAATGTAATCCTTAACAATTAAAAAGGTCGTCAGTAGCGAGCAAGTACTGTCCCAGCGACCCAAGTTACATGATCAAGGCATCTTGTAACTGGATTTGAAGTATATATAAAACTGTCATTGCGAGAACCGCCCTGAAGAATATACATTTGAAGCCAGTTACCAGGTGCTTTTTTAGTACTTAGGAGGGTGCGGACCAAAAGAGTCCTTACTCTTAAATCAGGAGGGAATGTCATGGGCCAGTTGTTTCTTTTCACGTACCTGGCGGTGGGCTTCATTATGCTCTCTGCCGCAGGCCTCTCCGCTTCTCAGGGTTACGTCGGCTTCGCGCTGATCGTGGCTCCGATTGCGTTGGTCTGGCTTACCGGAACAATCGTGTTCCGAAGTCATCTCCTGGGTATCGTGATCTAGCAACCGCAACCTCTACCGACAAGCTCAAGTCACAAAAAAGAGCGGGATTATACTAGCCACCCAAAGCGGAGAGTTTTCTAACTTAGAAAACCACTCTCGCAGGCTATTTCCAAGCTAACCAGCCTCGGCTGAGTAGTTTAGAAAAGAGTAAGAAGAGATTCATACTCTGAAATAGGCACAAATAGAGACTTATAGTACTTGACAAATAGAGGAAAAGGTGGTATAATAGAGTTATCGAAAGTTAAGAAAGCACTAGGCAGCTAGTACAGGTTTACAAGTTTAACCCGCCCCAAAGCAGAATTAAAACTTGTCGATTGGTACGAGCCGCCTATTTTTGTAGCCAAAATTAGCTACAAATGCCACGAAGCCTTGTGCGTAGTGGTGTGGTACTCAAAAAGTTAGTGGTTTCCAATTGGACTTTTCAAGAAGAAGTTCATTTGGAGTCCATCCAAGCTGGTAGGTAGAAGTCCTGACAAAAGTGCCAGGTATACCAGTGAAGCTTCAAAGGAGGTCAGATGGAACTCTTTATCGGTCTAGTGGGGTTGGGTGTGCTGGTTGCAGTCGTTCGCAGGTGGTGGACGAACTTCCAGTACACAGACATGTTCGGGGTGAAGCCTGGTTCCGGCACCTGGAAGGCGCGCTACCCCTTCATCAACCAAGAGCTTGAGCTCATGGTCGAGGAAGTCGATCGCCAGATGCGGGCACAAAAGGAACTCGAACAAGCGTGCAAGAGCGCCGACCATGACGAGGATCGGGTCGAGCTCATGAAGAAGCTGGATCAAACGGTTCGAAGGGTTAGGGATGCGAAGTTCGCGGTGAGATACGCATGTCTGATCGTCGAACGGCGCGAAGGCTTCTTGAGGGCGCGAAATTTGCTCGGCACGCACCAGTGGTTGAAGCCAAAGGGGCTCCAGCGATAGCACGAGCTAGACCGAAGGCAGGGAGTGTGGAGTACCTTTCAACCTGAAAGCGAAACACACCCCTGCACTCGGAGGCTGCAATTGATCTACCTCTACGTGGTGCAGCTAGATAACCAACCAAAGATCAAACCTGAAGCCAGTTCCCTTGAGGGGAAGGCTGAAGTACTTTGCAAAGTAAATGAAGTTAGCTTCGGGTGAGAAAACCTTGTCATAAACTTTTTGTGGCTGGGCAGTCTCATCTGAGGCAGGCTTTCCTTCCGTTCAAAGCCATCGAACGGGTCAAAAGGAAATAGTTTATGGAGGTGTAAGATGGCAGACGTGGTAGTTCTTTTCCACCGGGATAGCGAGAGAAAGGATCTTGCGTTCATGGTGAACGACAAGGTGGTCCGTGTGTTCACCTTAGGGGTGGACAACGGAAACTTCGTCGGTGCACTCTCGCACCCCTTTAGGAAAGGGGAGTCGGTAGAGAAAGTACACCAGCGGGTCGCGCTCTACAACGCGCCGGTCGACGGCTGGCGCTGTGAGCTCGATGGGGAATGCTGCGGTTATTCCGGCGAGCACAGCCACAGCTGCAGCATCGAGGAAGTCGATTTCTCGAAGGTACTGGAGCTGGCGCTTTGGTACACAAAGAGGGAGGAAGTCGCACGAGCGATTTTCCAGACGTTGCGGTACTTCAGACAGGATGGCCCTCTGGACCGAAAGGAGCGGCGCGAGCAATTGCAAGCGCAGGCTCGGATTCAGGGCGATGGGGCAGATGACACAGAAGGGCTAGACATGGTCGCTCTCGGAGCCGGTAGCTTTTCCGCTACCCCCTGAGGACTAAACCCCAACTTCGAACTGAGATCGAAGTAAAACAAAACTCAGCTACAATCTCGGACGCTAGACCCGAGTTTTGAATGTCTAGGCATGTAAACAGGTTCGGGAGTAGAGAAAGTTCGCAAGAACCAACTCGCTCCCGGATCTGACACGGTTGCAAATTGACTCGCCTCTTCGCGGTGCAACTAGAAATCCGCCAGCCGGCGGAAACTAAAGAGTCAAAATGAGCTTGGACAATGTGAGTCCGGGCTATCAGAGAAGGAGAAGCACAAATGTGCGGGGAGACAGAGAAGAAGCCGGTTCAGCAGAAGAGCTGGCAGGAGCACTACGAAGAGCGTGTTCGTGCTCACGCCAACAAGACAGGTGGTTGCACCCAGTGCATTGACGGGTGGGTCGAGATCACACCGGGATCGAAGATTCCGTGTGGGTTCTGCGGCCGCGCCTAGGATGCAACTCTTGTATTTCTTCAAGCTGTGGCTGGAAACCATATGCTGAGTTCTTTGCTTGCAAAGTAACTTAGTTCCTTAAGCTAGTCTCTCCGCCGGTTGGCGGACTGAGGCTAATTTAAGGAAGACCATAAACCAGGTGAGTTTGTGATCTTAAAGAAAGGTGTGAGCGTGAAGTAGCTTTGGGTAACCGGGATTGCAGTACGGCTAAGGAGAAACAGAAACTAGGCACTCCAACCGTCCCGGCGAATGTCCTAACGAACTTGTAGTCGCAGTAGGCCCGGAGGTGAGCGGCAGCAAAAGACCTTCGTGAAACTCTGAACGATACATAGAAAAACCCTGCCGGGGATGTATCGAATAAGGGGCAACCTCCTGCGACACTTGGCCGAGAGACGAAACAGAAAATAGTCTCCCGGCCAGCTCTTAAGCTAGTCTCAGAAAGAGGCTAATTTAAGGAGAGGTACGAACCTTCGCACCTTTCAGCTCTTTTAAATCAATTCAGTAGTCCAAGGAGGACAACATGGGGATCCACACTCAGATAGCCGAAGAAGGCGAAGTTGGTAAGAAGTTCACGGAGCTGTCGATGTGTGCAGTCAACGGCCAGCTCAACGCTATCACCGTTGAACCCGCGACGCTCGAGGACATCCAGCATGAGTTCTTCGAGGGTGCAATTGTCAGGGTTCAGTTCGCCGACCGAGCGTGCTGGATGGAGCCGCGGCAGATTGAGGATCTGATCGGCGCCCTGGAGTTGTCGCTCAGGATTGGTCTGCAAAGGTGGCACCGATCCGGGATCGACTAGAAGAGCTAGACTTTGGCGAGCGAATGCGAAAGCATTTGCCACGACCCGAAGTCTCTCTTAAGGATATCAGTGAAAGCTGGTTTTCTTAAGAAAGAGCAGGAATCAATTCGTGCTCTAGGTCTCGGGTGGGGAAACTTGGTCACAAGGAACTTGTGCCTAAGTAGCCTCATCTGAGGATCGTTCTGGCAAAGTAGTCAGAATAAGTAGGGTGCGTGTTCCGGCACCTCTTGCGGGAAGCAAGTTAAATTCAGGAACAAGTACTTTGTAGCTCCGGGAAGGAGCAGGAGGAAACAGTGGATATCATTCGGAAGATCGAGCAGTTGGTGGTTGAGTTCCCTGGCCTGGGGGAGTGCCTCGAGCTTACGCTCAAAAAGGCCTTTCCTATCATCAAGCAGGTAACAACCATCATCGTCAAGCGGGTTGATGGAAACCTGCTCAATAGAGTTCTTGTGAGGGAGCGGTACGACGAGTACAAGCGTCATAGCGTTCGCGAACAGGAGATTTGGGTCCTGATTGACGGGGACGCAGTCCTCGTTGATATCAAGAAGGCTGTAGTCGAATCGTCGCCGGGGAGGTTTGTCCGAGAGTTGGGGGAAACCGTAGGTTCCAGGCTAGTGGACTTCAACCGAATCCAACACCTTGTTCTAACCGACGAGGTCTACGATTGGGACAACAACACTATCGAGCTCAAGGTGACGGTGTACAAACCGGCCAAGGGTTCGAGCATTCCGGAGGACGTGGCTTGGGAGGTCGCATTCCCGATCCAGACACCGGAGGAGATCGCAGCGGAAATGGAACTCGGCTTCAAGGCGATCCAGGATCAGCAGGACGCCGAGATGGACGCCGCTCTCGAGCAGCACTACGAGCTCGAGCGCCAGGCCAGGGACGACGATCGGGAGGATGAGAACGACGAGTACGAACCTACAGAAGTGAATGTTGGCGGCCACCCTGGCAGCTGGTTGATCTTCGAGTAGACCCGTACACAACACCTGAATAATTTTGGAACTAGACCGGAGGCACGCAATGCGCAAGCATCAGCGTCGCCCGAGGTCTCTCCTTAAGCAAATGAGCTGAGAGGTTCGTTTTCTTAAGAGGTACTTTGGCTATGGAGTCGAAGAACCTAAAGCACACTGGAGGAGACAAAAATGGAATACGACGAGGGAAGCAGCGGCGATCTCGTGTTGCTGCACCAGCCGTTTGGACTGTTCAGCCCGACCATGATGATGTTCGGCCTGGAGTGTCGCCCGTTCCCGGACGGCAAGCCGATCCGCAACCATCTCGACGGTTGGCTCGCGGACAACTACGACCGGATCAGCGTCGGTGAACAGGAGCGCTCCCGGCGATCAACACGGCGGGTGTCGTTGTTCGCGATGAATATCGTGGGCGAAGGCTACCCACGCCACCCAAGCGCCGACATCGACTGGGAGGTCGAGGGTTGGAAGTGGGTCTTGCTGACCCGCTACCAGCAGGTTTACGACCGCCTACAAAGGTACATCGAGTATGTCGGCGTCGTTCAGGTACCGGCATGGTGGAAGCGGTACCTCCGACGGTTCTTCCGCAAGGAGTTCGAGGCCCGCGCGGAGTTCGAGGCCACAGTGACGAGACTTGCGTTGGAGGCAGTGGTCAATAGGTCTCTGCCCGTCGTCGTGGCGAACGAGTTCCTCGGCCAGTACGGCATTTCGCCGCTGCGCTAGAGGATCAACAGTGTGCAAGGGGACAGGTTCCGGTTTGTTTCTATGCGAAACAAGCTGTGAATCTGTCCTTTTTGCGTTTTCAGGGGGTTATTTTCGAACGAAGGTTACTTTGGCCAAGGGGAGACCATGATCGAAGCGCCCTTCTTGCGAGGGAGCTTTTGCCAGATCTCTTCGGTGATTAAAGGCATGAAAGGATGAAGTAGGCGGAGGGACTCTTCCAAAACCTGCTCCAGGACACTCTGAGCCTCATTTCTACGGTTTTTTGATTCCTCAATGTATCTATCTGCGAATTTGTGCCAAACGAAGTCGTAGAGCTCCTCAGCGGCTTGAGAAAACCTATAGTCAGTAAAAGCTTTATTGACACTAGCCTTGACTGACTCAAGCTCAGCTAAGATTAGTTTGTCAGTCTCATTTGGCTTTGCCTCATAGTTTATATACTCAGGCCTGCCTGCCGGCGAGGCGGGCTTCATATCGATCACGTAACGGCCAATATTCCAGAGTTTATTGGTAAAATTACGCATACCTTTGATCTTACTTTCACCAATGTTGGCATCGTTTCCAGCTCCAGTACCGAAAACCAGGGCCATACGGACGGCATCAGCACCGTACTGATCAGCGGCAATTAACGGGTCAATAGCGTTGCCTTTGCTTTTACTCATTTTTTGTCCCTTCTCGTCCCGAACCAGACCATGAAGGTAAACAGTCTCAAATGGAACAGCATCAGTTACATACAGACCAAGCATGATCATGCGGGCGACCCAGAAAAAGAGAATATCGTAGCCAGTCTCCATGACTGAGGTAGGATAGAATTTTTTGAAATCAAAATCATCCTTTTGGCCGTAGCCTAAAGTCGTAAACGGCCACTGTCCCGACGAGAACCAGGTATCGAGCGTATCCGGATCCTGAACCCAGCCTTCACCAGCCGGTGCTTCAACCCCAACATAAGTTTCCTCTCCACGGTACCAAACCGGAATTTGGTGGCCCCACCAAAGCTGGCGGGAAATACACCAATCGTGTAGATTTTCCATCCAGTTGTAGTAAATTTTCTCAAAACGAGAGGGAATTACCTTGATCTTGCCGGATTTGACCGCGGTTAGGGCGTCTTTAGCTAGGTTTTTGCCAGATTTTCCCGTTTTGTTAACTGCAATAAACCATTGCTTGGACACTAGTGGTTCGATTACGGTAGCGCAACGTTCACAAACACCAATATTGTTAACATAACGTTCCGTCTTTTCCACCAGTCCAAGTTTTTCAAGGTCAGCTACAACTTGCTTTCGAGCAGCGTATTTGTCCAAACCAGAGTACCCAACAGCTTTTGATGTCATTTTGTCGTCTTGGCCAATGACTTGGATTTGCTCAAGTTTGTGTTTCAAACCAACTTCATAATCATTCGGATCATGCGCCGGGGTAATTTTGACTGCACCGGTTCCAAACTTCGGATCAACGTACGAATCGGCCAAAATTGGAATCTCCCGGTTCATCAGCGGTAGTATTACTGTTTTTCCAACAAAATCTTTATAGCGGGTATCTTCGGGATTAACTGCTACTGCGGTATCTCCCAGCATAGTTTCCGGACGAGTTGTCGCCACAGTAATAAAGGTTTCCTGACTGATATCTGATTTCTGATCTCTGTTATCTGACTTGATCGGGTATTTGATAAACCAAAGATTGCCTTCCTTTTCTTTGTGCACGACTTCCAAATCAGAAAGAACAGTAGCGCAGCGGGGGCACCAATTGATCATGCGAGTACCGCGATAAATCAAACCATCGTCATAGAGTTTTTTGAAAGTCGAGTAGACTATCTTTGAAATTTCTGAGTCCAAAGTAAATTTCTCACGAGACCAATCCAAAGAGAAACCCATGGCGCGAAGCTGGTCGTACATTTCTTTTTTGTTCTTTTGAGTAAAATCATAGGTTTGTTTATAAAACTCTTCCCGGCCGAGGTCGTGACGGGTTTTACCTTCTTTTTCGAGTTCTCGTTCGTAAACTACTTGAGTGAGAATCCCAGCGTGATCGGCTCCCGGTAGCCAAAGGGTGGATTCACCCAGCATCCGGTGGTAACGGATCATAATATCCTCAATCACATACATAGCGTGACCAATGTGCAAACGACCGTGGGCATTGGGTGGGGGAAGGATGATCGAAAAAGATTTTTCGGAATTATTAGGCTGAAAATAGCCTTTTTCTTCCCAAAACGAGTACCATTTGTCTTCGATTTCTTTGTGGTTGTAAACTTTATCCATTGGGGAGGATTATATCGAAGAAGTTGGGCTTCGTAAACAGAGATTTTGTTAGCTTAAGTCACCTTTTGCCGAAAGGGTGACGCCAAAGCGGCCAGCGGGTAACCTCTGGCTAAAAATTTTCTTTCGATTTTCTAAATTTCAAAAACTCCTCAATTTTTCGTCAAACATTTGAAATTTTGTTTCACAACGAAAATCTACAGGAAATTTTCTTAACGCTTCGGTTACAAAGCTGGAAACTGCGAACGCATGCTCGTAGGTCGCTAAAAGGATTTCCAGCGCTCCGGTTACAAAGCTGGGTAAAGGGAACGCGTGCTCGCAACGGTGGTGAGAAGTTAAAAGAAAAGACCGGAGTCGGCGAGGATTTCTTGCCATGGAATTGGTTTGTAGTTAAAGAAAGCCGCGGCGGCGATCATTGCTCCATTATCAATGCAAAGCTTGGGAGAGGGAGAGTGGACAACACCTTTGAATTTTTCTTTTGTTTTTTCAACCAGACGAGTGTTGGCTGCAACCCCGCCTGCTAGCAGCAACTCTTTAACCTGATATTTCTCAGCTGCTTTTATAGTTTTGATCAATAAAGAATCAACAATTGCTTCCTGAATCTCAGCCGCGTATTGGGAAATCTCATCATCTGTTAACTTCTTCTCGCCAACTAGGTTTACTACCGCAGTTTTAAGCCCAGAAAAAGAAAAATCAAAATCAGAACTGGTTGAAAGTGGACGGGGAAGAAAGTTGTCTAGTTTTTTTACTCTCCCAGCTGCTTTCTGTATTGCCGGGCCGCCAGGATAAGTAAGTCCCAGAACGCGGGCCGTTTTGTCAAAAGCCTCTCCAGCAGCGTCGTCACGAGTCCCGCCGAGCCATTCAAAATTTCCGTGATCGCTCATCAAAACTAGCTCCGAATGTCCGCCAGAAACAATCAAAGTAAGATTTGGGAAAGTCGGTGGGTCAGGATTTTCAAGCCAATTTGCATAGATATGTCCGACTAAATGATTGATTGGAACAATTGGTTTATCCAATGCAAAGGCGAGAGATTTAGCCGACTCAACCCCCAAAATAAGAGAACCAAATAGTCCAGGGCCGCTAGTAACAGCAATTGCATCGATAGAGGCAGGGGAGAGAGAAGCGGCTTTAAAAGTTTTTTCCAGTACTGGAACCATAGCTTTAAGTTGTTCGCGCGCGGCTTTTTCCGGAATTATTCCGCCAGTTTCGGCGTGGTAGGGTAGAGAAGAGGAGACGGTGTTGGATAGAATTTTTGTACCATCTTCGACTATTGCCGCGGCGGTTTCATCGCAAGAAGTTTCAATACCAAGAATTTTCATCCCAGATATCTTAGCATATTTTGGACACAGTTAGGTTTGAAGAAGACTTGACAAAGGAATATAATTAGAAATTGTGGCAGGTAGGCAAGCGCTCGTATGGGAGATACAGAGGCGAAGCTAGATATCTGCGACTAGGTGCTTCCACCTAAGTTTGGAAGAAGGGCGCATGTCTAAGGAGGGTACGGCAAATGGGCACCGCCTGTAGCCGTAACAGCTACACGAACGTTTAGGTCGAGGGCAGAGCCGACACACCTGCATACCAGTAGGTGCTCCTGCGACCAGCAATCAGTCGAATAGTGTCGGCCGCGGTTAGTGGATGGCAACAGAATTATCCGGCTCGGGCTGTGTATCGGCTGTACCGGATGAGCTTTCCACTGACCGCGTTTTTATTTCCAAACAAAAATCCCAATAGACCCATAGTTGACAGATTTGCTAAGATATGCTAGAATATTTTTTATCGACTGGTTCGAGTGAACTGGTTCAGTAGCGAGGAAAGGATACCTTTCATGAGACGGTTGTCCCAGGTGATTTTCGAAAGCTTGTTCGACCTGGAGATCGACGGCGCGTCCGGCTGATCTCGCGTGCGCGGCGCCGGCACTGAACTCAGCAACTCAGGCATCACCCTGACGAGCTGAACACGAACCGGAAGTCACAAGAGCCCGTTCCGTACGACACAAAACAACCTGCTGGTTGGTCGTACGGGCGGGCTTTTTCATTTCAGAGTACCCAAAGAAAACCGAACAACACTATAAGTCTCTTTTAGACTTGCGTCTAAGAAGACTAGCGGTTTTGGTTGCTTTTCCTTGGAACTTTCTATAATTCGGACAAAGACTCGTTGCTGGGAGGTTTTGTATAACCTCTTTTGGCGTAAGGCGGCCTTCGATTGGCAATCAGATAGTGAGCGCTGTCCTGATCAAGGTCAATAAACTCGTCTGTTTCAAGAATCAATTTTGCACTAGTACTTTTTCCAAAAGCAATTACTTCGATCAAATGTCCCTGATTGCGCAAGTACTCAAGAGCTGGTACGTAATCCCCATCTCCAGAAACCAACACCATGACATCAAGTTTTGCTCCCATTCGGATCATATCAATGACAATACCGACATCCCAATCGCCTTTTTTGACCCCACCAGGAAATAGCTGAATATCTTTACTTTTTACCTCAAAACCAGCTTTGGCTAGGGCTTCGAAAAAAGATTGCTGCTCAGGGATATCTGCGTTGATTACGTAGGCAAAAGCGCGGATAAGCTGTCGACCAGCGACTGCTTTTTCCAGTATTTTTCCGAAATTTACTTTTGCGTTATATAAATTTTTGGCCGAGTAATAAAGATTTTGGACATCTATAAAAACTCCGACTCGTTGTGAAGGATTTTTAATCATTATTTTTTCCACCTCCCTTCAATTGTCTGTCTACTCCTGCTATGATAGCATAACTACAATTAAAAACCGTCAAAATGAGCAATAAAATCACCAAAGCAATCATCCCTGCCGCTGGCCTCGGAACAAGGTTTTTACCGGCAACCAAAGCCATGCCCAAGGAAATGTTACCAATTGTGGATAAACCTGTGATCCAGTATGTCGTCGAAGAAATTGTAGCCTCAGGAGTCAAGGATATCATCATCGTTACGGGGGGCAGCAAAAGAGCGATTGAGGACCATTTTGATCGAAGTAAAGATTTCGAAGATTTCCTGATCGAAACTGGAAAAACTGAAAAAGCACAAGAGATTAAAAATATTGCGACGATGGCGAATTTTATTTACGTTCGTCAAAAAGGACCCTATGGTAACGCTTCCCCGGTTATCTCAGCAAAACCCTTGGTTGAAGATGAGCCTTTTGCAGTTGTCTGGGGAGATGAGTTTATTTACTCTGAACCCCCGCGTTTGAAGCAGCTAATCGATGCTTACGACAAGTATCAAGTAAGTATGATCAGTGGGGTTAAAATTACGGACCAAACGGCTCTGAGTAAATACGGAATTGCACAAGTAAAGCATATCGAAGGCAACATCTACCAAATAGAGAAAATAGTTGAAAAACCCTCCCCCGATGAGGCGCCAAGCGACATTGCTACTCATGGAGCCTACATTTTTACACCCTCGATCTGGAAATATCTAGACAACTTGCAACCTGGTAAATCCGGTGAAATCTGGCTGGCCGACGCGATCTCAGAACTAATTAAAAACGAGCCAGTCTACACGGTACTAGTTGAAAACGCACGCTATTATGACATTGGAGACAAACTTGGATTTATCGAGGCCAATATTGAGTTTGGTTTGAAACGAGAAGATATAGCAGCTTCCTTGAAAGAGTACTTAAACAGAATAAAGTAAAAAATAATTTCATGTCTACTGCCAAGACAAAAATACTCTACATAGTTTTATTCCTCATTACACTTGTAGTTACCTACTTTATCCTCACCCTTGTATTCAAAAGAGAAAGTGAGCCCAAACCAATTTTCCTCAAAGTAGTTGGTTTTTGGGACCCAGTAGTTTTTAATACGATAAAAAAAGACTTTCAAGAAAAAAATCCCGAGATTACGATTGAATACGAACAACGGCAAAAGGAAAATTATTTTCCAACTTTGAAAGCTGACCTTGTGAACAAAGATACTACCCCAGACCTTTTTTGGTGGCACAGCGGTTGGGGTCCTGAGTTGGGCAAAAGCTTAGCCTCGCTCCCAGAGAGTGTTATGAGTGCTATCGAATACGAAAAAACTTTTTACCCAATCACAAAAACCGATATGAAACTCGGAAGTTCTTACAGAGGATTTCCCTTGGAGATTGATGGGCTTGCCCTGCTTTATAATAAATCAATATTTGCTTCGTCCAACTTCAAAGAGGCACCGACAACTTGGGCCCAACTCCGTCAAGTTTATGGTCCAGCCCTCACTATCCGGGACAAACAACGTATCCTCAACTCAGCAATTGCCTTGGGTACAGTAAACAACGTTGAGAATTTTTCGGAAATAATTGGGCTCTTTTTGCTGCAAAACGGTGTTGCATTTGTCAACAATGGGAAACTAAATATCCTTGATAACAAAGGCTCACGCGGAACAAATCTTGTCAGTGACGCCGTTGATGGCTATCTGAAATTCTCGAAAGAGGACAAGATCTGGGATAACACCTTGCCAAATAGTATCGCTGCTTTCTCTACGGGTAAGACAGCCATGATTATTTTGCCAGCAGAGAAGATCCACACCCTGCTGGAAACACTGAAAAAAGAAAACCTAAAACTTGATTTTGGTGTTGCCCCGACCCCACAGCTTCCAGATTCGGAAACTGTTACCTGGGGAAGCTACTGGGCCATTGGAGTTTCGGAAAAAAGTAATCAAAAACAAGCTAGTTGGAAATTAGCCGCCTACCTGACTTCAAAGGAAGTTTTGCGGGAAGTTTTTAAGTATGAGAGTGAGCAAAATATTTTCGGTAGAGCCTTCCCCCGAGTCGATATGGCCAAAGAGCAGACAACCAACCCCTACTTGGCGGCCTACCTTGTGCAAGCTCCGAGTGCAAGAAGTTGGTATTTGCACAGTGATACGTACGACCAAGGTTTAAATGACAATATCGTAACCGAATTCAAAAATGTAGTTTTGGAGGTAGAAACAGGTGGATCGGCTTCAGGACAGCTTAAGGATTTGGACAAAAAGCTAACCGCAGTGCTTAAAAAATACAGCCTGATATCATCGGTAACCGCAAACTAAAAGTAGTATCCCTTGACAACAAAAACAGGAATCTATAAACTACGTTAGCACAAAAGAGTTGAGAGTGCTGTTTATAGATTTTGCCCACACTAACAATTTAAAGAGTTTAATTTTAGGAGGTTTATGTCAAAAGTTACATTAAAGCCGCTTGCTGGTTATGCGTTAATAAAACCAGAAGAAGCAGTTGAGAAGACCGCTTCCGGGATCTATTTACCAGACAATGCTCAAGAACGACCAGCCAAAGGTAAGGTTATTGCCGTTGGTTCCCCGATCAAACACCCCGAACACGAAGAGAAAGCGGAGTTTAGTGTTGGGGACACTGTAATTTACAAAAAATGGGGTGGCGATGAGCTCAAACTTGATGGTGAGGAATTCAAATTGGTTAAGTTTGAAGATGTAATGGCAATAGTAGATTAATAATTTAAAGGAGGTAAATTATATCGATCAGAAAGTTGTTTCTGAGAAACAAAGAATTAGTATTACGATCGATATTTTAGAAGACTAAAATGGCAAAACAATTACTTTATTCAGAAGATGCCCGCAAGAAACTGCTTGATGGTGTTAACAAATTAGCAAACGCAGTTGCAACTACCTTGGGGCCAAAAGGCCGTAATGTGGCAATTGATAAAAAATGGGGAGCTCCGAATGTGATTCATGATGGAGTGACCGTTGCCAAGGAAATTGAGCTTGAAGACCCATTTGAAAATATGGGAGCTCAGTTGATCAAAGAAGCAGCGAGCAAAACCAACGACGTCGCTGGAGATGGTACAACTACAGCTACAATACTTGCTCAGGCAATTGTCGAGGAGGGGTTGAAAAATATTGCCGCTGGTGCCAACCCCATGATTCTCAAAAAAGGATTGGAAACTGCCGTCGAAACGGTAATAACGCATTTAAAGAAAAGTGCCAAAAAAGTTTCTGGTAAAGAAGATTATGAACAAATAGCCACAATTTCAGCTGCTGATGTCACAATTGGAAAACTCATCGCCGAAGCTTTGGATAAAGTTGGTCCCGACGGGGTAGTCACAGTTGAAGAGTCCCGTGGGATTGAAACCAATTGGGAACACCGTGAAGGTATGGAATTTGACCGTGGTTATGTCTCTCCGTACTTTGTGACCGATACCGCCAAGATGATCTCATCGATTGAAAACCCTCACATTCTCATCACTGACAAGAAAGTTAGTTCTATTCAAGAACTGCTTCCCTTGCTTGAGAAACTAGTCCAAGTAAATAAAGAACTAGTAATCATTGCTGATGATATTGATGGTGAAGCCCTGGCTACTTTAGTTGTCAACAAAATGCGTGGAACCATGAACGTTCTTGGTGTCAAAGCTCCAGGATTTGGCGATCGTCGCAAAGAAATGTTGGAAGATATTGCCGTACTTACTGGTGGAACTTTGATTTCAGAAGATACTGGTGTGAAATTTGAATCTGTAGTCCCAGAAATGCTGGGAAAAGCTGACCGAGTAACTTCTGATAAGGATAATACAGTAATAGTTGGCGGAAAAGGTGCAAAAAGCAAGATTGAAGCTCGTATTACCCAAATTCGGTCGCAAATCGAAAAAACAACTAGTGACTTTGACAAAGAAAAACTCCAAGAACGTCTTGCCAAACTCTCTGGTGGAGTTGCCGTCATCAATGTTGGTGCTGCAACTGAGGTTGAAATGAAAGAAAAGAAAGAACGCGTTAATGACGCGGTTCAAGCCACCAAAGCTGCCGTCGAAGAAGGTTATGTTGTTGGTGGTGAAGTTGCCCTCTTGCGAGCTGCTTCTTCCCTGTCGACTCTCAAAGCCGAAGGTGATGAGAAAATTGGCATTAAAATTCTTGAAGAGGCACTAGCCCAACCACTAAGAAAATTAGCAGAAAATGCTGGTACTGACGCTGGTTGGGTTGTCCGCGAAGTTTCCAAAGCAACTGGCAATATTGGTTTCAATGCTCTAACTGGAGAATTTGAAGATTTAGTTAAAGCTGGAGTTATCGACCCAGTCAAAGTTACCCGTTCAGCAGTTCAAAACGCCGCCAGTGTGGCGATGATGATTCTGACAACTGAAGCCTTGGTAACCGATCTTCCGGAAAAGAATCCGACTCCAGCTCCAGGTGGAATGCCTGGTGGTATGGATGGGATGGGTTACTAAACTAAGTTACAAGTAGCAAGTTGCATGTGTCAAGAAAAAGGGCTTCTGATGAGGCCCTTTTTTCGTAACTAAAGTAAACAACTGTAACCCATAGTATTGACAAACTCTTAATTTTATGTTATATTGTAGTCCGCACCCAGGATGTACCGTGTTAATCCTTAATGAGGAGCGAGGCAGCGACAGAGCGACTGGTCCGTCGATGAAGTCTGTTCCACCTTCGAGCTTGACTCAAAAGGTGTTGCAACAGATGGAGATGGATCAGAAGACTGGTTTCGTTCGCCTATACCGGGTCTCCGCGAAATTCTGACACGGCAGAATGGAGACCCGGACGACTAGAAACAAACGACAGCGTTAGCCTACAAGCTTGCTGTCGTTTTTCATTTTCAAAAGTACCCCTTGAAAAATTGCTAAAGGATGTTTTAGAATAAATCTCATCCTATGGCAACTAAAAAGAAAGAAACCACGTCAGAAGCTACTAAAAGCAAAACAAAGAAAGCCACTACAAAAGCTTCGCCTGTAGCGAAGAAAACTAACAAGGCCAAAGAGGCGAGATTTTCGCCAAAAGCAGTCTACTCTGCAATTCGTAAGAACATTTCCAACAACCGCACACTTTATACTCGTTATCTAGCTATCACTTTGGTAGTCGTCGCTTTGGGTGCATTCCTCTTTTTTAAGAAAAACTGGTTTGTGGCAGCCGTGGTAAACAACCAACCTATAACAACTGTTGAATACTACCAAAACCTCAAAGCCAAGGATAACAAAGAAATCTTGAATCAAATAGTCAGAGACAAACTCATCAGTCAAGAAGCCAACAAGAACGGAATTGTGCTCTCCCAAGAAGATCTCGATAAGAAGACCGGGGAAATTGAAAAACAACTAGGTGGTAAAGAGCAGCTTAAGCAAGCCTTGGAATCAAGAGGTATTTCAGAAACAGAATTCAAAAACCAAATCAGGATCCAACTACTCGTCGAAAAACTCCTGAAAGACAAAATCAAAGTTGAGGACAAAGAAATCGATGAGTATATTGCTAACAACAAGGACAATTCTTCCTTGGGAGTTGATATCAAAGATCGAAACGCGGTCAAAGACCAATTGCAGAACGAGAAATTGAACGAGAAATTTCAGTCTTGGTACGACGAACTTCAGAAAAAAGCCAAGATCTACCTACTAATCTAAGGAATCAAAGTCAAAGGATTGATCGGGTTTCCCTTGAAGTGAATTTCAAGGTGAAGATGATTTCCAGAAGCAACTCCAGTTGATCCCACCCTACCGATAATCGATTCAGAAGTTACAACGGCCCCTTCTTTAATCGAAGTGTCAGACAAGTGTGCATACAAAGATTCATAACCAAGCTCATGACGGACAATAACCAAATTTCCATAACCGAGATTTGACCAACCAGCAAAAGTAACTACTCCCCCCGCGCTGGGTCTGACTGGTGCCCCGAAGAAATTGGGTAAATCAATACCTTGGTGATACCGAGAAAAATAGGTAGAGATATAGCTTATTTCAACAGGTCGATGAAACTTTGGTATTTCCACTGCTCTAATTTCATCAGTAATTTTTTGGCCAAGAATGGTGTGATTGTCGGGAACTACTTTTTCCTCCCAACCGGCTAATACACTGGTGTGAGGACCAATGGCTAGAAATAAAAGGATAAGAAGGCTAACGACTGGGAGTCGTGCAAACTTTGAAATAGTGAAAGTGGAAGAGAGTTGTTTTTGGAAAAGAAATATTCCTATTCGACGTAGCTTGGAGAGAACTTTGAAGGTTAGAGCTAATGCAGTAGCGACCGTGTTTGAAAAGGCCCTTACTAAAGTATTAATTTTTGAGACAGCAGGTAAAAAGACAGTGAGAGCAGATAGATAAGTTTTTATCATAGACCCCGAATAAATCGGGGGAAACAAAAAATCCTTCCACAAGATTGGAAGGACGAACGTAGTCTAACAGAATAGTTATAGGATGTCAAGTTTGGAGGTGCGGAGGGGAAGCAGATGCTTCGCATCCAATCCCGATTGCATCGGGAGCGAACCGTAAAATTGGAGGCGTCGAGCGGATTCGAACCGCTGTAAAAGGTTTTGCAGACCTCTACCTAGCCACTCGGTCACGACGCCAAGCTATCAGTAGGTTCGGATTATATCACAGCGAGATCCGTTAGTTGAATTGGGTTTTCAGTTTCTGCCATTCGGAATTGGCTTTTTCAGATAAAGTATCATTTTGTTTCGTGGCCAGGTAACCAACATTTGCAACCGCTTTGGTAGCGAGTTTATTCTTCCATGAAGTTTCATCAAGAATGTAAGTTTTACCACCTGGGTCAATCAGGAGATCAAACCGGGTGTCGGTGCTGCCAAGCTGGCGTTGAGTAAACTCCACACCCTCGGCCCAGTCAGAATATGATTTTGATAAATTAATGAAATTATTGTGCAGGGAAAACAAGGCTATTTTTGAATTTGCATCCAGTTTCTTTGTGGTTCCAAACGGGTCAACTGACAAAAAGACATTAACTGTCAGTCGGTAGCCGTTAACTACATTTGGATTTATTTCACGGCTAAGATAACCATCTTTTTTCAAAATTAAGGTCGAGACGCCTTCCGAAGGCTCGAGTTTTATGGGGGTAGAGCCTTTTTCCTTATTGTCGAGGAAAACCTTTACCCCTTGTGGTTTTGAAGTTACCACTAAACTTTTCTGGCCCTTTCGAAAAAATAAATTCTCTCCCGAGATAAACTCTTCTGCCTTGGTGATGTTGATATCCAAAGTATTAAAGGTTCCAGAGGAAAGTGTGGTCTTTGTTTCCCATTTTGTTTCCTCTGATTCGATAGTTAGGGTGTGATCCCCGATCTTCAAGTTTTTGGAATAAAAAGGAGTGGCCCCAAGTTTTTTGTTATCTAAAAAAGCAGTGGAACTTTGAAATGGCGTATTGACCGAAAGCTGTCCGATATTTGGCTGTAGAAAAGGTATTACCCAGTTGAAGACGAAGAAAACCAAGGCACCTAGAGTAGTTATTAGAAAAAAGAAGAAGAGCAGCTTCTTAGCCATATGCTAACCGTGCAATTAAATTCTCATGGTAGGATAGCAAATTCTGTCTCACTTGTCTAAGGGCGCAAAAATTGTTAGTCTCAAGTATATGCCCCGAATTTCTGCTATCAGGGTAGTTGATCGCGCGATACTACCATCTGTAATCCTAATCGCAACTAAGATATTAGGTATCTTTGTCGGTAGCATACTTTTTAATATTGCTTGGAAAACTAATTTCGCAGGGTCTGAAAATAATTTCCTAATCCTACAGTTTAATAGCGAAGAGGATTTATCTACTTTGGTAAATTTTTCTGATACCTTAACTATGCTAGCTTGTGGAATAGGTTTTAGTTGGGCACTTTTTCAAGCAAATCATCTCAATATTGATACTACTCACCCGACGCTGATAAGCAAACTTTACAGTAAAGGTAAAGAATTTTGGTTGACGACAACTGGATCAATTTACCACACTGCAACTGTTTGGTTAGTGTTGTCTTGGCTAATACTATTTTTTATTTTAGTAAATGTTTATCAAGGGTTAAGTTCGAAATTTGTATTGGGGATGAGTTTGGCAATTACTGTAGCTCTTACCTTCGCTTACTATAAATTCGTAAACCGGAATTAGGCTCCAAAAACGTAGATAACTACAAATGTAAGAAGGATCCAAGAAAGAACTGTTGTAAAAAGGGGTGTGTCAGTCAAGAGTACTTTTTCTGGTGATTCTCCTTCTTTTTTCTCAAATATCAAATAAAGGTAACGAAAAATTCCGTAGACAACAAAAGGAATAGTGAGCATTAACCAGCGCGGGTTTGCCAGTGTTATCGGTAGATAGTCCCCCAAAAAGTTTGTATTGGTTGTCCGCCCAGTGTTGAATGTGAAAAGACTGTAAGTTAATAAACTTGAAGTTGCCATCATAAAAACCAAACCATCAAGCAGATTTAGTGGGTAGTGAGACAATATTTTTCTATGTTCCACTGCCTGTTGAAAGCTTAGTAAGGTTACTTCACTACGCCTTTTTCCAATTGCTAGAAATAGTGATAGCATCATCACGGTTAGTATCAACCAGGCAGAGAGTGGTTCACTAATTGCGAAAGAGCCGGCAAAAACTCTGAGCATAAATGTCAAGGAAATAGCGAGGATATCAAAAATAATTACCTGCTTAAGGTACAGACTATAAATAACCTGAGTGCCAAGAAAAATTAGATTTGTCAAAAAGACCAAGTCAGAAACTTGGTAACTCAAAAACAAACTAAAACTGGAAAGTAATACACCGCTTGTGATTGCTATACGGGGAGAAATCAAACCCTTTGCTATTGGACGCTCCCTTTTTGAAAAGTGGCTTTGATCGGCCTTGATATCAATAACATCGTTAAGTAAATAGACAGCGGAGGACTGTAAGCAAAAGATGATAAAAACAAGAGAAGTTGTTTGGAAATCCGCTAGATCAAAAAAACGACCACCGAAGAAAATAGCGGCGAAAACACTCAAGTTCTTTAACCATTGACGGGGGCGAAGTGAAATAAGCAAATAATAAGATTGATCGAAAAACTTATGCATTTCTTCTTAGGTCCAGCTTTCTGGCTAATACAAAAATTGTAAATAGACTCGAGAATATTAACGCACCGAGTATGGCAATTGCAAAAAATTTGCCTTCTGAGTCCAGGTTGAGCGCGAGCAGACCAAAAACGAAGGTCACACTGTAATAAAGAAAACAGATCTGGGGAACACTCCAACCCATACGCAAGAGCTGATGGTGAAGGTGAAAGCTATCCCCCCACACCGGCGAATGGCGGCCAAGAACCCTTCTTGTTACTGTCCAAAGACTATCGATAAGAGGGATTAAGATTATCAATAGTACCGAGGCAAGTTTGGCTCCTGCAAGTATTGCTAGTACCGCTATCAAAAAACCTGCTAAGGCGGCCCCGCCATAGCCAGGCATAATTTTCTGTGGGTAAAAACTAGAAGGTAGAAAGCCAAGGAAAGCTCCAGCACCGGCAAAGGCAAGTGTCGCTGGCAAGATTTGAACACTGTCGTTACTGATCAAGGAAGCAGAAACAAAACCAAGTAGGCCTAAAGCAATAACAGCAGTACCGGTTAGTTGGCCATCAATACCACTGGACCAGTTCATTGCATTCATAAGCCAAATGATCCAAAAGAGAGCAACTAAATCAGCTAAGACAACAATTGAGTGTGGCCCAGCAAGAAAAAGAAAGTTTTCTCCTAAATTAAAGTGAAAAACAATGGTATCCAGGTTAATAATGCCTCCAAAAGGATTCGTAAACGAGCTGATACCAATACCAGAGGCAACCACAATCAAAACAATAAGCACATTGGCGCCTAGTCGCATATAGGGGTTGAGGTCGTATTTGTCATCAGCAAGACCCAGGCCGACAAGAAACACAGAGGCGGTTACAATTCCCACCAAAGCCTTGGTCAGTTGGAGTTGTGAGCTGAACAAAATGACAACGCTAAGTGATATTAGGAGGGCGATTAGTACCGGTACGCCCCCTCCTCGAGGTAAAATATTTTTATGCAAAATTGCAGGATGGGGTCGCGTTGGTTGGTCAACAAAACCAAACTTTTTAGCTAACGAGATACACGCAGGAGTTATAAAAAACGAAATTAAGAAGGCTACTAGGAAAGAAAAAAGATACTCCATAAACTAAACTATTACCAAAAGTATTCGGTACAGTGGAAAAAACAGTATTAGTGAAACGAGCAGGGTGGCCCAAACTAAAATTAAAGCTAAAGTTCTCTGGTTTTCGAAAAGTATCTTGGCGACCAGGCTGTTTAATACCAGAGAAATTAGAATGATACTGGGCAAAAGCCATAAAGCTAGCGGTGGGGCTAGCCTCTCGGCCCCCCAAGGCTTCGAAAACCACAGAGGTAAAGTTGGTGGCAGGGAGTTTCTGTGGAGCAGCAGCAAAGTTACGGCAGTGAAAAAAACAATTAGGTTTAAAACCAATGCCCACAAACTAACGGGGGAAAAAAATTTGTTACTCATAAGTAATTTAAGCAGGGAGATTATACCGCAACCAAAACTAAAGAGCTAAAAAATGCAATTTTCTTCAAACTTCTCAGTCACGTTTAGTTCGAAGAACGCAAAGTGACATTACCCGTTATTTCTCTTCAAACTTCTCAGTCACTTTATAATCCAGCCTTTTTCCTAATATCAAACGGGTGTGAGCATCCATACCAGGTAGGGAACCAAACAAAAAACCAGTAATGGGAAGAAGTAAATATTGCAAGATATTGGTCAGGAAAAATGTCTTTTTAAGATTTTGTGGACGTGGTGGTCTGAGCATAAAATCAACAACAATTATTAAAAGGATAAACACGGTGGTTATAGTTAGGATTAGCCCAGCCAATTTTGGTAAGTAGTAGCCAAGAGTTGTGAATCTTAATTGTGCGTTTATCAAAGGAGGTAAGGTTGCACCTAGTGTGATTACCCACCAATTAACAGGCCAGAGCAGATGCTGCTCAAAAACACGCAAGAATCTCAGAATAAAGTTTGGGATTGAAACACTTCCCTTGTGAATTCTAAACTGCTTAATGGCATAAGCAACATCAACAACTCCCCATGCCCAACGACGATTTTGCTGATATTGGGCAGCCAGGGACTCTCGAAGATTTCTGCCTTCAACCGCATCGGCCGAAAGCGGTAGGAAAACCGGTTCCAGCTCCACATGACCGTTGGTTGCAAAGAAGGCCTTAAAAAATAAATGCCAATCCTCAGAGATAACATCAGGATCCCAGAACCCAGTTTTTTCAAGTAGTCGCCAGCTCCCGGTATAGGTGGAATAAATAAAGGCAGTTTGTGGCCGCATCAACTCAGCTACACCCGATATTGAGTAAAGGGTGTGAACTACGCGAATTGGGATGGGTACACGCCAAATGTTGTTGTAGAAAAGTAGTGCCCCCTGCCAAAAACGCAGATAGCGGTTTGGGTTTCTCAGAAAAAGATAGGATACGTTAGAAAAATATTTTGGGTGCATGGCAACATCTGCATCACACGAGGTAAAAGTTAGGTGGTCTTTATCGATGTTTTTTTCAGCCAAGTAAGCGTTTACAGTTTGTGAGGCAAAATTTTGATTTGAGCTTTTACCAGCTACTTCACCCTCCAGCAAGGTGTGTTTAGTGATCAAGATATCTAAAAATTTTTCCTTGAACTTTTCTTTGAGGTCACCAGCTTTCACCAGAAAATCCTCTTCACGTGCCTCCCCGGCAAGGACTACTAAAATATTTTTGGTGGGAAACTCTTGTTCAGATAAAAAACTAAGAGTTCTTTCCAATATCAGAACTGGTTCCTTATACGTTGGTATAAACACAACGTGGTGCATTTTCTGATAATCAAGGTTTTCTTGCCGACACTTTTCAAGCCAATCAGTTTTGACAGATTTTCTAATCTTGAGGTAGGAACGAACAGAATTGATACCGAGAGAGGCACCGCGGTAAACAAAATAAAGGTCAAAAATAAAGATCAAATAGACCGTTAGTTTTGGTAAGAAAAAAGAGAGCCAAAACGGGGAGGTCAAAAGAACAAGAGAAAAAATTGGAGTTAGTTTTTCAAGAAAGCTGTTCGAAAGTTTACTCATAGTTTGAAGAGCCTTTCAGTGTTTTTTGTTGTTCTCTTGGCTACTTCCTCTACTGCAATTTCCCGAACTTGGGCAATAGTTTCAGCAACTAGTGATACATTGATAGGTTCGTTTCTCTGTCCGCGGAGAGGTTCTGGTGTGAGGTAGGGAGAGTCAGTTTCTAGTAAAATCTGATCAAGGGAAAGACTTGCAGCTGCTTCTCGCATATGGCCATTATTTTTGTAAGTAATATTTCCAGCAAACGAGATTAAAAGTCCCAAATCCACGAACTTCTTTGCAAGTTCTTTGTCCCCCATAAAACAGTGTACTAAACCAGAAATTGGATGGTAGCTTTTAATGGTGTCGTAAAGTTCATCATAGGCGTTTCGGCAATGAAAAAGAATAGGTTTTTTGTAAGTTCGAGCTAGCTCTATCTGGGGTAGCAGTATTCCTTTTTGCTTTTCCAAATCAGGTTGTGGATAACCTTCATAAACGTGGTTATCTAGTCCAATTTCTCCAACTGCAACAACTTTGTCGTTTTTAACCATTATTTCCAATTTGGGCAAGTAATCTTCGGTCCAATGATCGACGTGGTGTGGGTGTACCCCAACAGCAGCGTAGAAATTGGCTACTTTTTGAGAAAGCACGACGGCATTTTCTGATGAATCCAGGTCTGCTCCAGGATTTATTACTGCCTTTAATTGTGAGGAGTTTCTGGAGATGACTTCTTCTCTGTCGTCTGCGAAATTCTCAAATTGAAGATGGGCGTGGGTGTCGATTAGTTCCATAATTACTTACGCGGGAAAAGCGGCGCTTCTGATTTAATTTTCTCGGCTGAGAATTGCTTGGCGATTGTTTCTGCTGTTTCGGGTAAAAAAGGAATCAGGAGTTCTTGTATTTCGATTACTTGTCTTATCAAGTTCTCAACAATACTGCTAGCTTTGGGCCGATCAGTCTCAAGAGCCTCCCAAGGTTTTGACGTCTCAATACTCTTATCGATTTTTCTGATTTTTCCCCAAATATAGTTTAAGCCTTCGAGAAATTCTAGTTTTTCAATATGGATACGAAAGCTAGAATCAAGTAACGGGTTCTTGTGCAAAGAGGCACCACTAAGTTCTAAACTTTCCGCGAGTTTTGCTATGCGGGAAATAAGGTTGCCAAGACCGTTTGCTAGATCAGAGTTATAAACTTCGCGCAAGCGCTCAAAAGAAAAATCGCCATCATTGCCAAAAGGAAATTCGTGAAATAAGAAGTAGCGCAAGGCGTCGTTGCCGTACTCCTCGACCAACTTGATCGGGTCGATGCTGTTTGCCAGCGATTTGCTGATCTTTTGTCCATCGACGGTGAAGAAGCCATGAGCAAAGATTTTCTTGGGTAGGGGATATCCAGCGGACAGGAGCATTGCTGGCCAAATTACAGCGTGAAAGCGCAAAATATCCTTGCCGATAATGTGGAGATCTGCCGGCCACTTACTTGGGTTGGCAGAAATATAGTTGATCAGAGCGTCAAACCAAACATAAATCACTTGTTTATTATCGATGGGAGCAGGTATTCCCCATTTCTGGCTTTCTCTGGTTACCGAGATATCCTGAAGACCGCTCTCAACAAAATTTATTACCTCATGAAAACGCTCTTTTGGTTCGACAAAACCTGGGTTGGCTTTGTAAAAAGAAAGTAGCTGATCTTGATATTTGGAGAGCTTGAAAAAATAGTTTGCTTCGACTAAAGTCTCAGGTTTGCTTTTGTGATCTGGACACAAACCGTTTTCATCCAAATCCCCTTCTTTCAAAAACGCTTCATGCCCAACACAATAAAGCCCCTCGTAATGACCTTTGTAGATGTCTCCGGAAGACTCAACTTTTTTGAAAAATTCTAAAACTAACTTCTTGTGCCTACCTTCAGTTGTACGGATAAAATCATCATTGGATATCTCCAAACTTTTCCAGGTGTTTTGCCAAGTTATTGCCAGGTCGTTTGTGTAAGAAACAATATCCTTTCCAGATTTCTCCGCTGCAAGTACGGTTTTTTGAGAGTTCTCATCAAGACCAGCCAGGAAAAAAGTTTCGGTCCCAAGTGCGCGATAGTAACGAGCGAGAATATCAGCCGCAATTGTGGCATAGGCATGCCCGATGTGGGGGACATCGTTGATATAGTATATTGGTGTTGTAACAAAAAACTTTTTCTTTTCCATAAGTATTTAGTGCCCGAAAAAATACACCTCTATCAGAATAGCTGCTGAAATCAGAAGAATAATATTCACTGGATTGGCAAAGCCCAAGCTATTAAGTAATCCGATTCCGACAACACTCAGTGATACCAAGAGACCGTGACGAAGACTTTTCCTAAACCTTATTTTTGGTTTGTGAAGCGCTTCGACAGAGAGAGATCTACTCTGTTCGGATCTGAAATTCGAAAGCCAGTATAGCACCAAGGTCAGGAAGCCAGCAAGGCTACCGAAACCAGACAGGAGAAAATACACAAGATTGATCACAATTAAGTTTCCAGCGCTATCCTTTGGGTTGGTATAGAGAGAAGTGAAAATAAAGACAGCCACGGAGATAGCGGTGAGTAGGATGGTGGGCAAGATATAGAGAAACATCTACATCAAGTTTAAAGTAGCTACTTTTGGTTTACAACTAGGATAGCCTTTGCTAAGATGGCAATCTATCCGCAGATCATTACAAGATCTAGAAAAAACAAATGGATACACAAACACTTCTTATTGCTATCGGGATAATAATAATTGTTGGTTTTTTCTTTCTCTACAAAGTTATCGAAAAATCAAACCAAAATAAAAGCAGCGAAGAAAGTCTCAGAGTTCTAACAGAGTGGTTGAAGGGTATGCAAGCCTCTGTTGATAAAAATTCTGAAGTTACCCAAAAACAACTCAGCGAAAGTAGCAAAATTTTGGGGGAACGACTAGACAAAGCCGCGGTGGTAATAGCCGGAGTTCAAAAAGAGATTGGTCAAATGAGCGAAATCGGTCGTTCCATGAAACAACTTCAGGATTTTTTACGTTCTCCCAAACTTCGCGGAAATTTAGGTGAGCAAATACTCAAAGAAATTTTGGGAGATTTTCTCCCCAAGGAAAGTTTTTATTTGCAGTACCGGTTTAAAACTGGAGAGATTGTTGATGCCGCCATAAAAACTGAAAGCGGTTTGATCGTGATTGATTCTAAGTTTCCCCTCGAGCGTTTCAATGCATTCAATTCAGCTGAAGCGGAAACTGAAAAACTGAGTTTACAGAAAGAGTTTGTTCGCGATGTAAAAAAACACATTGACGATATCGCAAATAAGTACATCTTACCCGAAGAGGGCACGATTGATTATGCTCTGATGTATATCCCGAGCGAATCGGTCTATTACGAGATAATGGCCAACCTGCCCGAGCTTTCTGATTACGCTTACAAGAAAAGAGTTCTACCAGTTTCCCCGGCAACCTTTTATGCTTATATGCGCACAATTCTGATGAGTTTTGAAGGCAAGAAGATTGAAGAACGGGCCAAAACTATTTTGACGGCCTTGCGTAGTATTCAGACAGAATCTGGTAAATTTGGCGAAAGTTTAAGAGTGTTAACCAAACATATCACGGACACGAAAAATACTTCCGATATGGTCAACAATCGCTATAGCAGCCTAAATTCCAAAATTTCCACCATCGCTACAATTGAGAAGAAGGAAGACAAAGAAGCCCTACCCACCCCAGAAGAAATATGAGCGAAATTTTAAAAGGACTGAACCCAGATCAAGCAAAAGCAGTTTCCAATACAGCTGGACCCTTGTTGATAATTGCTGGAGCCGGGACTGGTAAGACTACCGTTATCAGTCGACGAATTGCTTATATCATTGAGAAAAAACTAGCAAAACCTTCAGAAATTCTGGCACTAACTTTCACTGAGAAGGCAGCTGCGGAGATGGAAGAACGGGTCGATATCCTTGTTCCCTATGGCTATGTTGATACTTGGATCTCAACCTTCCATGCTTTTGGAGATCGAATCTTGAGAGAAGAAGCGCTAGATTTGGGTATGCCGACGGATTTTCAAGTTTTGACTAAACCCCAACAGATTCTTTTTGTTCAGCAAAACCTTTTTGCTTTCGACCTGAGACATTACCGACCCCTGTCGAATCCAACAAAGTTTATTGAAGGTATTCTCGCCCTCATCAGCCGTTGTAAAGATGAGGATGTCAGTCCCGAAGATTACTTGGAAGTTGCTAAAGGCCTGAAGAAATCTCAAGATAAAGAAGAATACGAGAAACAGTTCGAACTAGCTTCCTTTTACACCAAATATGAGGACCTCAAGCTCTCCGCCGGAAAAGTGGACTATGGCGATCAAGTTTATCTCACTCTAAAACTTTTCAGAGATCAGCCACAAATCTTGAAGGAGTATCAAAACAAGTTTAAATATATTCTGGTCGATGAGTACCAAGACACAAATTATGCCCAGAATGAGCTAGTAAAATTGCTGGCCAACTCTCATAAAAATATTTGTGTGGTGGGAGATGATGATCAAAGTATTTACAAGTTTCGGGGGGCAGCAATTTCCAATATTTTGAAATTCAAGATTGACTACAAAAAAGCAGCGCAAATTGTCCTGACCAAAAATTATCGTTCAAACCAAAACTTACTTGACAGGAGCTATCGGTTGATCCGCTTTAATGACCCAGATCGGCTAGAAGTGCGCAATAAAATTAATAAGAAATTAGTTTCGACTCGTGAATCCCCAGGAGAGTCTCCAAAGGAAGTTTCTTTTGAAACTCTTTCCCAGGAAGCTGATTTTGTAGCCGGGCAAATAGAAAAACTTACAAAAAACAAAACTAATAGTTTTAAGAACATAGCGATACTGGTGAGAGCAAATTCTCAGGCAGAGCCTTTCTTGAGATCGCTAAATATCAAAGGAATCCCGTTTAAATTTTCCGGTGTCTCTGGATTGTACAACCAGCCAGAAATCAGTTTATTAATCTCTTTTTTGAAAAGCCTGTCAAATTTTGATGACAGCCTTAGTCTTTACGATTTGGCAACTTCAGAAATCTACCAACTCCCTCTGCCTGACTGCATTGCTTGTATGGACTTAGCCCGACGTCGCAACAAAAATCTGCATTACGTTTTTCAAAATCTAGGTGTCCTAGATGAAGTTGAAGTAAGTCCGGAAGGCCGTGCGATCGTGGAAAACATAATCAACGATCAAGAAGAGCTGCTTTCGCTTTCTCGCAAAGAAAATGTGGGACGAGTACTTTATAAATTTTTGGAAAAGACCGAATATCTAAAAAAGTTGGAACGGGAAAATACCGTTGAGGCGCAGCTAAAAATCCAAAACATAGCTAAGTTTTTTGACAAGATCCGGGAGTTTATTGATCTCGCTCGCAACGAGTCGGTGCAAGTGTTTGTCGATTTCCTTATCACGATGCAGCAAGTTGGGGACGACCCGGCCGCCGCTGATTTTGACCCCGATCTTGACGCAGTTTCCGTACTGACGGTGCACGCAGCCAAAGGCTTAGAATTCGCCACTGTCTTTATGGTCAGTTTGACGGCAGACCGTTTCCCTTCGAGAGAAAGGGGCGAGAGTATCCCGCTCCCCGAGCAGCTGATCAAAGAAGAGCTGCCGGAAGGGGATTTTCATATACAGGAGGAGCGGCGGTTGTTTTATGTTGGTAGTACCCGGGCCAAGGACAAGCTTTACTACACTTGGCACAAAGATGCTGGAGGCAAAAGACTCAAGAAAGTTTCTCCCTTTGTTCTCGAAGCACTTGATAAACCCGTAGCGACTCAAGTTACTGTAAAAAAGAGTGCTCTGGAAAAAATCGAACAATTCAATTTCGCAAAAGAAAAAACCAAAAGTCCGATACGTATCAAAAAAATTATTTCTCTTTCCCAATCTTCGATTGATGATTATGAAACTTGTGCCTACAAATACCGCTATGCGCACATATTGCGCCTACCGATACTTCGTCACCACACCATTGTTTATGGTTTTGCCTTGCACGCCGCCGTGGCAGATTTTTGGCAAAGTAAAATGGCTGGTAAAACTCCAAAACTATCGCAGATCACCGAAGTTTTGGAAAACACTTGGATAAACGAAGGTTTCCTCACCGCTGAACACGAGGAAAGAAGGTTGATCCAAGCCAAAGCAGTCCTCAAATCTTTTTGGCAGCGCGAGAAAGGTTCCAAGATTCTCCCAACTTATATTGAGAAAGAGTTTCGTTTCGGGTTAAAAATCTCTGGTGTGGAAGTTTTGGTTAAAGGAAGATTTGATCGAGTTGATGAGGATAAAAAAAACAAAAAAGTAAGGATCATTGATTATAAATCCACAGAAAATCGCACAGCTGAAGAGCTAGAAAAAAATGCCAAAGACAGCGTCCAACTGAAAATTTATACACTCGCTTACTACAAAAACTATGGGATTGTCCCCGAGTTTGTTGGTATTTCCGACCTGGAAAGTGGTTTTGAAGGCGGTTACCAGCCAAAACTCGAAGAGATCAAAAAAACTGAGGAAGAAGTTATCACCGTTGCCCAAAACATTCAAGAGAATTTACAAAACGATAATTTTCCTGCTAACCCGAAATACTTCGGCCGCTTACCTGCCTGTAACTATTGCCCTTACAATTCTATATGCCCGTTTTCCCTAACTAAAAAATAATCACCACTAACCCAGAGAACAACCCATAGTACTTGACAAAAGGACTAAAGTGTGCTATACTTTTTATCAAGATTGAGTGGTGCATCAGGCTTTTTGAGAGAGGTCTTGGTATCTGAAATCTCCCTATCTAGTAGTGAGGTTTGAGACACCAAAATGAGGTGACTCAGCTTTTACAGGAGGTCCCGCCAACATGTCACGTTCTGGTCAGAAGGTATCATACAAGAGCTTCAACACCGGCCCGTCGCGCATGATCGTTCTCCCGGGTGGTGTTGCCACACGGGTGTACGGCAACGGCGACGCGATCACCCAGACCTGTCGGGCCCTGGCCGCTCAGAAGCGCTAACCAGGTACGCCGGCGACGACAACATGCGGGGCACATGGGTGGGAGGAGAAAGCAATGCAAAGTATCCTCCCACCCGCCCTAAACCTTTATCTTTTCAAACTTGGCTCGTAAGAAATTACGGGATATCTATCAAAAGGAGGTGAATACAAACTTCCCCGAAACTTAAGAGCCAAATTTGTGAAGGTAAGTTGAGGCTATAAAGCTGTTCCAAAGGTTTCCTTTGGAATGGCTTTTTGGCTTCAAGCCAAAGCGGTTACTCACCCCGTCCTAAAGTGTGAGTTGTTCCTGTGAAAGGGGACACGAAATGGTTACGATTTTCGGCAAGGCTGAAGTGGAAACTCTGTGCCGCTCGTGCGATACGGGGTTCGTTGTAGACCTCGAGGCCGAGGACCGCAACGTGAGCACGTGCCGCCGTTGCCGGAGCCTCTGTTCTCAGGTCGAGAGCAGTCTCAGGCGGTTCAACCCGCGTGAGCTCGGATCGGTGGCGAAGAAACTCTTCTTCGCGGCGGTCACAGCCAAGACGAACGGCAAGTTCGTCAGGGCCCAGGAGCTCATCGTGGAACTGTCGGAGCAGTCCAGCAGCGACCGCATCGAGGCCGCCAACCGCAAGGTGCGGAAGATGGCCAAGAAGGAGCGATGGCGTGCCCGGCAATCCGAACGCCGCAGCCACGACCAGGAGATGGCTCACGGGGGGAAGCGCAAGTAGCTTCCATCACGGTGAGCGGTTAGCCACAAGACTGTGGCCAGGAGATTTGTCATGACGTAAGCTCATGTGCCTGTTTACCGAGACAGGAAGGACGCCAGGGGAGACAGATCGGTTTAGCCTCGCGCTAACTGTCTCCCACCTATATCTTTAAAGTAATTAACTCCATTGGATGGAGTTTTTTTATGCCCAGAATCACACGACAACTGCTATAGGATTGACTTTTACAACTTTTTGTGTATAATAGGCCTCATAAGTGAGGAAGGAGGCATCCGAATGAGTATTCGCGATGTCGATCACTGGGTTTCTGAGGTCGTAGCGCATATCACCCCGGTTCGACCCTATCTGACACCGGATAAAAGAGCGCTACAAACAGCGAACCTTCATGACCTAGGCACCCGAACAATTACATATAATTCACAGGAACCAACCATCTCAGATAAGCGAGGAAGAGTTCTTCAAGAGCTTGTACTCAGTGCGCCAGATTATGAAGGCAGGCAAATGTCTGCTGAAGAGCAGGTAGTGGCTGATTACTTTCTGGCATTTCTGAGAACACGCTCCCCGTTTTTCTCTGACTATCCGAAACTCGCATTTCACAACCCAGACGGGATTCTCATCAGTATCGAAGCCAAAACCGCTTGGGTTGTAGGTCTAGTTGAGATCAAACATTCTGGCCCAAACAGGGAGGTGGAGCGCCAACTTCGAAACATCGTGAGAGATATTGAGTTTCTGGTCGCGCTCATGAACCGAAACATCACTATTCTCCAAAACACAGTTGGTAAGAAGCCAGAACTGCCCGCTGTGGAGGGTATCACGTGGCCAAAGCAGATTAGAACGATCAAGATAGCACGCGAGTGCCGCAGGATCGTTTATTTCCCGGACGGGGCAGAGGTTGAGTCTTCTGTTTACGGTTGGGAAACACGCAACAGTGAGTTCTCGACGGACGAGATAACCAGAATCGCAAGTAAGTACTGGACTGATTTGGTTGCGAAAGGAGGAGCAACCGCAGTTGCGACAACAGAAGAGGAGCCAGAAATGGCAGTACATCACAGTCCAAGCGTCAAGTCAGTAGTCGTGCGAACGCACGAGGAAAGGGAAGCAGAAGTGACCGTGCAGACGACCGAAACGAAAGAGTGTCAGAACACACTCCCCAGCGGCGAGCCGTGCTTGAAACCGATCCCGAAAGACCGCCCGCCCTACTACATCGACCGCGAAAACCAGGTCGAAGGGTGTGACAGCTGTGCGACGAACAACGCTAATCAGCAGATCCTCAGCGTCGTCGAGCACATCAAGGAGGTCGTCGAGAAGGCGCGGGCCGCTGACCCCAAATGGGACCCCAGTGAAGTCGGCAAGAAGGCTCAGGACAAACTCAGCGAGATCCGCCAACAACACCTACCGGCGCGGAACTACACGCTCAGTGTCAGTGCCGCTCGCGATGTCCGAGCCGAGGTTGACTTTGAGGCGACGACGTGCTTTGTCGGTGCGGCCAAGGAGGCGGTCGGCGCATTTCCGGACAACGGCTACGCACAGCGGTTCCTTGCTGAGGCAAGCGAGCTTGAAGTCGAGCTAAGGCGTTTGAAGGGGTCAGCACCCCGTGAGAAGCGTGGCGGGTCCTTCAAGCTGGTTGGTCGGGCAGAGGAGCTGTACGAGGCTTCGTTGGCCGTCGAGGAGATCGACGCCAATCTTGAGCAGATCGACAAGTTCATTGCTGACGCTCAGCACGCGGTCGGACCCTTCGCCGAAACACCGCCCGGACGCTCAGTCTTGAGCAAGATCGACAACCTGGTGGCCAACCGGCAGAACTTCGACAACCCGAGCGTAGCTCATGCCCAAAGGAGTCCGCTCGTCGAATCACGAACTCTGATCAACGGAGCCCGCACGCTCGTGGCGGAAGCCTCGAATGTCGAGCAGACCGTGAGTCGGAGTAAGGAGATCGATGCGATCGCGTCCGAAGGGTCGTGGGATCTCGGTTTTGGGCCGCAGCAGGACGAGGTCCAGCCAGCCACCTTAGGGGACGTGGCCACCCTGGCTGGTGTCGCCGAGCAGATGAAGGCCATTGGGGCCAATGGCGACGGTAAGGTCTGCCCGAACCCGGACTGTGTGCAGTACGGCGGGCCGATCGCGCCGGAGCGCAAGCGCTGCGACGAGTGTGGCACTTTGGCAACGGTCCCCGTACCCGCCGCCATCGTCGAGCCACAGGAAAGGGTCTGCCCGAACTGCAAGACACCAGCGCAGCCTGGTCGCAAGCGCTGCGACGAGTGCGGCTGCGAGCTGCCGAAGGAAGAGGCAGTGGTGGAGCCTGAAGATGGTTCCGTTGCTGCTGAGCTTCCCCCCGAGGTGGTAGAAGCAGCAAGGAAGGCCGCCGCCGCTAGCGCACCCGCCCCAGGGCCAAAGACGAAGTCGGTGAGGGTAACGGGAAGGCCGACTCCGGCCCCCGCGCCCGCGCCAGAGCCAGCACCAACGCCGGCTCCGGTACCGACGACATCCCCCGCCCCGGCTCAGCCTGCAAGGGACTTCATCTACTGCACGGCCGGATGCGGGTACAAGAACGCTCTCACTGCCAAGGCCTGCGCCAACTGCGGTGAGACCATCGTCGTCATCAAGCAGTAAAGAGATCGGAGGAAAAGAGAGAGGAGGCCGCTACGTTTGTGCCAGCCAGGCATGAACTAGCGGCTTTCTTTTACCTAAAATTCAGGGAGAAGTTGGAAACTTTATAAAATGTCGAAAGAATTGGATTGTAATTTTTGACAAAAGAACCTAGCAACTCGACTTCTTCACCGCGAAAACCTTTTTTGAAATGAGTAAAACCCTTCCATTTGTTGGTGGCTGGAAACCGATGATCGTAGATGCCTTCCAGATCGAGCTCTTTTAGCCCTAGTTTTTTGGCTTGGTTCATACTTTCCCAAATTAATAAATATGGCGCAAAGAATTCTTTATATTCTCGTAGTGAAGCCGCGTGATAATAGTAAGCACTTTTCTCATGATGCAGGATCAAACAACCGGCAATGTCGGTGTGATTCCAAACAGCAATCAGAATAAAAGCCTTGCCTTCGTTGGAAAAGATGTCCCACAAGGAGCCTAAGTCCTTTTCCGGGATCCAAAAACCTTGGCGTTTGGCAGTAGCACGGTAGAGTTTGAGAAAGCGGTTGAGATCGTTACTTTTGACTACTCTGATTCCGCGTCTTTGTGAAGCTCGGATGCTGTAGCGGGTATCTTTTTCCATATTTTTTAGCAGCTCGTCAGAACTTTTACGCAGATCCAGAACAATTGTTTTGGTGGGATGGAGCGACCAGCGCTCACTAGCGTAACCAGAGTCCTTGAGCTCGGAAAGGACTTTGGAATTCGGAAGAGAAGTTTTTGGCTCAATTTTTGAAAAAAAGACACCTTTGTCTTTAGCTAAAGCTTCAATCTCAGAAAAAGGTAGCGGCAAAGAAATTCTCGGGGCTTTGAGGATGGTACCAAATAAAGGAATTTTTTTGAGGTAAACAAAGTTGTCCTTGTCGCGAGTGCGGATATTCTCAACACCCCAACCCAGATCTTCCATAAAGCTTGCCCAAAGACGACATTGGCGGATATCGGTCATTAGTACTATATTAAACTATTTTTGGAAAAGTAGGGAAGTTTTTAATCCGTCAAAATGTAAATATCAGTAAAGCGAGCCGACCAGTTACCATTTCTGACATCAGCAAAACCAAGATCAATCTTGTTGCCTTTGATACTACCACCAGTGTCGCCGGCGATAGCGATCCCGTAACCGGGGATATAAACCTTCGATCGTAGCGGTATGACCTTTGGGTCAACCGCAATAACACCAAAACCAGCTTTAAGCCCGATGGAAGTTGTTTGGTTGCAGCCTGGGCAGAAAGGGTCGTAAGAGGTTGCCCAAACATTTAGTTTGGCAGTGTATTTCAAAGCCCCGTAAGGAGAATCAATTGTCTTTGCGAGAACTGATGGGTGAACCGCGAGAACTTCCTCAATTGGTTTAGTTTCGGAGACGATTGTGTTTTCAACTGCATATTTTTGACCATTGTGGAGGATAGTTTTTATTTGGATGACTTTTTCACCCGCCACACCTGTCTGAATTATTTTTGTCTCTCCTTGGGCTAAACCTGAATCAGGGATTGACCGACTCTTAAAACTTAAGACTTGAGTTTTTAGATCCGTCTTTTCTGAGAAAGCAGTGCTTGTTCTTGTTGAGAAAGTAGTTTCAAGATCAAATGTTTCCGATGCTTTTACAAATGCAAGGTTTGTTTTTGGGAAGACAAATTCGAAAAAAGTGAAAAGCAAAAGCAAAAATATTATCCCCGATGATTTATAGGTAAGACGGGCAAAAAGTTGAGAGAAAAAACCCTCAATAGTTGTAGCTAGAAGATCAGTCTTGCCTGTCCATTTGGCAGAAATAGCTGCCACAAAAACGCTCATTTAGCAATAAATTCTAAAGTTATTTCGGAATTTTTGCAAATTTAGAAGTGATTAGAACCTAATTGGAATGAGTAATTCCTCTGGAATCTCTAAGATAAATCTGGATATGATTCCTTCGGTTCGTGAACCAAAATATAGTCTTGATTGGGTGTAAGTAAGATAGAGTTGTTCTTGGGCACGAGTGACCCCGACGTAACAGAGCCGACGCTCCTCTTCAATTTCGGAAGTATCAGTCAGGGATTGGTTGTGAGGGAAAAGACCTTCTTCCATTCCAGTTATGAAAACAACCGGGAACTCTAGACCCTTGGCAGAATGCAAGGTCATGAGAGTGATAGCTGCATCGTCGGAGACAGAGCTATTTTGGTTTGGTAAAGAGTGATTCTCAACTAAGGAAACATTTTCCAGAAAATCAGGAAGTTCTGGAAACTCTGAAGCAACACTGCGCAATTCCTTAACGTTTTCGATCCGGGCTAGCGATTCTTCGGTTCCATCGTCCAAATACTCGAGATATTTTGTAGTTGATAGTACAAGGTCAATAATATCAATCGTTTGTAAATTTTGGATTTTTAGCTTTAAGGATTCTATTAGCTCCAAAAAAGATAGAAGTTTGGGGTTTTCCTTTTCTAACAATGCTTTTGGGCCGATACCACGAGGGGGAGTATTAACGATTCTTTTGAAACTGAGTTGATCCCGAGAGTTGTCAAGAAACCGCAAGTAAGCGACGACATCACGAATTTCTTTACGGTCATAAAATCTCGTCCCACCAACTAAACGGTAGGGCAAGCCTTCACGCAGCAGGGTTTCTTCTAAGACACGGCTTTGGGCATTGGTGCGGTACAAAATAGCAAAGGAGGACAAAGGGTAGTGCTGCTTGAGAGACAGATTCTTGATAGTGCGAATAATAAACTCAGCCTCTTCAACCTCGTTCTTTGCCTGATAAAGGACAGTTGGTACTCCTTCGGGGTTTTCGGTCCAAAGTTCGAGTATTGGATGGGAACGGTTTTGGGAGATAATGTTTTTGGCAATTTCGAGAATATTTTTGGTCGAGCGGTAGTTTTGAGCGAGGTTGACTACTTTTGTATTTGGGAAATCTTTCTGGAAATTGAGAATATTGCGGTAATCGGCACCCCTCCAACCATAAATCGCTTGGGAAGCGTCGCCGACAATACAGATATTCTTGTGTTTTGAAGCGACTAGCTTGGTGAGCATGTACTGCGATTTGTTGGTATCTTGGTATTCGTCAACCAGAATATATTTAAATCTATTTTGGTATTTTTCGAGGATTTCTGGATGAGTGTCGAAAAGAGCCACTGTCTGCATCAGCAAATCATCAAAATCCAAAGAATTGTTTTCTTTCAGAACTTCCTGGTAGCGGAAGTAAACTTTGGAGACCATTTCTTGGAAATAGCCGCGCGCGAAATTTTTGTAATCCTCTGGTCCGATCAACTCGTTCTTCGACGAACTGATCGAGTTTTTGATTGAGTAAGGAGAGAAATTCTTTGGATCAATATCAAACTCCTTGAGAATATCTTTGATCAGATCCAAACTGTCAGAATCATCATAAATAACAAAACGATTGCCAATCCCAAGAACATCGCCATCAGATCGAAGAATTCTGGCGCAGATTGAGTGGAAAGTACCCATCCAAGGTGGCGTAGTTGGAGCTAATTTCTTAAGTCGCTCTTTCATTTCACCAGCAGCTTTATTGGTAAAAGTAACGGCTAGTAATTCTTCAGGTTGACAGAGTTTCTGTTCCAAAATATAGGCAATGCGGTGGGTGATAACACGAGTCTTACCGCTACCTGGACCAGAAAGGACCAAAAGTGGGCCCTGCGTGGTTTTTACAGCCTCCAGCTGGTCTTTATTTAGATGCTCAAGGACTTTCATCGGAAAAACAATATTACCATTCTTTTTGGGGTAAAGTCTTGTGTTATACTATCTTCTAGGAAGAACCCATTTTCTTAAAAACTTAATTTTCGGAGGTAAAAAAACAGTGTCAGTAGAACTTCTCGATTTCTATGCAGATTGGTGTGGTCCTTGTAAGGTCATGGAGCCTTTGATCGAAGAAATAAAAAACGAAATGGGCGAAAAAATTCAGGTTAAGAAAATCGACGTCGATTCTGACAACGATACCGCAATGCAATTTGGAGTTATGAGTATTCCAACTTTTATTGTACTTAAAGACGGTAAAGAAGTAGATCGGGCAGTCGGTTCTCAGCCAAAAGACTCGATAGTATCCAAAATTACCGCTCACCTTTCCTAGTTTACCGTTTTCTTGTTAGAATTAACTGAATGAAATTTCTCAAAGAGGAGAGCATAACTGCAAAAAAGGTTATTGTCCGTGGTGACCTGGATGTTCCACTGGAAAATGGACAAATCGAAGATGCGACAAGAATTGAGAAAACAGTCGGTACTCTGAAAAACCTACTCAACAACCAAAATCAAATTTTCCTTATCTCCCACGTAGGTCGGCCTAAAGGTAGGGATCAAAACTTTTCTTTTAAACTACTTTTGCCGAAACTAGAGGAACTGCTTGGAGAAAAAGTAGCCTTTAAAGAAGATTTTGACCAACCAGCAGAAGGTAAAATCGTGCTTTTGGAAAACCTAAGGTTTTGGCCCGAAGAGGAAGCAAATGATCCGGAATTTGCCAAAAAACTGGCAAGTTTTGGGGAGATTTATGTTAATGAATGTTTCTCAGTAGCCCACCGTAACCATGCCTCAGTTGCCTTTTTACCCACTTTTTTACCTTGTTACGCTGGGCTGGAATTAGGGATGGAAGTGACGGAGCTACAAAAGATACTAGAAAATCCCGAGCGTCCCTTGGTCGCAATAATTGGTGGGGCAAAACTCGAGACAAAACTCCCCGCGATCACAAATCTCGCCAAAGTCGCTGATAAGGTTTTGGTGGGTGGTAGGCTGATGTTTGAATTGGGAGAAACAACTTTGCCGGAAAATGTGTTGGTAGCCACGGACAATATTGATCAGAAAGACATTGGGCCGGAATCCGTTGAATTGTTTAAAAAAGAAATCGATAAGGCTAAAATGATTGTTTGGAACGGACCGCTGGGACTTTTTGAAGAGAAAGAGTATTCGCTGGGTACCAAGAAAGTAGCAAAAATGGTGGCAGATTCTGTTGCCTACAGTTTAGTTGGTGGTGGCGATACCATCGCTGCACTTAAAGAGATTGGGATGCTTGACAAGGTCGATTTTGTTTCAGTTGGCGGTGGGGCAATGCTTGAGTTTCTTGAAGGAAAGAAATTACCGGCACTGGTAGCTTTAGGTTTCTACCGAGTTTAATCTTATGATCGAAAAGTGGACTCTGCTAAAACAAACTACAGTTTATGAAAACCCTTTCCTGACGATTTATGAGGAAGAGTTAAGAAGCTCAGACGGCAGAATAATTCCACAATATTATTCTGTGAAACGTCGTGATGCTGCCTTTATAATTGCTTTGACATCTAATAAACAAGTTCCACTAGTTTTTCAATACAAGAATGGAGTCAAGGATCTAATCTGGGAACTGCCAGCTGGATTTATTGAAGAAAAGGAAGAGCCAGAGCTAGCAGCTCGAAGAGAGCTCTCTGAAGAAACCGGTTTTGAAGCAACGGAATTTGAATTGCTGGGCAGATATGCACCAAATCCGAGTATTTCCAACAACAGAAACTTTGTCTTCCTTGCCAAAGATGCTACCAAGGTGGCAGAGCAACATCTGGATCAGAATGAAGAAATAGAAGTGAAATTGTTTGATTTGCAAGAGTTATTTGCAGATATTAAAAATCAAAGGAGTGTTTTTGTTGATTGTCAGAGCCAACTTTCTTTATTATTACTAGGGGAGAAACTAAACTTATGAAACCTCTTATTGTGGCCAATTGGAAAGCAAACAAAACTATTTCTGAAGCCACGAGTTGGGTTGAAAAAACAAAAGCCCCACTTGGTAGTTTGGAAAAAATACAAGTTGTCGTTTGTGGGTCCTTTGTAACACTACCGCTACTAAACAACCTATTTTCTGGAACTTCTGTAAAAGTAGGAGCACAGACTGTCTCCCATCTTGGCCAAGGTGCTTTCACCGGAGAGGTGACTGCAGAGATGCTTCAGGGTTTGGTCGAATACTGCATTGTGGGACACTCCGAAAGAAAAAAATACTTTGCAGAAACTGACCAGATGATTGTAAAAAAAGTGGAGTTTTTGCTTGAGAAGAAAATCATTCCAGTTTTGTGTACAGCAAATCAGGAACAACTTGAGTCCTATTTAAAGGAAAGCTTAGCTATAAGAGAAAAGGCAGAAGAAATAATCTTTGTTTATGAGCCACCAAGTGCTATCAGTGGCGGGGGAGACTATCATCCAGAAACACCAGAAGCAGCTGATCAAGTTTGTAAAAGTATAAAAGAAAAGATTGGTAGGGAGGTTGTGACTATTTATGGTGGTAGTGTAAATCCAGAAAATATTAAAAGTTTTCTCTCCATGCCAGAAATTCATGGTGCTTTACCTGGACAGGCTAGCTTGGAAGAAGAAACCTTTGTTAGACTAGTCTCGGTAGCGAGCGAGGCTGTGATATAATCAATTTTCTTTGTGAATTTTACCCCTAAACTATGCAGTATTTTGACCTAGGTAGGTTGCCGCAAAAACCAAAAAACCCACGGCGAAAAAAATTTCTAAAACTTGGAATCGTTGTACTACTACTGTCCTCAATAATTTACACAGGCTATATTCTTTACTGGCCAACAGTGTCGTTGCTTAAACAAATTGCCAAGCAACCAAGAGCAGCGCTTTCTTTGATTAAGAATCCGCAAGGAGAACTCAAATCTACTGATGGAAGGACAAACTTCTTGTTGGTAGGTATTGATAAGCGAGTAAATATTCCTTATACCTACAGTGTTGGTAGTGGTGAGATAAAACACAATGGGTTCTTGACCGACACCATCATTGTTGCTTCGGTGGATAAAAACACAAAACAGGTTTCAATGATCTCAATCCCGAGGGATGTTTGGGTTAAGGTTCCAAACTTTGGAAAAGTCAAAGGGGCTCAGGGAAAAATAAATTCGATCTACTCTCTTGGAGAATCCAATAGCTACCCCGATGGGGGTGGTATGGGGTTGCTCAAAGATGTGGTCGAGCAAACTTTGGGTATCGAGGATATTCATTACACTGCCCGGGTAGATTTTGACAGTTTCCGCAAGGGTATTGATAGCCTAGGTGGTGTAGATATTGTGGTTGATAAGAGTTTTGACGATTATCGCTACCCAGTTGAAGGTAATGAGAAAACGTTTTGTAAAGACGGGACTGACTCTTGTCGCTTCGAGCATTTACATTTTACAGCTGGTCTTACTCATATGTCGGGTAACACAGCACTGAAATATGCACGCAGTCGTCAGGGTACAAATGGTGAGGGTAGTGACTTTGCGCGAGCAGCCCGACAGCAAAAAGTACTAGTAGCAGCCAAAGATAAGGCCTTGAAGACAGAAAATCTTTTAGATCCAGCGAAAGTAAACTCACTCTTTAAAGATCTAGGAGAGTCAGTAGAAACTGATATTGATATAAGTGCGCTGGTAGCTTTGTATAGTCTGTCAAAAGAAGTCGACACTAGCAAGATAAACAATTTGGTTCTCAGCAACGCTAGCGATAGCTATCTTCAGGTAGCTCCTGCAGGACAGTACGGTGGAGCCTATGCGCTACTTCCCAAGGGTAACAGTTGGTTGGAAGTTCACAAAGCAGTTGAGAAGCTTTTAAACCCACCTAGTAGTGAATCTGCCCAAAACTAAAAAAATAAATGATCTACCTTATCCACGGCGAAGATAGCGTATCTTCGAAAAACTTTTTATTGAAGATGAAAAATGATTATTCTGGTTTCGATCAAGTTTCCTTTAAAAACGCGAAAAATGTAGCTGAATTGTTACCAAGCGGGAAGGGCCTTTTTTCTGAAAAGAAACTTGTAATAATTGAAAAATTTCCTATTCGTAAGGACTTTGAACTACCTAAGAATCTAGATTTTGATGTAGTCCTGTGGTTTGCAGAGTCTGTTACTGCCCCGACTTGGGTCGACAAAGTTTGGTATTTTAAACAAAGAGAAACTAATTCTAGTTTTAGGCTTGCCGACGCAGTTGCGTATGGACAAGAAAAACAAGCCCTGACAGTGTTAAAAGAACTGTTGCGGGAACCTCGAGAGAAAGAAATGATAATAGGTAGCTTGGTTAGACAAATGCGACTAATGGCTTTAAGTTTGAGTGGCGAAAGGCAGGAAATTTCTAGAAGCCAGTTTTTGCAAGATAAGGTTTCCGAACAAACAAAGAATTGGAACTTTCGAAAATTGCGTTCGGCTTTGGTCTATTTGCTGAAAACAGATTTATGGTTGAAACAAGGTAAACTCTCGGCAGAGACGCTTCTAACAAATCTGACGATCGACCTTTGCCGTATAAGCAAAGCTAGTTAGCTGATTTAGTTTTTATTTCCTCAAATACTTTCGTATCTAACTTTGGATTTAACGTTTCGATTTGTTTCTGTGTTGCTTCTGGAATAGGATCTTTAGTAGCTATTTGTACGACCTGCAGGATTATAAAAAGTACCAGAACAATGAGAAAAGCAGTAAGAATTGGAACTAGGTTTTTACTCATTGGGCTGCCTCCTTTTGATTTGCTTGTTTGGCTGCAGTCACCGCTGTTCCGAGAAAATTGGTAGTACCTTGAAGAGTGATTGCTAGCTCAGCACCGCTTGCTTTCAGCTGGAGTGTATCCACACTTGTGACTCGAACAAAGCTTTCCAAATCTTTAACAAAGGCAAGCAGGTTTGGAAAAGCTCCAGTTAAACTCATTGTAAACTCCATCTGGCGAAGGCGGACATCTTCTGTAGTTGGTTTTGACACTGGAACATCGCTGAATTGGATAGACTTTACCGTCAGACTGTTCTTTGTTGAAAGACTCTCGATAGGTTTTTGGACATATTTGTCCAGGTCAGAACCAACAGGTAGTGCAAGTTCAAGTAGAGGTAGATCCTTCTCTACCTTAGCAAAATTATCCTGAGCCTGATTTAAGGCAACAATCTTGTCTCCAAGGGCTTTGTCGACCACTCGACCTGCTTGAATCTCTTTGTTTAAGGTGATTATGTGAGTAATTGCTGGGTAAATCATTACCAGAAGAATTATCAATAAAATCAAAGTGAGAGTTATTTCAAAATAGTTTTTCTTCTTTGGATCAGCAGTTGTTTGGTTGTAGCGCGTCATTGCTTGCTCGTAAAATTGCATCTTTAGTTACCCCCACTTTCAGTTGTCGCGAAAACACCTCTTTGAATTGAGGCAGAAGCAGTGAATTTCAGAAGATTGTTTTCTCGGGTCAGACTAGTTACATCCAAGCCAGTAATCTTTGTAGAACTGTTAATACTCTTTATCAAAGTTTGTAGCTCGGTTTCAGAAGGAAGAGTTCCGGAAAAGTTAAGTTTGTTCTTCTCAATTCCTAAACCCTCGAGTTTTATACCAACGGGGAGGATTGTTAGTAGTTCGCTGAGGACTTTATTGTTTTCAACCTGACTATTTTCAAGAGAAACTACTTGGTTTATTTGGCCTTGTACTTTGCGAAAACGATCTTCACAAAATTTGGTCTTATCTTTTGAGTCACAGGTTTGATAAACAGTTATTTCTGCTTGTTTTTGTTTGATGGAGGTTTTGAGATCATTCTTTTCTTTGGAAAACCAAATTGCGACTAGGAAAGCTCCAAGCGCAACTACTTCGGTAAAGATTACGAGGTAGCGACCAACAGTTAGTGCCCAGTGAACAGCTTCTCCAGTGGTTCCGGAAGGTGTTGATTTGGGCAAAAGATCAATATTGATATCAGTGGACTTCTGGGCAGCTTTGGGCATCTGGAAACTAGTATAACAAAACTGGATTGGGGGTACAACTGACTTATACTTTTTTTGGAGAGGGTTTTGTAGTTTTTGGCGCTGTTTTAGTCAATTTTGTTTTCTGAGTTGTTGCGGAGACCTTTGGTAATCTTGATTTTTTACGGTCGGCCCGACCTTTTGGAATCAAATGAACTTTTACTGCTTTGTCTAGGGCACTAAAAGCTTTGCTGACATTTTCGGCTGTTGGCTTAGTCTCAGCAAGCTTTATCGCCTTTTTAAGGTTTTCTTTTTGAGCACGGTTGGCCAGTGTTCTTTTCTGGTCTTGGCGCATTTTCTTGATAGCTGAACGAATTATCGGCATAGTTAAATTCTCTATTACTTAGTTTACCTTACGTTGTCAAACCTGCGGTTTTGCATTGCTCGTTGCTAGGGCATCTATCTGAGCCATAGCTGCTCCGCAAAGTCAACAACGCCGAAGCTATTGTTTAACCCAATTGAAGTTGTTATACTCGAATCCAATATCAACAATTACTTTTTTCCAGAGACTTCATGGTAAATAAACTTCTTTCTCGAGGCAGCTCCCTGATACTAGCTAAACAAAACACCATTCTCTCAGCGGCAGTAATCATCATGATCTTAACCTTGGCAAGTAAGATCTTGGGAGTTTTCAGAAATTGGTTCTTGGCACGCTATTTCGGAGCTTCCGGGCCACTTGATGCTTTCAACACCGCCTTTGTGATTCCTGATTTAATCGCCAATATTCTAATAACAGGAGCGCTATCAGCGGCTTTTATCCCAATCTTTACAGAGTATCTGATCAAAAAGAAGAACGAAGAAGCGGAAATTGTTGCCTCCAGTGTGCTCAATCTTATCTTACTGATATTCGCGGTTTTTGCAGTCATCGTTTTTATTTTCCCAATGCAAATAAATCACCTGTTTCATATTCGGTTGGCACCGCCATACGATCAACAGGCAGCTGATTTGATGCGAATTATTATTTTCGGGGAGTTACTTCTAATAATCGGTAGTTTCTTTACCTCAGTACTACAAAGTTACCATCGTTTTCTTATTGCTGCAGTTGCACCAGTTGTTTATAACTTGGGGATTATCTTTGGGATTGTCGTCTTGAGTCGTAGTTTTGGGATTTTGGGAGTTGGTTTAGGAGTAGTGATTGGTGCAGTCTGTCACGTTACCATACAGCTGATTGCAATAAAACGGCTTGGTTTTAATTATCGTCAAGTTCTTCGTTTTAGAAATAGAGATGTCCAGAGGATTCTAAAACTCTCCCTGCCGCGGGCAATTGGTGTGGGTGTGGGCCAGCTTGAAGTTGTGGTCAATATAATATTAGCCTCAACTCTGGCAGTTGGTTCGATCGCGATCTTGGAGTTTGCAGCCGACTTACAAATGCTACCAATCAGTTTGTTTGGGGTTGCCCTGGCTACAGCTTCTTTACCGACTTTGTCGGGTGAATGGGCAGCTGAGAGAGTAGAAGATTTTAAGAAAACCTTTCTTAATAGCCTTTTTCAACTACTTTATCTGGCGGTACCGGCAAGTTTGATACTGATTGTTTTGCGTATTCCGATCGTACGTTTGGTCCTTGGGAGTGGGCTTTTTGATTGGGCCGCAACCGTAGCTACAGCAACTACAGTGTCCTATTTCGCAGTCGGAGTATTTGCCCAAGCTGGTTTTTTGCTGGTTACTAAAGCTTTCTATGCCATGCACGACACGGTGACACCCTTAAAAGTGGCTTTGGGTGGTTTGTTGGTGCATGTCACTATTGGAAGCTTCTTTATACTCGGGTACTCAAAACAACTTGAGATTCCAGTTGCTTACTTGGGTTTGACCACATCAATTTCAGGAATATTTAGTTTTATCACGCTACTTTTCCTACTTGATAGAAAGCTCGGACATTTTGGAATGAAACAAATTTTCTATCCGACTGCAAAGATTGTAACTGCCTCTTTGGTAATGGCTGTGTTCTTATACGTGCCTTTGCATATTCAGTTGCCCAATGGTGAGTTTGTCATTGATTATATAATTGACACCAAGAGAGCGTTGAATTTGCTATTTCTGACCACTGGGGTGGCGACTGCTGGTTTATTTATTTACGGAATTTTGACTTGGTGGCTGAAATCTGAAGAGCTGAGAATTTTTCTTGGTTTGTTTCCTGATTTTCGCAAAGTGCGTCGCGTGCTTAACTTCGAAGAATCAGTTGACCCCAATCCTAATTCACCGCGCCCTTAACCGGTTAATTTATTAGAAAACTAATATGCAAAAGATTCGGAATTTCGCTATTGCCGCCCATATTGACCACGGTAAATCTACTTTGGCTGATCGTATGCTCGAGATTACTGGTACAGTCGAGCGCTCAAAAATGAAGGCCCAACTTCTTGACCAGATGGACATCGAGCGTGAGCGGGGGATTACGATCAAACTCCAGCCAGTACAAATGAATTGGAAGGGTTACGAACTTAACCTGATCGATACCCCCGGCCATGTTGACTTTACCTACGAAGTTAGCCGTTCTTTAGCTGCGGTTGAGGGGGTAGTCTTACTAGTTGACGCGACCCAAGGTGTCCAAGCCCAAACTCTCAGTAATTTTTATTTGAGCCAAAGACAGAATCTGATAATCATTCCAGTTATCAATAAGATCGATATGCCAGCAGCAAATCCCGAAAAAGTAATTTCGGAAATGACCGAGATCTTAAATATATCTGCAGATGACGTTACAAAAATTTCCGCCAAAGAGGGGACCAATATAGAAGCACTACTCGACAGAATTGTTGAGAAAGTTCCAGCTCCAAGAGTAGGGCAAGCGGAAAAGCGCGCCCTGATCTTTGATTCAAGCTTTGATCAATTTAAAGGTGTGATTGCCTACGTGAGAGTTTTTGATGGTAACTTCACCAAAGGAGAACAGGTAAAATTTCTGGGAACTTCTGGAGAAGGGAACTTAGTTGAAATTGGAGTATTCAAGCCCAATCTAGTCGAGAAAGAAGTACTGGAAGAGGGGGAGATCGGCTATTTGGCCACTGGTTTGAAAGACGTGAGTTTGGTTAGGGTAGGGGATACAGTGGTAGCGAAAGGGGAAAAGACTAGCTCTCCCCTGCCGGGTTATCGGGAAGTGCGGCCGATGGTTTTTGCCGGGTTTTACCCTGCCGATAATGACAAATTCCCGAGCCTTAAAGACGCTTTAGAAAAGCTCAAGCTCAATGATGCCTCGTTAACATTTGAGGCTGATAGCAGCACAGCTTTGGGTTTTGGGTTTCGCTGTGGTTTCTTGGGGCTACTTCATTTTGAAGTTGTGCAGGAAAGATTGGAACGCGAATATGACCTAGACTTGGTTGCTTCCAGCCCAACCGTTAAATACCAACTAGAGTTGACTAGTGGTGAGAATGTTGAAATTTCCAACCCAACTAAGTTTCCTGATCCATCAGAAATCCGTTCCCTGAAGGAACCAATTATTACCGCGACAATTGTTTCCCGAAGTGATTATCTCGGTGGGATTCTGGAACTACTTAACAATCGGCGGGCAACCGTTGCGGATATCAGATATATCTCTTCCCAAGTAGTTATCGAGTTTACTCTCCCCTTGGCAGAAGTTGTCAGTGATTTTTACGATAAATTAAAATCAGTTTCCTCCGGTTACGCCTCGTTTGATTATGAACTAGCAGGTTGGGAAGAGGTCGAAGCTGTAAAGATGGATATTTTGGTAGCCAAAGACGTGGTTGATGCTCTTTCCCAGATCGTGGTCAAGAAAAAATCAGAAGAAGTTGGCCGCAAATTGGTTGAAAAGTTAAAAGAGGTCCTTCCCCGCCAAAATTTTGAAGTGTCGATCCAAGCAGCGATTGGGGGGAAAATCATTGCCCGAGCCGATGTTCCCGCCTTCCGCAAAGATGTCACTGCCAAACTTTATGGTGGTGATGTAACCAGAAAAAATAAGTTGTTGGACAAACAGAAAAAAGGTAAAAAACGCCTAAAACAATTTGGCAAAGTACAAATCCCCCAAGAAGCGTTTTTATCAGTTTTAAAGATATGATCGACAATCAGCAAAAAGGCACAATTTATATTGTCCGGCATGGGGAAACTGATTGGAATACGAAAAAAGTGACACAAAGTCACATAGACGTTCCTTTAAACGAAACTGGAATAGAGCAAGCATATAGTTTAGCCCAACAGCTAGAGGATATTAGATTCGAAGCAATTTTCTCGTCAGATTTATCACGAGCTAGTAAGACAGCTGAAATAATTGCAACAGAGAGAAAGCTAGAAATAAAAACTTCTGAAAAATTACGTGGGCGAGATTTTGGCCAGTTCGAAGGCAAACCAAAAGCAGCACTGAAAGAGCTAGACGAGGCTATAGTAGGACTAACAAACCAAGAGAAACTTTATTTCAAAGGTTTCGAAATGGAAAGCGATGCTGAGGTTATTGAACGGGTCTTTTCCCTCTTTCAAGAAATTATTACTAATTATCAGGATAAAACTGTTCTTATAGTTACCCACGAAACAGTTATACGAGCGATACTGATACACCTGAAAATTGGAAATTATTCAACAATATTACCTGGAGCTGTTGGTAATGGCGCTGAGGTAAGACTGGCTGTTAGAGGTGAAGATTTTACTGTTGAGGAAATCAAGGATATTAATATAAGTTGAAGGTATAAAGTATAATTGCTCTGACAGGAAAAACCGGAGTTAGTCTAGTTAAGGAGGTGTCTGGTGATCCAAATCGTTGACGAGAATGATCAAGTAGTCGGACACAAAGATCGAGCAGATGTCGATCACCAAAACGAGGTATACAGAGTAGCAGCTCTGTGGGTAACCAACTCGCAAGGTGAGGTACTTATTGCCCAGCGCAAACACAATAAAGACAAAGACCCAGGTAAATGGGGACCAGCTGTTTCCGGAACTGTTGATGAAGGTGAGACTTACGAGACAAATATATACAAAGAGGCCGAAGAAGAGATTGGGCTTATTGGAGAGATCTTTAACCAGGGATCGAAGATGCGGATAACTGAACCACGAAACTACTTCTGTCAGTGGTTTACAGCTACGGTAGATAAACCACTGGACGAATTTCAACCGCAAGAAGAAGAGGTTGAACAGATTAAGTGGGTTTCAGAGAGAGAACTCGCAAAAGATGTACAAGAACACCCAGATAAGTACATTGTAAGCATGCCCAAAATACTCAAACTGCTCCAAAACTAGCTTTCGAGCTAGTTTTTTTTACTCTATTTTATAGATAAAAATACTCTTCCCTGCTCGGGCAATGGGTTTGTAGTTATCCACAACCCAGGAGTAGTTTTCGGGCTTGTTTTCATAAAAAGTAATTACTGATGTGGATAACGCTAGGTGGCCTTGATAATTTTTCTGGTCGGGATAAAATTGAAAGACTGGTAGATTGTAATAATCTTTGGCAGCGTAATTACCGGTGTAATTATCAAATGCTAGTGAATTTATCTTGTTATCTCTGACAAATTCCTCTAATCGCTTTATATCCTGTCCCCAATCGTAGTTACTGTCATTGGCTACCTTCCAGCCATTATCCGTTCCTCCAGCTAAAATATTGTAATAACTCAAGAAATGTGGGTAAGTTGAAGTTACTGAATAGAGTCTAAAGCTAAATACAACAAAAATAACTACACCAATTGTGGATAACTTCATCGTTTTGGACATATTTTTGCTTACAATATGTACTAGACCAGCTATGCCCGCCGCAGCTAGAATTATCAAAAACGGGTAAATTGGTGATATATGGCGGATCCCAATATTGAATTTTGCAATCAAAGCTAATCCTAGAAAAACGACAAAGGGAACAAAGAAAATAACTAGATCTACCCTCTTGAATCTAAGCTTTTTGAAAGCAAGCAAAACTAGCGCTAAGGCCGTTCCCAACAGAGTTAAGAGTTGGGTTTTGGTCGCAATCAAAATTGGAAAGTAATACAGCCTTGAGCCAGTGTAGCTCTCGCCGAGCAAGTAAGTGTATCTACCTTTTCCAGAAAGTGAGACAACGGAGGATACTAAACCTACCAGATAACGGGTTGGTACAAACCCCAAAAAACCATTATCACGAAAACCGATTAGACCATAAAAGAGTGAGATGCAAGTAAAAACCCCGGCTATCAGAATAGCAATATGGTTATACAAATAAGTTTTTTTGGTTTTGTAAATGTAGAGCATCAGCAGAACTGTTAATGGGGCAAGATAGAAAGTCGAAAACTTGCTCAGTAGTGTGGCAGCTAAGACAAGAGCCAAAAAAGCTAGCCGTTTTGGAGTTTGTCTTTCAGCGTAAAGAACCAGAGCATAGACAGTGGTGATGATAAAACCTGCCGCGGCAATGTCAGTATTAACCAGAGAGCCATGGCCCAGAAAAAGCGGCTCGGTGGCATAAAAGAAAGTGGCGACTAAAGAAGAGAGATCACCAAACAATTTTCTGGTCAGTAGGAAGATGACTAAACCAAAAGAGATTGTTAACAATATCATTGGGATTCGTGTCCAAAAGAGGATTTGGTCAGGGTTGTTGCCATCATAGATCAAGAAACCCCTTGAATTGTCAAACATATTACCCACGTGTGGTATATAGCGCTGTTGGGTGTAGTTTGTGTCAGCCAAGTTTGTCTTGATGTCTAGAAATAACAAAGGAGCTGCGGCTAAACTTTTGATAAGTAAAGGGTGCTCCTGATCAATAAAGTTGTGACCATAGCGCAAAAAAACATATCCGGAAAGGATATGGGGCGGCTCGTCGCTAGTTGGGCTATCTTTAACTGTAGCGCAGAAGATTCCCAACCCCATTGAGATCAGGATAGTCAGAACAAAGAACCAAAGAAGTGTTGGTTTCATCAATCTAAAAAATTATACCCTACTCAGGAAAGCTTCAATAAATATTGACATGTTTTAGCACTCGTGCTAAAGTTTTGCTACTTAAAAATAACAGGTTTAATTGGCTTCAGTTTTTGGGAAGAAGTATTATGCCGGAACTATCTGAACGACAAAAAAATTTACTAAAAATAATTATCGATGAGTATATTGAATCAGCAGAACCTGTCGGTAGTGAAAATATAGTCGAAAAGCACAGTTTGGGTGTTTCGCCCGCGACGGTTCGAAACGAAATGGTGGCTCTTACAAATTCAGGATATCTGAAACAGCCACATACTAGCGCCGGTCGTATCCCGACTGCTGTTGGTTTGAGATTCTATGTGAGCAACTTAATGAAAGAAACTAACCTGGCCGTCAAAGATGAGGTTACAATCAAAGAATCGCTCTGGGACCAAAGATTCCAATTTCACAAGCTGCTGCGCCAAGCCGCTCGGGAACTTTCAACACAGACTGGTAGTCTAGCCATAGCTTACAGCGAGGATGGGGATATCTTTTACGCTGGTGCTTCCAATATTTTGGAAATGCCAGAATTTTATGATATTGATCTGACCAAAGCAGTCCTACAGATGATGGACACCCAAGAATCGCTTGAGTCAGTTTTTGCAAAGTCAGTTGGCGATGAGCCGGTCCATATTTTGCTTGGAGAGGAGCTTGGTGAAGGTTACTTTGAATATTGCGGAATGGTTTACTCTCCCTTCGGATCAGGTAAGAAAAATGCTGGTGTGATTGCAGTCCTAGGCCCTTCGAGAATGCGTTTCAACACAGTTGTACCGACAGTACGCTATTTTGGCGATCTTCTCACCGAGCTTACACGCAACTGGTAAAAATCTATGGCAAAAGAGAAAAAAGCAAAAGAAAAAGATTTGAAAGCAGTAGAGTTGGAAGGACAGCTAAAAAGAGCTTTGGCAGACTATGCGAACTTAAAGAAACGAAGTGAGGAAGAAAGACACGCAGTCGTAAAATTTGCTAATACCGTTCTGGTAGTAAAGTTTTTGGATATTCTTGACAATCTGGAAGCAGCCCAGAAAAATTTAAATGATCAGGGTTTGGAACTAGTTATCAAAAAATTTAAAGATCTACTCACTTCGGAAAATATCAAAGAGATCGAAGCTGAGAATAAAAAATTTGATCCAAATCTACACGAAGCGATCGCAGTGGTTGAAGGTGAAGAGAACGACAAGATAACCGAAGTTCTGCAAAAAGGTTACTCCCTTGAAGGTAAGGTACTGCGTCCAGCCCGCGTTCAGGTTACTAAAGTAAGCGAAAAAGTGGAAAAATCATGATTAAGGCACTTTCACTTTTGTGGACTCTTCTACTGGCTGTGATTATCACGGCAATTAGTTTTTTCTATATTAGAGACGAGTCCAAACATGGTTTTCCGTTTACCTTTGCTCGGGATAATTTTAATGTCGATGGAACAGTTGGTTATCATATAAATTATTTTTCAGTAGCCTTTGATGTCTTGATTTGGTGGGTACTCTTTAGTCTAGTGTGGGTGATTGTTAAAAATTACGTTCTTGAAGTTGATTAAAAAAGGAGAAAATAAAATATGTCAAAAATTATTGGTATCGATCTAGGAACAACAAACAGCGCCGTAGCTATCATTGAGGGGGGCCAGCCAAAAGTAATCCACTCGGCTGAGGGTGAAAATATTATCCCTTCAGTTGTCGATCCGATCAAAAGAGTGGTTGGGCGGGTGGCCAAGCGCCAAGCAGTGGTTAACCCAAAAACGACAATTTTTTCAGTAAAAAGATTGATGGGACATAAGTTTAAAGACGAGACTGTGCAACGCGATGTGAAGTGGCTTCCCTACACTGTAAAGAGTGGCAAAAATGATATGGCAGTGGTTGAAGTTGAGGGTAAGGAATTCACACCCCAAGAAATTTCCGCGCAAATTCTCCAAAAAATCAAAGCTGATGCCGAAAGTTATTTGGGTGAGAAAGTTACCGATGCCGTGATTACCGTCCCGGCTTACTTTGACGATGCCCAGCGCCAAGCAACAAAACAGGCCGGTGAGATCGCTGGTCTTGATGTCAAAAGAATTATTAATGAACCAACTGCAGCAGCTCTGGCTTATGGTCTGGAAAAATCACAAGGCCACACGATTGCGGTCTATGACCTTGGTGGTGGAACTTTTGACGTTTCCATTTTGGAACTGGGCGAAGGTGTTTTTGAAGTCAAATCTACTTCCGGCGACACCCACCTGGGAGGAGATGATTTTGACCAAAAAATTATTGATTTTCTGGTAGAAGAATTTAAAAAAGAAAATAGTGTTGATCTCTCAGCCGATAAGCAAGCAATGCAGCGACTGCGCGATAGTGCGGAAAAAGCTAAGATCGAGCTTTCCAGTTCTCTGGAAACTGAGGTTAACATTCCCTTCATCACCGCTGACGCTTCCGGACCAAAACATTTGCTGGTAAAACTTTCTCGAGCCAAACTCGAAAGTTTGGTCCAAAGTTTGATTGATAAAACTTTTGATGCCTGTAAAGCCGCTATTAAAGACGCTGGAATTGACGCGGCCAAGGTAGATGAGGTGGTTTTGGTTGGCGGTATGACCCGAATGCCAGCAGTGCAAGAAGCAGTCAAAAAGTTTTTCGGCAAAGATCCCCACAAAGGGATCAATCCAGACGAGGTTGTTGCCATTGGCGCTGGGATTCAAGGGGCAGTCCTTACCGGGGAGGTTAAAGATGTCGTTCTTTTGGACGTTACCCCACTCTCCCTTGGAGTTGAAACCCTTGGCGGAGTCTCAACTGTATTGATCGCGCGCAATACAACTATTCCAACTGCCAAGACAGAAACTTTCTCAACGGCTGCGGATAATCAGACTAGTGTCGAGGTCCATGTTCTACAAGGAGAGCGACCAATGGCAACTGACAACAAATCGCTTGGTCGGTTCATACTCGATGGAGTACCACCAGCACCGCGTGGCGTCCCCCAGATCGAAGTAACCTTTGATATTGATGCTAATGGCATTCTCAACGTTCACGCCAAGGATAAGGCCTCTGGCAAAGAACAAAAAATTACCATTACCGGCTCAACAGGTCTTTCCAAGGAAGAAGCTGCCAACATGGCCGCGGAAGCAGAAAAACACGCCGAGGAAGATGCCAAGAAAAAAGAATTGATTGAAGCCCGCAACATCGCTGATTCTCTGGTCTATACCGCCGAAAAATCTCTCAAAGATGCTGGTGACAAAGTAGCCGAGGACGTCAAAAAAGAAGTTGAGGAAAAAGTCGCTACTGCTAAAGAGGCGATAACAAAGGACAATGCGGACGATATTAAGAAAGCCGCTGACGAACTCGGGGCTGCGCTGCAAAAAATCGGATCAGCCATGTATGAAAACGCACCCGGAACCAACCCCGAAGGCGCCGGCGTCCAAGAAGAAATCCCACCAACAGACGGTGAAGGCGGTAGTCCTGAGCAAGCCGAAGGCGCGTCGAAGGAAAAAGAAGACAACAAAACAGTTGAAGGTGAAGTAGTTGACGAAGAAAAGAAGTAAGTAGTGTATAATGTATAGCGTATAACGCGCTAGTAAGTATTTACGATAATTAGAGTTCATAAGCGCGATATTTATCGAGGACGAAAATGAAAAGAAAACAAATATATCTTACCGAGACTCTGGATCGGGAGATTAACCTTCTTTCCAAGAAACAAGATAAACCACAGGCTGAAATAATCAGGGAGCTTTTAAAATCTGGTTTAAGAAAAAAGACAAGCGAATCTCCGGCTGATGTTTTGCTCAAGATCGCTGCAAAAGCCACAGCTGGTCCCGGTAACCTTTCCACGAATATTAACTCCTACTTATATGGTAGTAAGTCCCCGAACTATGGAAAAAGAACTCTTCGTCGACGCTGATGCCTTTGTAGCACTAGTAGACTCCAAAGACTCAAATCACAAACTGGCTGTCGCAGTTAGTAGTGTAGCTAGCGCTGTTGGTTGTGGGACGGTTACATCGGATCCAGCCTTTGGTGAAGCAATCACAGTTATCAGCCAAAACGTTGGTCATGCTGCTGCAGTAAATTTTGCTAACGAGATTTTGAATAGCCAGGTGGAAATAGTTGAGGTAGATACAAAATTGAGAAATCAAGCATTTGAAGTTTTCAAGAATCAAGCTTCAAAAAATTCCAGATTTACCGATATGGTTAATATCGCAATACTGAAGGAAAGAAATAAGCAAGAAATTTTTAGTTTTGATGCAGATTACAAGAAGAATGGGTTTTTGAGAATAGGAATAGATACAAAACTTGAAGGTGAAGTAGTTGACGAAGAAAAAAAGGAATGAGCAATAGAATATGTGTTTTTGGGGATAGTATAACTTGGGGAGCTTTTGATCTAGAATCCGGAGGCTGGGTCGAGCGGCTCAAAGTGCATTTCTTTGATAATGATCCTGAAACTTATGTGTATAACTGCGGAGTTTCCGGAGACAGAGTGTCTGACGTTTTGAAAAGATTTGATCTAGAGGTTGACGCTCGCCGACCAGATAAGATTATTTTTTCCATTGGAATTAATGACAGTACAAACATAGACAACCCAGGTGGAACACCAATAGACGAGTTTAAAAGTTCTTATAAAGAGCTTTTGGATAAAGCAGAAAAAATTACTAAGGATATTGTAGTAGTTGAACTTAACAATATTGATGAGGAGAGTAACAAGTTTGGTTATAGAAACGAAGAAATTAAGAAATACAATGAAGTGATTAAAGAAATTTCCCAAGAAAGAAACCTCAAATTTGCCGACTGTTTTGGAGTTTTAACAAGAGATGATTTTTATAATGATGGAGATCATCCAAATGCAGCGGGCCACAAAAAGATCTTCGAAAAAGTCTTGGGTGCGATAGGATAAAAAATGAAATTTTTCAAAGGTAACTTTTTTCAAGAACAGGAGCGCGAGGGCTGGCTTTATGGGTCTTTCATGCCTGAAGGTTTATTAAAAGACGATAGAGTGGAAATTAAAATTAAGAATCTGGAAAAAAGCTTTACCTCAAAACCACATTTTCAGAAAAAAGCTACAAAGATAGAGTTTATTTTCAGTGGGAAAGCCATTTGGGAGATTGATGGTGAAGACTACGAATTAAACCAAGGCGACTACATTGTTATTCCACCGGGAGTAAGTACTGCCGTTAAAAAAGTTTTGGAAGAACCAACGCTTTGCCAAACTATTAAAATCCCCTCTGAACCTACAGACAAGGTTTTTAAGACCATTTAAAAAGATTTCCTTCCTCGTGGTAAAATACTATAAGTCAAGAAATCGGTCTCGGAAGGGACTATTCAGGGAGGGATTGTTCCATGTTCGCTTTCATCAATGACCACCTGGGGATCATCGTCTCCGCGTCGATCGTTCTGTCGACACCGATGGCTGGCGCATACGTCTTTGGACAGTATGTCCAGGACACCTACCACCGGTGGGGTTATTGGGTGATGAAGCTGGTCGGCTTCCTCACCGCACTGGTCGTACTTCCGGCCACTCCGTACATCCTGTACGTGGGTATCTCGGGTTGGAACGATAAGGCCAATGCCGACGGTGTATACGTTCTTCTCCTGACCTGGACCGTGATGGCAGCTATCGCGTCGGCTGTTCACATCATCGGTTTCCCGGTCAGCACGTACCGCATGTTCCGTCCGCAGCAGACCTGACTCAAGTTCCGCAGCCCACCACGCCCCGATGAACAACTCGTCGGGGCACATTCTTTTTCTGGTACTATTTACAAGATGACTAAAGCAATTGTTTTTGATTTCTTTGGAGTGATTTGTCCAGATCTTTTGTGGAGTTGGTTGGGTAAGACGTATAAAGACTTGGAAAATCAAAGAGATTTTTTTCAGAATCTAACTAATCTATTAGACAGAGGTAGGATGGAGGAAGCAGAATTTGTACAAAGAATTGCTGAAAAGACCGGATTCGCTCCCGAAACTATTTTACCCATGATCCATAAAGAATTTGGTCTTGATAAAGAGCTTTTAGAACTGGTTTCTCAGCTAAAGACTAGATACAAAATTGGGTTGATGTCTAATGCTAGAGCGGGAATTTTAAGGAAAATGTTGGAAGATAATAATTTGTATAAGTATTTTGATGAAGTTGTTATTTCTTCAGAAATTGGCTTTATAAAACCAGAAAAAGAATTCTTTGAGGAAGTATTAAAAAGATTAAATTTGCATAAAGAGGAAATAATTTTTATTGACGATCGGGAGAAGAACACCTTAGCTGCAGAAAGTTTAGGGATTAAAAGCTTTATTTACACGAGTGTGGGAAAGCTAAGGTTAGATTTAGGTAAAGAAGGTATTAATTTGATCTGATGGAAAATCCTTGGAAAACTAAAAGTTCAAAAATTGTTTACGAGACACCTTGGATGAAAATCCGTGAGGATGAGGTGCTCCGACCAGATGGAAGTCACGGCCAATATTCCTTTGTTGAAACACCCAACTCTGTTTTTATAATTCCCATAGATGACGAACAAGATGTTTATTTGGTCAGCCAGTGGCGCTACCCCACCAAAACCTTTTCTTGGGAATTCCCTGGTGGAGGTAGCGATGGTCAAGATATACTAGCAGCTGCAAAAAGAGAGCTGAAGGAAGAAACTGGTTTCGAGGCGGAAAGCTGGACAGAAATTGGAAAGCTAGAACCAATGAACGGAATTGCTTGTGAAACAGAATACGTGTTTATAGCGCAAAAATTGCGTCAGACAAGTGAAAACAAAGAAGCAGCAGAGGGAATCAGCAACATGAAAAAGGTCAGTTTTGCAGAGGTTAACGAGCTGATACGAAAAGGTGAAATAATTGACGCCCAGTCAATCGCTGCTTTTACCAAGGCCAAACTCTGGCTAAATAAATAGCTTGCATTTTAATTTTTTCTGTACTAGAGTTTAGTAGATGCGTATACTGTCCAAAATTTCCGCAGCTTTAGTTGTCGTGGCCTTCCTCCTACTATTTCCAGCACAAACTTTTGCGGCAGCATCGGTTCTTGATCAATATGAATATGTTCCCCTTCCTCCAAGCGCTGATGCGGGTTACTGGCGTATAAATAGTCATACGGTCAAACAAACTTTCAAACCAACCAAGAATAAATTGGACAAGGTTTATGTCTATTTGAATGGGGATGGTTCTTCAGCGACTGTTAACATGGCTATAAAGGATGCAGCCGCTAATTCTATTGGTTCTATGGATGCGACTGCTCCAAGTAGTGAAAATGGTTCCTGGGTTCTTTTTGATTTCAGTACCGACCTTTCGGTTACTGCTGAAGCTATATATCAAATCATCCTGACGACTACTTCCTCGACGGCTTATTGGCGCATAGACGAAACACCAGACTACACTCGAGGAAACGCTGTAGTTGACGGAGTAGTAAAAAATACAGATCCTAATAAACAAAACTTTGGTTTTTTAACCTACGGCTATGATGCGGCAGCACCAGCTCCACCTGCAGCAGATCCGCCAGCAGCAGCCCCTGCGCCTACAGAAAGCTCAGAACCGGCACCAGTAAACCCAAACACTTCAACAACTGAAAACAAAAGCGACGCGCCAGCTACAGAGACGGTGACCCAAACTAAGACTCCAACCGCGGCTACAGCAAGTGCTAAAACAACACCAAAGGCAACAACTTCTGCAACAGAAACAAAAGGAGTATTCCAGAATCCAGTGGTTATTCTACTTCTCGCTGCTCTAGCAATTATTTTGGGTGGAGTTTTGGTCTACTATCGCAAAAAGAAAAATAAAGAAAAACCTGCTAACAACCCTTCAGAAGTTTCAAACAGTACTTCGGATAAATAATCCAAACATTGGCAATAAAGAGTGTTATCTGCTAAAATCTCTCTCAAACTATGTCTAGTAAACGAGACTATTACGAAGTGTTGGGCATTTCCAAAACTTCAACTGAATCTGATATAAAAAAAGCTTACCGTACAATGGCGCGCAAACACCACCCGGATGTGGACAAAACCAGTGGTGCGGCGGAACGCTTTAAAGAAATCAACGAAGCCTACCAAGTACTTTCTGACCCACAGAAAAAAGCAGCCTACGATCAGTTTGGACACTCGGCTTTCCAGGGTGGCGGTGCTCCTCCCCGGGGCTCTGGTGGCTATAGCTATGGTTACGGAGCAGGTGGAGTAAATGTGGATTTTGACTCTGGTTTTCGTGACCCATTTGATATCTTCAATGAATTCTTTGGTGGCTCTTCTCCCTTTGGATCAACAAGGAGAAAAACTGGTCCCAGGACAGGGGAAGACCTTCACTACGAGATCACTATTCCCTTTGAGCAAGCAGCTTTTGGTGCTACCAAGAAAGTCGAAATTCCCCGCTATGAAATTTGTAGTGAGTGCTCTGGATCTGGTGCTGAGAGAAATTCCAGCAAAAAAACTTGTTCGACTTGCAATGGTCGTGGTTCGGTGCAGCAAACTACCAACTCAATTCTTGGGCCAATCATGACCCGGAGGGTCTGTCCTACTTGCGAGGGTGAAGGAGAAATAGTCGAGAAAAAATGCCAAAAATGCAAAGGCGCTGGCAGGGCAAGAACAGTCAAAGAAACTGAAATAAAAATTCCACCAGGAGTTGACGATTCTGACACGGTCAGGTTTCCAGGGCTAGGGCAAGCTGGAGAAAAAGGTGGTAGCTATGGAGATCTCTATTTAAGTATCCGGGTCGCTCCACACAAAGATTTCAAACGCTCTGGCTACCATGTTTATATTGAACAACCAATTAATTTTGCTCAGGCAGCCTTGGGCGCTACTATCGAAGTTCCAACTCTTGAGGGGCCAGTCAAACTGAAAATTCCCGAAGGTGTGCAGACCGGAACAGATATTCGTCTCAAGGAAAAAGGTATCAAACACGGAAACTCTCGTGGAGACCAGTTTGTCCGTGTAAAAATAATTACCCCAACTAAACTTTCCAACAAGCAAAAAGAAGCACTGAAGGAACTTGAGTAAAAAAAGAAGAGCAGTTACTAGCTGCTCTTAAAGTGTCCTTATAATCTCGACTCGGAACATCTCTTCCTTTTTACAATTTCGGCATTTGATCAGACCTTGTCCGCAACCACAAGGACAAGAGAAGACAAGGTTCCAGCGGTGGAAACAAATGGGGCTTTCCAAGTCTTAACCCCGCGTAATCGGATTATCTTGGTTGTCTTTTTGCATTGCTTTGTAGAGTTCTCTCAACGCCCTCAAAGTATTGGGAGATTGACCACCACCCCCACCAGTGTTACAAAACTCAATGCCAGCACTCCTTCCGCTATCTTCGATGACAGTTATGCAGATATCTCCATCGTCCTGCCAAGATAAGGTTAAGCGGCCTCTCACCGACATGTCTTCAAGACGCGTTACGTCTTCCATAGAACTCCTCCTACTTAGAATGAGCGAATTGTATTAGTGAAAAATATTTTTGTCAAAAAAATGGCCCCGGGGACGAGTGTAAAGTCATCCCAGGGGCCGACAGGGGAGGGGCTGACCAGAGCTTAGAGGGGCAGTCCGAGCTCAAATCAGCAGACCACTGGGGAAAGAGACCCAGGTGATCCAAACGTTGGGTGGCGTGGTAGACAGACAGCGGTCAGTTCTCCCGAAAGACTTTTGCTTGTCCACCACGCCCTGTCAGGAGCAGCCTTGCTCCGGAACAGTCAAACTCCGAAAACTCGGAGGAATCTTTTTGGTACCGATGGGAGGATTCGAACCTCCGACCTCCAATGCTCTCTGTTGCTCGGTCCCGTCCACCGAACAAAGCAAGACTTAAATGGCGCTCTCTTCACTGAGCTACATCGGTGTTTGGTGGATGCAAGAGGGCTCGAACCTCCAACCTTTCCCTTGCGAAGGGAACGCTCTTCCAGTTGAGCTATGCACCCTTTACTCCGACAAAGCGGAGGAATCTCTCTTGGAGCGGAAGACACGATTCGAACGTGTGGCCCCTAGATCCCCTATCTAGTGCTCTACCACTGAGCTACTTCCGCGTTGGCGGCCCTGGGAGGAATCGAACCTCCGACTTAGAGATTTGGAATCTCCGGCTCTACCCCTGAGCTACAGGACCAGCACACAATTGCAGATTTTATGCTTGAGGCAAAAATTTGTCAATAGCACTGCCAATTAATAAAAACTAGTACCAACGGTCTTGACCAGCGAGGTTCCAAGTGCTATATTGTCAACTAGTTTAATTAGCCTTACTTTAAGTGGGATAACGTCCCACTTTTTTTGATCTAGATCAAAAAAAGCAAAGAACGAAGTGAATTTACTTTTTTAATACTTAAAATAAGGTAGTAAGTATTTAGGAGGAAAACAAAAGTGGCACTGAGAACAGAATTTGCAGCCGCCCTTAATCAAGCAGCAGCTGAACGTGGTGTTGAACCAGAAGAAGTAGTTAGCATCATGAAAGAAGCAATCAAAGCAGCTTTTCGTAAAGACTATGGATCAGAAGACGATGAGCTTGTAGTTGAACTAGATACCGAGCACGGTGGCGTCAAAGTCTTTAAAGAAGGTAAAGAAGTGACCCCAGAAGGTTTTGGTAGGATTGCCGCCCAAACTGCTAAACAAGTACTTTTGCAAAGAATTCGTGAAGCCGAAAAAGGTGCCATTCTGACCGAGTATGAGAAAAAAGTTGGAACTATTGTCAACGGAATGGTCCAGAGACTTGAAGGGCCGAATGTCGTTGTGGATATTGGCAAGACCGAGGGTACCATGCCAGCTGCAGAGCGAATGACTGGTGAAGACCTTCGGCTCAACCAAAGACTGAAATTTTATATCGTTGGTATTCGTGAAGGTTCTCGAGGACAGGAAATTGTTGTCTCCCGTGCTCACAAAGGGTTGGTTGAAGGCCTATTTAAACTAGAAGTTCCAGAAATCGGCTCCGGTTTGGTGGAAATAAAATCAATTTCTCGGGAAGCAGGATCGCGCAGTAAAGTTGCGGTTTTTTCTCGTCAAGCAGGGGTGGATCCCGTTGGAAGTTGTGTTGGCCAAAAAGGTGTCCGAGTTCAGGCAGTTATTGCAGAACTGGGAAATGAAAAAATTGATATCATCCAGTACAGCGACGATCCAGCAAAGTTTGTTGCCTCTTCACTTTCACCCGCAACTGTGGGGAAAGTAGCGATTGATGAAGCAGAAAAAACAGCTCATGTCGAAGTTCCAGAAGACCAGCTTTCACTTGCCATTGGTAAGGACGGGCAAAATGTTAGATTGGGAGCTAAATTAACTGGTTGGAGAATAGATATTAAAGGTGCTGAAGGCCTAGAATCCTTAAAGGAAGAAGTGAAAATCAAGGAAACTAAAGAATCAGGTAAAACTAAAGAAAAGAAAGTGGCGAAACCAAAGAAAGCAGCGCTCAAGAAGAAAACTAAAACCAAAGAAAATTAAAGTGGAAAGAAACCTGTTGTGGCAAAAACAAAAACAGAAACTACAAAAAAGAATACTCCCTCACGAGCCCCAATTGTTACTATCATGGGTCATGTTGACCATGGTAAGACCACTCTTCTAGATTACATCCGTAGCACAAAAGTTGCCGAAAAAGAACATGGTGGTATCACTCAGCACATTGGTGCTTATCAGATCACCAAAGATGGTAAGACGATTACCTTTATTGATACTCCGGGACACGCGGCTTTTTCCGCCATGCGTGCTCGCGGGGCAAACATAACTGATATTGTTATTCTGGTGGTTGCTGCAGATGATGGTGTGATGCCACAGACAAAAGAATCGATTACTCACATCAAGAGCGCTGGGGTTCCAATGATAGTTGCGATAAACAAGATGGACGCTCCTGGTGCCAACGTTGATCGGGTAAAAAAAGGGCTCTCAGAAGCTGGGGTTTTGGCGGAAGGTTATGGTGGCGATGTTGTGACTGTTCCCATCTCAGCTAAGACTGGGCAAGGTGTGGACGATCTTCTTGAAATGATCAACCTTGTGGCCGAAATGGCAGAGTTGAAAGATGAAAGTTCTGCAAATTTTGAAGGTGTTGTGATTGAATCCTCCCTTGATAAATTTCGTGGTCCGCTAGCAACTATTTTGGTAAAAAAAGGCAAACTGAAAATCGGCGACCAGATAAAAAGTAAAGAATGTTTTGGGAAAGTTAAATCACTGATTGATAGTGATGGAAAACAACAAAAAGAAGCTGGTGTTTCAATGCCAGTCGAAATTCTCGGGTTTGAAAAAGTTCCAGGCGTAGGTGAGGTTGTGACCTTGGTAAACGCAGCGAACTCAGAGGTAGATACTTCAGAAGAGAAAGTCGAAAAAAGAGACCCATTCGCTTCCCTAGCCAATAGTGGAAAAACCCAGATAAATCTAATTGTGAAAGCAGATGTTGTCGGTTCTTTGGAAGCTATAATCGCAGCAATCGAATCCTTGAGTGATCAGGAACGTAAGGTCAATATTGTTCACAAAGAAACTGGAGAAGTTTCAGACTCCGATGTGCTATTGGCTGCCTCAACAAAAGCACTAATAATTTCTTTCAACGTAAAAATTGCGAAGTCAGCGGAAAAGCTTGCTGAAGAGGAAAAAGTAATGATTCGTTCCTACAGTATTATCTACGAATTGCTTGATGAACTAAAAGAAGGATTGGAACTTCTGGTTGATGCAAAACGCGAGAAGATTTTAGGTCGAGGTCAGATCATTGCGATCTTTGACACGAGCTACGGAAAAATTGCGGGAACAAAGATAACTGAGTCCCGATTAGCTAAAGGTGATCGCGTAAGATTTCTCAGGGATGAAGAGGAGATTGGAACTACTAGGATAAAAAGTATTCGTCATCTCCAAAAAGAAATTAACACGGCCAAGGAAGGTGAAGAATGTGGTTTATTGTTTGAGAATTTCGCCGATTTTGACAAAGGCGATGTTATTGTTGCATTTTCTTAATACCCATAGTATTATCTAGTGTCTTTATTATACTGAATTAGCTTATGCAGATTAATGTTGTCAGTTTTCAGCTAAAAGAATTGTTTGACAAATCCCAGAGCGCTCTGGTTATCCTGGGCGACAATATGGATAATGACCTTGCTTGTTTAGCAGCGAGTTTGGTTGAAATTTTTGGGGCCTACAAAAAGCAAAGTTTGCTTCTGACAAATAGAGAACTTCCGATAGCAGCTAGACCCCTAGTAAAACCAGAATTTATTAGAGCAAAACTTGACCCAGAAAGTTTGGTCATTAGTTTTGACTGGGCGGCAGCTCAGCTTGATAAAGTAAGTTACAACATCGAAGGCAACAGGTTTGACCTGATAGTTAATTCACACGGAAAAAGAATCAATCCAGCAGATATAACCTATTCTTATAAGGGACAGAAGTTTGACTTGGTTCTAACGGTTGGGGTTGCCAACCTTGAGGAATTGAGAAATTTCGGTGTAGAGCTTGATCTTTTCAACCGACTACCAAGCCTGAATTTTGATACAAATCGAGAAAACACACAGTTTGCAAAAATTAACTTAGTTTCAACAACTACAGACGGGGTTTGTTATCTGGCAACCAATACATTCAAGAATGCGAAAATTCTTTTGCCAACAAAAGCAGCGGAGATAATGTTGGTCGGTATCAGAGAAGCAACCAACAATTTCACGGCAGTTTCTGACCCAACAACCTTTGAGGCAGCAGCTTACCTAAAGCGCTGTATGATACCGGGGATGGTCAGTTTTGAAAAGGAGACGACCAAAACAGAGGAAACTGAGAAGCAAGAAACTCCTGAAAATTGGCTTTCACCAAAAATTTTCCGAAGCTCAAGAGTGTCTTAAGTTTGTTCTAGGTTGAAAGTTGAAGCTAGAGTCTGGTATAATCGCAAGAATACATCTCGCGCTTGTAACTCTAGCGAGTTATAATTAAAATGCTGCCAAAAACTACTAAAAAAATATACGAAGACGTATAAATAAGAATTTATGAGTTTAGTAAAAGAAGAAAAGCAAAAAATATTATCTGATTACGCTCAACACGAGGGCGATACTGGTTCACCAGAAGTCCAAATCGCACTTTTGACCGAGCGAGTTAAGAAACTGACAGAACATCTCAAGCTGCACAAGCAGGATGTCCATTCCCGTCGGGGTCTTTTGCAGATGGTCAATAAGAGACGTCGGATTCTGATGTATTTGACAAGAAAAGACCCAGACCGCTACAAACAAATTGTCGAGAAGTTGGGACTAAGTAAGTAAGATTACTATTAAAATATTATTAAGGAGTAAAAAAGGGAATTTGAGAGCCGATGTAACCAAGGCAGGGTTCGGGAAATGCTTCTTTGGTCACGTTGGCACTTGTTCTTCCCTCAAATAAAAAATAAATGACAGAAAAATCTGCTAAAAACCAAGGTGTTATTAAAAAAGAAATTACCTGGGGAGGTCGGACTTTAAGCTTTGAAACCGGTCGGATTGAGACCCAAGCTGATAGTACGATTCTTGCCCAATATGGTGATACCGTTGTACTAGTTACCGTAGTTCACGCGCAAGCCTCAGAAGACCTGGGCTACTTTCCACTCTCAGTTGAGTTTGAGGAAAAGTTTTACGCTTCCGGAAGAATCTCTGGATCGAGATTTATCAAACGCGAAGGTCGTCCGACTGAGAATGCCATACTTTCGGGCAGATTGATCGACCGTTCCATCAGACCCCTTTTTCCCAAAGATTATTTCAATCAAGTCCAAGTGATCATCACTGTACTTTCTTATGATATGGAAAACGACGCCGCCAACCTTGGTTTGATTGCCGCTTCAGCAGCCATCAAAAGTTCCAGCGTACCTTGGAAGGGTCCAGTAGCCTCGGCTACAGTCGGACTTATCGACGGTAAGTTTGTACTAAACCCAACCCATACTCAGGAGGAACAAAGCGAATTGCAACTGCTGGTGACTTTCAACCGCGATAAAACAGTTATGATCGAAGCGGAAGCCAAAGAAGTTCCAGAAAAGACAGTTCTCGAGGCAATTGAGTTTGCCAAAAAGAGCGTTGAGCCAGTTTTTGACTTTATTGATCAATGGGTCAAGGAAGTTGGAAAGGTTGACCATTCTTACGAAATCAAAGAGGTTAATCAGGAGCTCAAGAAAGAAATTGTTCAGCACATCAAAGACAACTTCAAGGAAAAGTTGTTTAACGCAGAAAGAGCTGATCGTGAGACAGCCGCTGAAGAGCTGAAAGAAGCAATCTTTGTTGACTATGAAGGTAAGCTTTCCAAAGATGTAATGACCGAGATCTTTGAAGAAACTGTGAAGAAAATGGTGCGAGAAGCTATTATTGACGAAGGTAAGCGCCCAGATGGACGTAAAACACAGGATGTCCGTAAGATCGAGGTTGAGGTTGGTTTGTTACCACGAACTCATGGTTCTGCACTTTTCAAACGCGGTGAGACCCACGTTTTGTCAGTAGCTACTCTCGGATCTACGTCACTTGAGCAGATGATTGACACTATGGAAGGTGAAGAAACAAAACGTTTCATGCACCACTACTACTTCCCACCATTCTCTACTGGAGAGGTACGTCGTATGGGTACTCCTGGAAGACGCGAAATTGGTCATGGCGCACTTGCGGAGAAAGCTATGGTAAATGTAATGCCGCCATCGGATAAATTTCCCTACACTGTGCGAGTAGTTTCTGAGGTAATGAGTTCTTCTGGATCAACTTCAATGGGATCTACTTGTGGATCAATACTAGCTTTGATGGACGCAGGTGTTCCTATCTCAGCTCCAGTTTCTGGTATTGCCATGGGGCTGGTCACAGAAGGTGATACCTGGAAAGTTCTGACAGATATTCAAGCACTCGAAGATTTTTATGGCGATATGGACTTCAAGATTGCCGGAACAGAAAAAGGTATTACCGCAATCCAGCTAGATGTAAAAATTGACGGGCTGACAATAGAAATGGTTAAAGAAACTTTCAAAGATGGAAAAGTTGGGCGCGATCACATTCTCGGCAAGATGCTTGAAGTAATGCCCAAGGTTCGTGAAGATATGTCCAAATACGCTCCAAGAGTGAGTGTCATGCATATTTCACCAAAGAAAATCGGTGCTGTGATCGGTACTGGTGGTAAAACAATCAATAAGATTATCGAAGATACTGGCGTCGAGATTGATATCGAAGATGATGGTACGGTGATGATTTCCGGAAACGACCCAGAGAAAACCGAAGAAGCCATGAAAATTATTGATGGTTTGACACACGAACCAAAACCAGGGGAACAGTTTTCTGGAACGATCAAAAAAATAATGCCGTTTGGGGCTTTTGTGGAGATTATGCCAGGGCTAGAGGGTTTGGTTCATATTTCGGCAATCGCTCCGTACCGGGTTGAGGATATAAATCGCGAAGTTAAGTTGGGTCAAAAAATTGATGTGATCGTCAAAGAGGTGGATGAAAAGGGCAGGCTCAATCTAACCCGGAAGTTTGAAGGGTAACACTATATTTTTTCGATGGCTTGAATATATGTCGCTGAGGCGTCATATAATCTTGAAGACTCGATTATGGAAAGTAACGAGATTGCTCTTGAAAACTTAAGTGAGAAAATCAAAAAGTGTACTGCTTGTCCTCTTTACAAAGGTACTACCAACGCAGTTTCGGGAGAGGGTGACCCAAACGCCAAGATCTTCTTTATTGGTGAAGGTCCTGGTTACTTTGAGGATCAATCGGGACGACCATTTGTCGGTCGGGCTGGCAAGTTACTTGATAGCACGCTTGAGAAAGTAGGCTTGAAAAGAAGTGAAGTTTTTATTGGAAATGTAGTCAAGCACCGACCACCGGAAAACCGAGACCCATTTCCAAGTGAAATACTTTCCTGTAGCCATTGGCTTGATCAGCAACTTTTGATAATTCGGCCAAAGATTGTAGTTACCTTAGGAAGGTTCTCGATGGCGAAGTTTTTGCCCAGTGTCAAGATTTCAGCAGTTCACGGGCAAGCTAGAAGAGTCGGAGTTTACATTGTGATCCCGATGTATCACCCGGCAGCCGCTTTGAGAGGTACTGGGATGATGCAAGCTTTTCAGGAGGATTTCCTTAAGAATAAAGAGTTGCTGCAAAATCCAGATCAGGGCTTTATGATAGAGAAGGACCCAGACGAAGATACAAATCAGGTGAAGCTCTTCTAGCAAATTGAAGACTAAAATAAACAAAGTTATGGATAAAAAATTTAATTCTCAGAATAGTCAACAAAATAAAAAAGTTTTAAAGTTCATACCTCTTGGAGGTAATGGTCAGGTTACCAAAAACATGTTTGTCTACGAATATGGTGACGACATTGTTTTAGTTGATTGCGGTATGGGTTTTCCCAGTGAGCAGCTCTATGGGGTGGATATGGTGATTCCAGATGTTTCCTATTTGCGAGATAAACAAAAGAAAATTCGGGGTTTACTTATCACTCACGGCCATGAAGACCATATTGGCGCAATTCCTTATTTGATTGATAAGTTAAACACAACTGTTTATGCCACTCGGTTAACTGTCGGTTTGATTAAAAATAAACTTAAGGAAGCCAATAAACTCAATACAACTAAAATTGTTCAGATTAATCCTGGGGAGCAGTTTAATCTGGGAGCATTTCGAGTCGAAGCGTTTCGTGTAAGCCACTCGATACCAGATTCTGTCGGCTACGCTCTTACCACCCCACTTGGTACTACTATCCACACTGGAGACTACAAATTTGACTGGACACCGCTCGATGGGAAAACCACAGATGTTGATCTTTTGACTGAGTATGGACGAAAAGGAGTTCTCGCTCTCATGAGTGATTGTTTACGTAGCGAAAAGCCTGGTAACACACTTTCGGAGGCAGCAATTCAAGAAAAGTTTGAGAAAGTGATGGAGAATGCCAAAGGAAGGGTAATAATCACTACATTTGCTTCAAACATTTCCCGAGTCCAACAAGCTATAAACGCTTCCATCAAGTTTCACCGCAAGGTTTGTGTTGTCGGTCGGTCCATGGACAATAATTTGCTTACCGCCCAAAATCTCGGCTACATTTCAATCCCGAAGGATCTTCTCATTAAACAAGAGGAAATCGAACGAACTAACGATAAGAACTTGACTTTAATCGTTGCTGGCAGCCAAGGACAACCGGGTAGTGCTCTAAATCGAATTGCCAACAGCGATCACCGTTTTATTTGTATCAAACCAGGCGACGAAGTTGTTTTTTCGGCTGACCCAATCCCAGGGAACCAAGACGCCGTTTATGAAATGATTGATAATCTCTCAAGACTCGGAGCCAATGTTCTCTATTCTGATATCACTTCTGACTTCCACGTCTCTGGGCACGCTGCCCAAGACGAGCTGATCTTGATGCTTTCCTTGACCAAACCAAAATACGCTGTTCCTATCTCAGCGATGCATCGAATGATGAAACAGTACGGGGTATTGGCTGAAAGTACTGGGATCCCAAAACAAAACGTCTTAATAGTTGATGAAGCTGGGGTAATAGAGTTTAGTGAACAGGGAGCCAAGATTGTAGGAGAGATACCCACTGAAAATATCTTTGTTGATGGTATTGGTGTTGGTGATGTTGGTGAAGTGGTGCTGCGCGACCGCAAAGTTTTGGCAGAAGAAGGGATTGTAGTCGTTATCCTTACCATCGATAAAGCTCGAGGAGCTATTATTGGAGAGCCGGATCTGGTTTCCCGTGGGTTTGTTTATATGAAACAATCTGAACCTTTGATCAAAGAAGCAACAAATGTGATCAAGAAATCTCTGAATGGTGGTAACAAGATAAAAAACTGGATGAGTGTAAAAGAAAAGGTCACCAATGACCTCGAGCGCTTTCTCTACCAAAAAACGCAGCGGAAACCTATGGTTGTGCCAGTTATTGTCGAGATCTAATTAAGTAAATGAATTCAAAAAGTTTAACCAGAATTTTGTTGGTTGTAGCAACTATCTTACTAGTAGTTCTTATTGGGATTTTATTTTGGGTAGTATATATAATGAAGGATTTCAAGTTATCTTCTTAAACAACCCATAGTTTGACTTTCTAAATTTTTTCTGCTAGTCTAATAAAACTTACTGCTCAACCTCTTACCATTGAATCTCCGAGCAGCAAAGTTTAGAATTGAAGTAATGCGCCGACGACGACAAACTTTCCGAAATCCCATAAAGCTCAAGCTTAAGAAGAAAACCTTACAGACTATTTCTGGTTTGCTTCTGATTGGGTTTGCAGGTTTGTCGTTATTAGCTACCTTGGGTAGTGATACCGGTTTTGCAGCTCTTCTCAAACAAGCAGAATTTGATTATTTTGGTTGGGGAGTCATTTTCCTCCCACTTTCGTTAGTCTTACTTGGTTTGATGTTCTTAAAAATAAACTTGCCTTTTCTCAATGCTAATACTTCAATTGGTTTTTCAATCTTTCTCATAACTCTACTTTCGTTCACTGGAACATTTATCCCCAATCAATCAGGTTTGGTTGGTGCAACAATTGCCCAATATCTTGGAGACTTCCTAACAAAGCCGGGGGCTGCCTTTATTTTGTTTATCACCGCTCTTATTGCTCTAGTAGTTACCTTAAATACTTCTTTGGAAACAGCGTTTGGAGCAGTTGGAAAATCAGCATCTTTTTCCTACAACGCGGCCAAAACTCTAGCTGGGAAAGCTAACAAGGAAGGTGAGGAAAAGAAAGAACCTGCATTTGCCACCAATGGTATGAAAGTAAATCAGCCGAAACCAAAACTAGAAGAAACTCCGGCTATTAGTACTGCAGTTGTAGCCAATCTACCTGGAGAGTCCCAAGTTTGGGAGTACCCACCTCTTGATTTACTGACTGATTCTCTTGGTGCCAAAGCCGAGAGAGGTGACTTGAAACAAAACGCTTCTATTATCGAAAGAACACTTGAAAGTTTTGGAATTCAAGCAAGAGTAGTTGAGGTCAATATGGGTCCTGCAATTACCCAATATGCTTTGGAGATTGCCCTTGGAACAAAACTTACCAAGATTACAGCTTTGTCCAATGACATTGCCCTTGGGTTAGCGGCTCCAACTGGAACTGTTCGAATAGAAGCTCCAATTCCGGGAAAGTCCTTGGTTGGTATTGAGGTACCAAATATTACTCCTGAGATAGTACCGCTTAAAGCGGTTCTCTCCTCACCTAATATGCAAAAAGCAAAATCCAAGCTTTCTTTGGCTTTGGGTCTTGATGTTTCGGGAACACCACTCGTTTCTGATCTGGCCAAAATGCCACATGTTTTGATTGCTGGTTCGACTGGGTCTGGTAAAAGTGTTGCCATCAACGCCTTTATTTGTAATTTACTTTTTCGTGCCAACCCTTCGGAAGTGAAAATGATTCTAATAGACCCAAAGATCGTCGAACTGTCTGGTTGGAATGGAATACCCCACCTTCTGACACCGGTGATCACAGAACCGGAGAAAGTACTTTCAGCCTTGAAATGGGCAACAGCCGAGATGGCTCGACGCTACAAAGCCTTTGCCGAAGCCGGCGCCCGTAACATTGACCAGTACAACGAAATGAGTGGCTTTCAAGCGATGCCTTACATAGTGATTATCATTGATGAGTTGGCGGACCTGATGCTTTTTGCTCCGGTTGAGGTAGAAGATACTATCACAAGACTTGCACAAATGTCGCGAGCAACTGGGATACATATGGTGTTAGCAACACAGCGACCAAGTGTGGACGTGATTACGGGTTTGATCAAGGCAAATATTCCGACTCGATTGGCTTTCAACGTTGCCTCCCAAGTAGACAGTCGTGTAATCATTGATCAGCCGGGGGCGGAAAAACTCTTGGGACGGGGAGACATGCTCTACGTTCCGCCGGACGCATCAAAGGCAGCCCGTATTCAAGGAGTCTTTGTCTCAGAACCAGAGATTGAAAAATTGAAACAATTTCTAAAAAAATCTGGTGTAGAACCACAATATACCGAAGAAGTGACTTCAATGCCCTTAAACAAGTTTACTGGTAAAAGTGGAAGCAGTAGCGGTGACCGCGACGATCTTTTTGAAAACGCAGTTCAGATTGTTTGCCAATTCGATCGTGCTAGTGCTTCGTTGCTGCAGCGAAAACTTAGCATTGGCTACGCTCGGGCCGCCCGTTTATTAGATGAACTTGAAGAAGCAGGAGTGGTTGGGGTAGCTGATGGTTCCAAGCCACGTGATGTTTTGGTAAAAGATCCTTCGAGAGTTCTTAGCGGTGGTGAAGAACCAACACAAGAAGGTTGATCACTTGCACAAACCCCTAGTTTGAGTCTAAAATCCCTTTGTTCTTAAATTAAATACCTTAGTAAGAGGAAAAGTTAACGTGAAAACTGTTGGACAAATACTACTAGAGGCACGACTTGCCAAAAATCTCACCTTAGATGAGGTCGAGACCGCAACAAAAATTCGAAAAAAGACACTCCAAGATTTGGAAAAAGGTGCGTGGAAAGATTTACCATCCTCGACTTTTGTAAAAGGGTTAATAAGAAATTACGGAAGATTCTTGGGTTTGGACGATCGGGAACTACTAGCCTTCTATCGCCGTGAGGTCGATGAAAAAAGTTCCAATCGGAAAATAGCGGTAGTCCCAACAAAAATCAAAGGTTGGCGGCTGACACCTCAGGTGGTAACTTTCGGGATAATTACACTATTTGTAGTAGCAATAGTTTCTTACTTGTTTTTCCAGTACCAAAGTTTTACTGGTTCGCCTTTACTTGAAATCTCGGAACCAAAAGACAACATCAAGGTTACCAGTTCAGAAATAAACCTGGTAGGGCGGACTTGGGAAGATGCAGACTTAAAGGTAAATGGTCAAAAAATCCTGGTCTCTCCAGGAGGGACTTTTTCACTTTCGTTAGCTTTAAACCCTGGTTTAAACACTATTACCATTACCGCTGCCAATCGTTTTGGTAAGATCTCGACGGTAAAACGAACAGTCGTTGTAGACAATGAAATTTTAAATAAAGAACCACAAAGTTCTGATGCAGTAAATCTTGTACTTCGTGCCGGGCCAGAATCTACCAATATCATTGTCGAAGTCGACGGTTCAAAACAATTTGATGGGGTTTTAGTCGCTGGATCTGAAGTAAGTTTTTCCGGGAAAGAAAGAATCAAGATATCAACTGGTAATGCTGGTTCAACTACAGTAGTTTACAATGGTAAAGAAGAAATCTTGGGAAAGGCAGGAGAACCAACCGAGAAAACCTATCAAAAACCTAGTTCCTGATCTTGCGGTGGGCTCGGTCTTATGGTAGTCTTAGCACACAAAATAATCCTTATACGCAGACGTATAATCGACTACAATTATATGAAGACATATATCTGACTACAGTTATGGACACTGCCTTATTTCTAAACATCACAATCTTTCTTCTCTCACTTATTCTTATTGTTGTAGGTGTATATCTGATACTGCTTCTGAACGAGGCCCGTGGTTCTTTCAAAAGAGCCAACCGGATCTTGGATCGTATTGATTCTGCTTCTGGCTTTCTGGAGCGAAACTTTCTAGCAGCTGATAGCCATTTTGCCAATGTTTTTTCCGTTGTAAAAGAAGGAATGGTTTTCTTGGCAGAGCTCAAGAAAACGTTGAAGAAGGATCATACTCATGAGCGATAACCATCCCTCCTCTTCAGATGGACATTTTTTCAAAGGACTATTTTTTGGTTTGATTATCGGTGTCGGAGTCACCTATTTCTTACGTACCAAAGAAGGACAAAGGGTAAAGAAAGAGCTTTTGGGCACCGGGCAAGAACTTTTCGAAGAAGTTTCAGAAAAAGTGATTGAGTTTCTTGAAGAAGAACCAACTCCCTAGTACATCAATCGTTTTGACAAATCAGCAATAAATTCCGGATAGTAGTTGGAAATCGAGACAATATCAAACTCCTGTAAGATCCTTTCCTTTGGCTCCTTTTCCAACAAAAATTCAAAAGATTTTTTGACCACTTTTTCTGGATGGAAATCTGCGCCGATTCGGGTAAGAAAATCCTTGTCCATACTGACCTTGTAAAAACTTGGGTTAGTTGCTTCGTTGAGAGTTACATCAAAATGCCAACCTAAATTTGTGACACGGGTTTTAACTTTTATATCCATAAAGATATCTTAACAAATTTAGAGATGATTAGGTAAAAGCTCAAAAAAAAAGGCCGTCCTCTGTAACCAAAGGTTGGCCTCATGAAACGATCTCGTACACTTCTGGAACGAATATCATTGCCCAGATAATGACTGAACCGATGACGGTTGCAAAGACTCCTAGAGCAGCGAAATCTTTTATCCTTTTTGCTTGCAGACTGTGATTTCTCTCGTAAAGCTCGTTTACAAGTTCCTCGATGGCACTGTTAAACGGTTCGGCGGCAGTCTTCAAGATAAAGACGATCACGAGTCCCAACCAACATGTGAATGAGACTGCGAAAATACCACCAAGACCGAAAGCCACCATATCTGCCATTAGATGTAGACGAAATCCTGAGCTTGTCTCCCAACTATCCTTGAATCCGTCTGCTACATATCTTAATTTTCTAATGTGTTTTCTGGGGTCATGCTCTCTCCAGTCGAACATGAATTCCTCCTCCCGCCAAGTTGAAACACGAACGAAAATCCATCACATCTTACTATAGGAGAAAGTTATCAGCAAGAAGTTATTCTGCTATAATCGTTGCGGTTATACGAAGACGTTTTTTAAACTATAAGAAGACTTGTAATCTTTCAGATTATGACTGCAAAAGAATTGCGAGAAAAGTATCTAAATTTTTTTGAGAGCAAGGGCCACAAGATCATCTCCTCTGCGTCTTTGGTACCAGAGCATGATCCAACGGTACTTTTTACTACTGCTGGAATGCATCCCTTGGTGCCTTATTTGCTTGGGCAAGAGCATCCACAAGGAAAAAGATTGACTAATGTTCAAAAATGTTTGCGGACTGATGATATCGATGACGTTGGAGATCCCTGGCACAATACTTTTTTTGAAATGCTGGGAAACTGGTCTTTGGGTGAATATTGGAAAGAAGAAGCAATCAGCTGGTCTTTTGAGTTTCTGACCAAAGAACTTGGTCTTGATCCAAACCGAATTTCGGTAACTGTATTTGGTGGTGATCAAGCAATTCTAGGTGTAACTGCCGATGAGCAGTCGATTGCGATTTGGAAGAAACTTGGTATTCCGGATGAGCGTATCTATCGACTTGGGAAAAACGATAATTGGTGGGGACCGGTTGGGGAAACAGGACCTTGTGGACCAGATACGGAAATGTTTTATGACACGGGAAAAGCAGAGCATGGGAAGATTTGTCGGCCGGGGGAATCCTGTGGCAAATATACTGAAATTTGGAACGACGTTTTCATGGAATACAACCGTACCAAAGATGGAAAGTACGAGAAATTAACACAAAAAAATGTTGATACTGGTATGGGTTTAGAAAGAATGCTTGCTGTACTTCAAGGTCGGGACAGTGTTTATGAAACTGAACTATTTTCTAGAGTAATTGAACAATTAAAAACTATCTCAGAGAACTACCAAGAAACTTCCGCTCGAGTTATTGCTGATCACCTGCGGTCAGCTACGTTTTTGCTGGCTGAAAAAGTGGTTCCTTCCAATGTTGAGAGAGGTTATGTGCTGCGACGGTTGCTTCGTCGAGCAATTCGTCATGGACGGCTACTTGGGATTAACTCCAATTTTGCCGGGAAAATTGCCGAGGAGTTTATTGCAATTTACAAAGAGCAATACCCAGAACTAATCGAAAACGCAGAATTGATTTTTTCTGAGATTGCGAAAGAAGAAGAAAAATTTCAGAAAGTTATTGGGGACGGTTTAAGAAAATCACAGAAGTTGTTTGAAACTAAAAAGCCAATTGATCATAGTAAGTTTAATCAAATGATGCAGGTAAACGATAAAAAAGAAATTTTTCGGGAGTATTACCGAACAAAAACTCCAGAAGTTATCGAAAAATTTAAAGTAGATCTTTCTAGGGAAGAGTTAGAAAAAGCAACAATTAATGGTAAGGAAGCTTTTAATCTTTACCAAAGTTACGGGTTTCCAACGGAACTAATAATTGAGCTTGCTCAAGCGGAAAATTTGGTTGTTGATATGGAAGCGCTTGAGAAGGAGGTAGAGAGTCATAGGCAAGTTTCTCGAGCTGGGATGGAGAAAAAATTTGCAGGAGGACTTGGTGACCACTCGGAAATAACAGTTAGAGGACACACGGCCACTCATCTTCTCCACCAAGCATTGCGGGATGTTCTTGGAGATAGTGTTCACCAGACCGGAAGCAATATTACACCGGAGCGAATTCGGTTTGACTTCTCGTACAGCGAAAAACTGACCCCAGAGCAAATAAATAAAGTCGAAGACATTGTTAACTCCAAAATCCAATCCGATCTGCAGGTTAAAAAAGAATTAATGAGCCAAGAAGAGGCTGATAAAAAAGGGGCGATTGGATTGTTCAAAGATAAATACGGCGATAAAGTTTCGATTTATGAGATAGGTGATTATTCCACTGAGTATTGTGGTGGTCCGCATGTAGAGCATACCTCTCAAGTCGGAGAGTTTAAAATAATAAAAGAAGAGTCTATTTCGGCCGGACAACGTCGGATAAAGGCTGTTTTAGAGTAAGTCACTTAATGCTATAATCGTCTTCGATTACCATCGCTTTCTCCTTGTTAACGAAAGCGATATAATGTTCATAATGATATCCTGCCACCCATGAAACTCATTCCAAAGATTTTCCCTTCAAAAAAGAATAAAAACGCCCGTTTTGTGGTTGTCGATATTGGCCTCGGTCGGGTCAACATGGCTGTCTTTGACAGTACGACGGAAGGTCCAAAATTCGTCGGAGTGGGCCGCCGCAGTTTTACCGGGAGCGATACTATACTGGACGCAACTCTTGAAGCAACGGATGCACTAGGAGCAATCGTTGATGAACTTCCACAAACAGCAATCGTTGGAGTCTCGGGGGGCACACTCAAGACTTTGACCACAATCGCAAAATATACACGGGAAAAGCCAAAGGCGGCGATTGATAAAAGTGAGATCTCGCAAGTGCTCAAGAAAATTGCTACGCAGGAAGACGAAGGCCAGAAAGTATTTTTCTCTACCATTAACGGAGCGACTGTTGATGGAGCCAAGGTGACCAACCCGATTGGGGTCAAAGGAGAAAAAGTTGAATTGAACTGTTTTGTTGCTTACAAAAACGCCGAGGAATTGGCAGTATACGAGCAGATTATTGAGGAACTTGAGATCAAACCGGAAAAAATATTCCCAACCTCGCAAGTTGTTGCCAAGATGATCTCTGATAAGATCCCTGATCACGCACTGCTGCTGAGAGTTGGACAGACCCGTTCCGAAGCAGCTTTTATCGAAGACCGACATCTGGTAAAGGTAATAAATTTTGATCTTGGTTTCGAGCAGTTGGATTTTCTAAACTTTGCAATCGAAGCACTTCTTGAGGAGCAAAAAGAAAAAGTTGGTTATCTCTGGCTTTACTCTGATAGCGACGAGGTTAATTTGGTAGACGTGATGGAAAAAGTTTCTGATGTTGATTGGAAAAAGAAATTTGGGCTCAAAGAGAACTTGAAAATTGAAAGGGCAGAATCAGAAAACAATTTTGCCCCTTCTGATATGGGTTTGCTAGCACTTTCTTTACAGGAGATTATTGGATGAGAAACCTAGAGATTGATTCAGAAACACTGTTAGCCCATGTTCTTAATGAGCTGAAAACCACAGAAGAAGACGGTTTGGAGCTTACTGTAGTGCCGGAGCAGAAAAATCTTTTTGACAACAGCATTAACAAGAAGATTATTGAGAAAGTTGCTAAGGAGTACAAGAAAGAAGTTGTTTTTCCAGCAGTACCAATAGAGCAAGCACCTGAGGTTGAGGGTGATGATATGGGTTTTGTGGAAGGTGAGGATGTTGTCGCTAAAGCTCCAATTGAAGATGTACACAAAATGATCCAGCCAGCTACGGTTGGCGTATTGACAAAAAAACCTTCGAGTAGTCCTCTTGGATTCTTAAATAAGTTCACAAAGAGTAAGACTGCATGGATCGTTACGGTAGTTTTGGTTTTCGCGCTTCTTATTGGTGTGGGGGTATTTCTTCTCCCAACAGCCGAGATTACGATCACAGCAAAGACTGAGAGCAAGGATTCACAACTTACAATAAAAGGTGACAAGGCTGCAAAGGAAGTTAATTCTAAGGACAATGTTGTCCCCTACCAAACGACGGAAGTTACTAAAGAGGGTGAAGATGAACAAGCCACGACTGGAAAGAAGACTATTGGTACCCCAGCAAAAGGTCGGGTGACCATTACCAACCAAGACGACACCGCAGCAAAAACTTTTTCTGCCGGCACAATAATCACTTCAGTTGCCAGTGAAAGTATCACTTTCAAGCTAGATTCAGACGTTACTCTCGAGCAAGCCCCTTCCGGTGGCGAGAAGACAGCAGGGGTAAACGTAACCGCCGTAAAATCAGGAACAGAGGGTAACTTAGTGGAAGGTTCTGTTTTTAAAGTAGGAACCTCACCAACAGCGCTTGTTTTTGCAAAAAATGATGTTGCTTTCACCGGAGGCAGCAGTAAGCTTGCAAGTGTGGCTTCTTCTGAAGACAGGGAAAGTCTAAAAAATAAAATTATCGAAAAACTCGAAAGTGATGCTAAGAAAGAAATTGAGAAAAAACAAAAAGATGTAGTTGTAGTTGAAGACAGTTTTGAAATAAAAATTACCAAAGAAACTTATGATCCAAAGAATGTCGATGCCGAAGCTGATAATCTAAAAGGTACTATCGCTATCGATACTACAGCTTCCTTTGTTGATAAAGAACAATTGCAAAAACTGGTAATAGAAAATTTGGGCAAAGGTTCGGAAGGGTTCTCTATTGCAAAGGAAGATTTGGAAATTAGTTTGCAACAAACTACCAAAGATGCAGCAGGGAAAATCACTCTGATAGCAAAAGTCAAAGCTCAGCTTGTACCAGAGTTGGACGAAAACGAAATCAAACGAAACTTAGTCGGAAAAAGTATTGCTGGTACTGGTAGCTATCTCGATTCACTCGAAGAAGTCTCAGCTTACAAGATCAGTAGTGCTCCGTTTTATTTCAGATTGCTGGGACGATTACCTTTTACATCCAGTAAGATAAAGGTTAATTTCGAGTAGTGATGGAAAATACTTTGATAAAACGAAAACCAATTTTTTCAAAGCTTTGGTTTTTCTTAATTTTTCTTTTTCTGGTTATCCTTGCGGCAGTTGCCTTTACAACCTACTATATAAACTCGGCCATTGCTGCTCCGAGTAATCAGAACAACGAGAAAATATTTGTGATCAAAGAGGGTCAGTCAATTGTAGAAATAGCCGAAAGCCTGAAAAAAGAAGGCTTAATAAGAGATACTCTGGCCTTTCGACTTTATGCACGCTTTGCCTGCAAAGGTGTAACTCTTTCAAATCCAACAACTTTACTCAAAAAATACCCTCAGGAGGACTGTCTTTCAGGAAATATCCAAGCAGGAACTTTCAAACTTTCAACCAATATGGATCTCTCGACACTTGCGGAGAAACTGACCAAAGGTAGAGTTGATTCGTGGACAAAGATTGTCGAGGGATTACGGAATGAGGAAGTGGCAGCTGTCCTAGCGAAAAACTATGGTATCAAAGAAGAAGATTTCCTAAAAGTTGCACAGCTTGGCTACATGTTTCCTGATACTTATCTTTTTAAAGTAAATTCAACTGCAGAGGAACTAGCCCAGAAATTGCGTTCTACTTTTGATCAAAAATTCACCTCCGAGCTTCAGCAACAAGCCCTTGCCCAAGGATTAACTCTACCGGAAGTAGTCACCCTCGCTTCAATAATCGAAAGGGAAACTCGAGACAATGGGGAGGAAAGGCAGGTAGTAGCTGGTATGCTAATTAAGCGTCTTCACGAAGGTTGGAAGATAGAAGCTGACGCAACTGTACAGTTTGCACTTGGATATGATGAGGTTGGGAAAACTTGGTGGAAAAAAAGTTTAACTGCTGAAGATTTACAGAAAAATAGTCCCTATAATACTAGGCGTTTTGCAGGGTTGCCTCCAGGACCGATTTGTAATCCTGGATTGGCAGCTCTCGAGGCAGTCGCACAACCACAAGATTCCGAATATTATTTTTACCTCCATGACAATGACGGAAAGATTCACTACGCAAGGACCTTGGCTGAGCATAACACCAATAAAGCAAAGTTTTTACAATAGTATAAATCTTGCTTTGCCTTTTGCGTTCCGCAAAACGTAAAGTGAAATATTTGCAGTAAAATTTGTTTGTGCTATAGTTAAATTAGTTCACAAGTGAGGCTTGACAGGATACATTCTTTTGGTTATTATTGGGCGGTTCAACTGAATATTTTTGGGCGTACTACCGTACGGTACGTCTTCTTTTGCGTAATTAAGAGGAAAGTTAATTGTTTGAGTAATAAACTGCCAATTATTAAATTAATTTGAAGGGTAACATTAGTTAATGGCGACTCCAGTTCGAAAGGTTTTTGGTACAGAGGGACACCCTTATCCACTCACAAATTTAATTGATCTCCAGAACGACTCCTACAGATGGTTGATTGAGGAGGGTCTTGGTGAAATTCTCAATGAAGTTTCTCCAATCGAAGATTTCACTGGTAAGATTTTCTCCCTCGCTTTCTTAGAGCACTCGATTGGGGAACCAAAATACTCTCCCGAAAAAGCAATGGAGAAAGGTGTCAGTTATTCTGCACCAATCAAAGTCAAAGCTCAGCTTCTCAACAAAGAAACTGGTGAAACTTTAGAGCAGGAGGTTTTTCTTGGTGATCTTCCGTTGATGACAACCTCAGGTACTTTTATTATCAATGGTGTTGAGAGAGTTATTGTCACCCAGCTTACCCGCTCAAGCGGTATTTTTTATACTTCGGAATTAGAGCCTACAACCGGTCGCAATCTTTTTAAATCAGAACTTCGTCCAACTCGTGGTAGCTGGTTGGAGTTTGAAACAGCAAAAAACGATGTCATTACTGTGCGTATTGACCGCAAGCGCCGAATTCCAGCAACTACACTACTTCGGGCCATAGGGTACAATTCAAACGAAAAAATCAAAGAACTTTTTGCAGAAATCGACAGTAACCCAGATCATCAGTATATTGAAACAACTTTGCTGAAAGATGCGACCGCAACCCCAGACGAAGCCTTTTTGGAGATTTACCACAAAATGCGCCCCGGGGATCCAGCAATACTTGAGAATGCCAAAGCACTTCTCGAAAATCTCTTCTTCAATCCACGACGTTACAGTCTCGGAAAAGTTGGGCGCTACAAAGTTAACAAGAGACTTGGGATCACTGTTTCAAATGACGCTTCTCACTGGATACTTTCCCCGGATGATATTGTCGGTGCCATTAAGCTTTTGATTGATCTCAACAACGGCAATGGTCATCCAGATGACATTGATCATCTTGCAAATCGTCGAATCCGCAGCGCCGGAGAGCTTATTCAAAACACCCTTCGGGTGGGACTTTTGCAAATGGAAAGAGTTGTCAAAGAACGTATGTCCATTTCTGCCGATATGACTCAGGTAACTCCAGTGTCCTTGATAAACGCTCGTCCGATCGTTGCCCGCTTGAACGAGTTTTTTGCTGGTTCGCAACTCTCGCAGTTTATGGACCAGATCAATTCTTTGTCAGAACTTGAGCACTTACGCCGCTTGTCGGTCATGGGACCAGGAGGGTTGACCCGGGAACGTGCTAGTTTCTCAGTTCACGATATCAACAATTCACAATACGGTCGTATTGACCCAATCAAATCTCCGGAAGGTCCAAATATTGGATTAATTACCCACTTAGCACTGATTGCCAGGGTAAATGAATACGGTTTCTTGGAAACCCCTTACAGAAAAGTTGTTCAGGAAAAAACTGGGCCAAGAGTTACGGATGAGCTAGTTTGGATGATGGGTGACGATGAAGAAACTTATCATATTACTCACGCAAATGTAAATATTGATTCAAAAGGGTACATCACTGACAAGCGAGTTCCACTGCGAATTCAGAGTTCTTTCACTACTGGTCTAGCCACTGAAGTCGAGTTTATTGATACAGTACCTTGGCAAATAGTTGGGGCCAGTTCATCTTTGATTCCATTTTTGGCACATGACGATGCCAACCGAGCTTTGATGGGTGCCAATATGCAGGGACAAGCAGTTCCTTTGGTAAAGCCTGAGTCCCCAGTTGTCGGTACCGGTACCGAGCTTGCAGTTGGGCTCAATATCGGTCGTGTTGGCAAAAGCCCGGTTGATGGTTTTGTAACTTTTGTGGATGGTTCACAGATAGTGATCACTGGAAAAGATAAGAAAGAATATAAATTAACCTTAAGCAAATTTGTAAAATCAAACCAAAATACTTGTTACTCACAAAGACCAATAGTTACTGTTGGCCAAAAAGTCTCTAAAGATGAGGTAGTAGCCGATGGTCCAGTTACCGAATCAGGAGAACTCGCTTTGGGCCAGAATCTTTTGATCGCCTATATGACTTGGGAGGGTTATGGTTACGAGGACGCAATAATTATCTCTGATAGATTAGTTCGTGAGGACGCCCTTACTTCGATTCACATTGAGGATTATGAATGTTCAGTTACCGAGACAAAACTAGGACCGGAAGAAACTACTCGTGATATTCCCAATGTCGGTGAGGAAGCCTTGGCAAATCTTGGTGAAGACGGTGTTGTTTACACCGGAGCAGAGGTCGGTCCAAATGATATATTAGTTGGAAAGATTACTCCAAAAGGTGAGACTGAACTAACTGCTGAAGAACGGCTTTTGCGAGCTATATTTGGTGAAAAGGCTCGTGAAGTTCGTGATACATCTCTACGAATACCTCATGGCGAACGTGGGACAGTCATTGGTGTGCAAATTCTTTCAAAAGAAGCTGGCGATGACCTTGATCCTGGAGTGCAACGTTTGATCAAAGTCAAGGTTGCCCAAACTCGAAAAGTTACCGTTGGGGATAAGCTGGCTGGTCGACATGGAAACAAAGGTGTTATCTCTAGGTTAGTGCCAAAAGAAGACATGCCTTATCTTGAGGATGGTACCCCAGTTGATATCATCATCTCGCCACTATCAGTAATTTCTCGTATGAATCTCGGACAACTACTCGAAACCCATTTGGGTTGGGCTGCACACAAGCTTGGTTACAAGGCAGCCGTTCCGGCTTTTGGTGGTTTTGATGAAGATATGCTTGCAGCAGAACTTAAAGCAGCTGGTTTGCCAGCTGATGGTAAAGCTAATTTGTACAATGGAAAGACAGGGGAAAAATACGATAAACCTATCAGTGTTGGGATCAACTATATTTTGAAACTAGTCCACATGGTGGACGAAAAAGTTCACGCACGAAGCACTGGTCCCTACTCTCTTGTGACCCAGCAACCTCTGGGTGGTAAAGCTCAGATGGGAGGGCAACGACTTGGAGAAATGGAAGTTTGGGCACTGGAAGCTTACGGCGCTGCTCATATGCTTCAGGAAATGTTGACCATCAAGTCTGACGATGTCATTGGTCGAGCAAAGGCTTTTGAGGCAATCGTCAAAGGCACTGACATACCAGAGTCAACCGTTCCAGAGTCCTTCAAAGTCTTGGTTAAAGAACTAAACGGCTTGGGGTTGAAAGTTGAATTGCTCGGTGCCAAGGTTGAGGAAACCAAAGAGGAAACACCAGAAGAATTGAAGCAAGAACAAAAAGTAGAAGCGGTAGCCAAAGAGTTGGCGGAAGTTGCTGGCGAGGAAATAGTTGCAAAAGATGAGGAAATTGCTGCACCAAATTCTGATATGGAAATAGAGGAAGTCAAAGTTGACTCTGAAGTTAAAGCAGCGGAACCAGCAGCTGAGGAATTATTGGAAATAGAGGGAAGCAAAGAATAACATGAACGAAATTCGAGATTTTAAAGCCTTAAGAATAATTTTAGCTTCAAAAGAAGATGTAATGAGTTGGTCTCACGGTGAGATTACCAAACCAGAGACTATCAATTACCGAACTTTCAAACCAGAAAAAGACGGGCTTTTTGATGAAAAGATTTTTGGGCCTACCAAGGATTGGGAATGTTATTGTGGAAAGTACAAAAGAATTCGCTACCGTGGTGTTATTTGCGATAAATGTGGTGTTGAAGTAACTCAATCCAAGGTACGTCGGGAACGAATGGGTCATCTCAAACTAGCAGCTCCGGTTGCTCACGTTTGGTTTTTCAAAGGAGTTCCTAGCAAACTTTCACAAATACTTGATATCACCCCTCGAAGCTTGGATGCAATTATTTATTTTGCTGAATACTTGGTCATTACAGTTGATGAAGACAAGCGCGTCGAAGCCCTCGAGAAACTTGATGGGCAATTAAAGGTTAAGCAAGGCGAGATTCGCGAGCAATTCAAAGAAAAAATCAAAGAGTCAGAAGCCTCCTTCAAAGAAGAAATCAAGAAAATGAACATGAAGAACAAGGAGCAGCAAGAGCTGATAGTTTCAGAAATCGAGCTCAAAGCAAAGGCAAAAACGGCTGCAATCCGTGAAGAAGAGGCGACGGAGCTTTCCCATTTGGAAAATATCTTCAAGAGTATCTCTGACAAAGTAAAGAACATGGCCAAGCACTCTCTACTTTCAGAGGAAGATTACTACAGATTTATAGAATATGATATTGAGAAATTCGTTGAGGTTGGAATGGGAGCCGAAGCTATCAAGAAGGTTTTGACAAATCTTGATTTATCGGGTCTAGCTCAACAGCTGCGGGTCGAAGTTCAGACAGCTGGCGGTCAGAAGCTCCTCAAAGCTACCAAAAGATTAAGAGTTGTTGAGAGTTTGCGTAACGCTGGTATTGAAGCTTCGTCAATGGTTATGGAAGTGGTCCCAGTGATTCCACCAGATCTAAGACCAATGGTCCAACTTTCCGGTGGGCGATTTGCAACAAGCGATTTGAACGATCTTTATCGCAGGGTGATAAACCGAAACAATCGTTTGCGTCGACTTACGGATCTCGGAGCCCCAGAAATAATTTTGCGCAATGAAAAAAGAATGCTGCAAGAAGCCGTCGATGCGTTGATTGACTCTAGTCAGAGACCAAGCTCTCGAGTTGCGCTGGCGAAACCGTTGCGCTCACTTTCAGATATGTTAAAGGGTAAGCAAGGCCGTTTCCGACAAAATTTACTTGGAAAACGTGTTGACTACTCTGGACGATCAGTTATCATCGTTGCTCCTGATATCAAACTAAATGAATGTCGAGTTCCAAAAGAAATGGCTTTGGAATTATTTAAGCCTTATGTTTTGCGAGAATTAATTTTCCAGGGTCATGCACCCAATGTAAAAAGTGCAAAACATGTATTTGAACGTCGGGGAACCGAAGTCTGGGATATTTTGGAAGCAATTACCAAGAACCACCCAGTACTTCTAAACCGTGCTCCAACTCTTCACCGACTCGGTATTCAGGCATTCTTCCCGATCTTGGCTGAGGGTTCGGCTATCGGTATTCACCCATCGGTTTGTGCTGGTTATGGAGCTGATTTTGACGGAGACCAGATGGCAATTCACGTACCACTTTCAGCTAAAGCCCAAGAAGAAGCTATCGAGCTAATGATGTCCACCAACAACCTCTTGAGACCGAGCGATGGTGAGCCAATCATGACACCAAAACACGATGTTTTCTTGGGTTGTTACTACCTCACCCAGATGAATGAAGCGGCTGAGAGCAAGGGTGCTTTTGAAGAAGACGAAGCTATATTGGCTTATCAAGCCGGCAAACTTGGTTTGCAAGATAGCATAGATTTGTATTTCCAAGGTGAAAAAATCAGAACAACTGTTGGACGGTTGATGTTCAACCAGATTCTTCCGGTGGAAATGCGTTACCTTAACCAAGTCATCAAAGGTGGTTTCTCGAAAGACTTGATTGCAAAGTGTTTAAGTAAATTTGGTACTGATCGTACCGTTGAATTGATCGATGGTTTGAAGAGACTTGGTTTTGAATATTCAAGTCGTTCCGGAGTTTCCATTTCAATTTTTGATGCTGTTATCGCTGCCGAAAAGAAGCAGCTTATTGCCGATGCTGACCTCAAGGTCGAGGAAATCGACAAAAATTTCCGCAGAGGTTTGATCACAGAAATTGAGAAGCTTCGTCTAGCAGAAGAAATTTGGGCTTCACTGACAAACGAGATTGATGAAATTACCTGGAAGAATCTGCCAGAAGAAAATTCCTTGAGGATTCTCTTGGATTCTGGGGCTCGTGGTTCACGTGACCAGATCAAACAGCTTGCTGGTATGCGTGGTTTGGTAGTAGATCCAATGGGACGAATTATTGAGCTTCCAACAAAAACTAACTATCGCGAAGGTCTTGGTGTTTATGAGTACTTTACTTCAACTCGTGGGGCTCGAAAAGGTTTGGTTGATAAAGCACTAAAGACAGCAGACGCTGGACACCTTACCAGACGGTTGGTAGATGTGACCCACGATGTTTTGGTTCGAGAGAATGATTGTGGTACCACTGAAGGAATTGTTTTAGAAAATCCTGGAACACGGAAGAAATTTGAATTTAAGATTCTTGGTCGCTATACACCGGTGGACATAAAAGATGAAAACAAAAAAACTGTAATCAAGAAAGATACACTTCTGACCGAGGATGTACTTTCCAAAGTAGAGCTGGAAAAAATTAAAGAAATTGTTGTCCGTTCCACCCTTACTTGTGAGACAAAATACGGTATTTGTCAGAAATGTTACGGATACGATCTGGCTGCGAAAGCCTTGGTTGGCATTGGAACTCCAGTGGGAGTTATTGCGGCGCAATCAATTGGGGAACCAGGAACCCAGCTAACAATGAGAACCTTCCACCTTGGAGGTATCGTTGGACTAGATATTACCCAAGGGCTACCTCGTGTCGATGAAATTTTTGAAGCCAGAAATCCAAAAACTGGAGCTGTAATTACCGAGATCCCTGGAAAAGTCGAAATCATTGATGAAGAAGACAGCCGCAAAGTAAAAATTACGGCCGAGGACAAAAGTGGCAAAGTTGAAAAAGAATACCTAATCCCAGCAACTTCCGAACTCCATGTAAAGAATGGCGAATTGGTTGCGGCTGGAGACGCTCTTACTTCAGGGCACTTGGATCTCAAATTATTGCTTGAAACCAAGGGTATTAAGGCTGTTCAACAGTACATTATTTCCGAGTTACAGAAAGTTTATGAGTCTCAGGGCGCACCAATCAATGAAAAGCATTTCGAAACTATTGTTCGCAAAATGAGCGAAAAAGTAAAAATCGAGACTTCAGGCGATACCAACCTTTTGCCAGGTGAGCTAGTTGATAAAGTTCGGTTTGGTGATGAAAACTCCAAAGTACTTGCTGCTGGTGGAGAGCCTGCAACAGCTTCAGTAGTTATTCTGGGAATCACCAGAGCAGCTCTCTACACTGAGTCTGTTTTGTCAGCCGCCAGTTTCCAAGAAACAATCTCAGTACTTACAGAAGCAGCCACTTCTGGAAAGATTGACTACCTCCGTGGTTTGAAGGAAAACGTAATTATTGGACGTCTGATTCCAACTGGCGAGCGTGCCAGGATGCGAGCTGGGGAAGCTCCTGTAAAAGACACAATCGAAGTTAATGAAATTGAAGAAAAAAACGAAGAAGAGGTTATAAAAAAAGGAAAAGCAGAACTCAAGAAGGAAAAAACTGAAGTCGAAGAAGCCGTTGCAGTTGCCGAAAAGAGCGAAGAAAATCCTGAAATTACGGAAAAGATTGTGGAAGAGAGCCAACCTTCCGAGCAAGAGCTAACAGCAGAAAAATCAGAATAATTATTTTTCTTAGAGCTCTAGTAAATTCAGCCCAATCTCGTCACTGAACTTTCGTTCGATACTTCCAGAAATTTTCTCAAACACAACTTCCAAAGTTGCTCCGACTGCCCCCTTGTAAAGATGACCAGCTTTGGTGTTGAAGTTCTTGTCACCCAAAGTTACATGGGTATGAAAGTAGGGTTTACCTTCAGATTCAGAAAGAGTTCCCAGCAAACTTACAACTTCATGGTTTTCTGACACCACTTTCCTTTGAAACTCTTTGGTAGAGATATCATAGTAGCCCAACTCACAGTTTTTGAATGACCCAATTCCCTCAAAGTTACCAAGTTCTATGTTGGTTTCAGTTACAAAACGCTCAAACTCTTTTTGAAAGTCGTCATCCAACTCAAAGCGAAGAAGATATTTCTCATCAAACTTTTTGTAGATCATAGGATTTCAATCTTCTCGATCACCACATCAGGAGTCGGTTTGTCGCTACTATCTTTTTGGACTTTGGAAATCTTTACTACTGTGTCATAACCTTGTGTTACCTCACCAAAGATTGTGTGCTTGCCGTTGAGATAGTCTGGTTTTGAGACAGTGATAAAAAATTGACTACCGTTTGTACCTGGTCCAGCGTTGGCCATTGCTAGCAAACCTTCCTTAGAGAAAGTTAGCCCACTTGCCACCTCATCTTCAAATTGATATCCAGGCCCACCGCGACCCGTACCTTCTGGGTCACCTCCTTGGATCATGAAACCATCAATCACCCGGTGAAATATAGTTTTGTCGTAGAAACTGTCCTTTGCAAGGGTTATAAAATTGCTAACTGTCTTTGGGGCCTTGTCGCCATAAAGCGCGATGGTGAAGCTGCCTTGATTGGTTGTAAATTTCGCACTTTTACCGATTCTTTCTGCTTCTGCTAGTACTGCTGGTGCTTGGGTGTAAGTTTTTCTTTCCACTGAGCTCTCCTCCTTTTGAGAATTTGAATTATCGTTTAGGTTCGTGCTGTTGCTGCCGCCCTTGACGAGGACAAACAAAACTCCCATAACGATCAGAATAAAAATAATAATATAAGCAATGTTTTTCATGAATAGTTTCTTTCTGGGCGGAAGATTTTGTCATTAAAGATATATTTTATCATTGATTTCTAATTTGTGTCTTTTGATACTTCCAGCTGGAAGTTCCAGGGTGTGTTTAGCTTTCCAAACAATTGGTGAAAAGGACCAAGGACGCAGACCTTCTACTACTTGGATTACTTTGTAGTCTTTGTCCAGGAAAACCACATCAAGCGGAAAACGAACAAAAAAAGTATGGATTGCGTTGGTACTGGGAAGTAGCAATCCTTTACTCGTTCCAAAATCTTTCCAGAGCATTACGCCAACTGTCTTTCCCCAGAGGGATTTTGCGATTTTGATACTTCCTAGTCTTTTTTTCATCTAATTTATTATACGAGAACGTATATTGATTACACTAGAGAACAATTAAGGTTGGAGCAAGGTACAGTTTAATGATAGAATACTGCACGTGCTAGCGAAAAAGGACACAGGTTGATTTACAACCGTTAGTTTCCAAACGCAGGGTTGCGTTGCAACCCATTAGCTTCTTAGCGCAGGTTGATTTACAACCGTTAGTTTCCGAACGCAGGGTTGCAAAGCAACCCTATAGTCAGGTATAATAAAAAATCGGGTAAATATACTTTCCCTAATAAAAAAGAGTAGTTTCAAATTATTCTTGCCAGTGTATGTGCCCTATTGTCAAAATTTATGTCAAACGTCAGAAACGTTGCTATCATCGCTCATGTTGACCACGGCAAGACCACTCTTGTCGATGCTTTGTTGCGCCAAAGTCATACAAAAATGAATAAAGAGCAGGAAGGATCGAGTTTGATAATGGACTCAAACGATCTTGAGAAAGAGCGTGGTATTACTATTTTTTCCAAAAACGCGAGTGTTATCTGGAAAGACACCAAGATCAATATTATCGATACTCCCGGACACGCTGATTTTGGTGGTGAAGTGGAGCGGGTTTTGAAGATGGCCGATGGTTGTTTGCTCTTGGTGGATGCCAAAGAAGGACCAATGCCGCAGACTCGTTTTGTTCTCAAAAGGGCTTTGGAACTTGGTCACAAAGTGATCGTGGTGATCAACAAGATCGACAGAGCAGATGCCCGTATCGACTATGTTCTCAACAAAACTTTTGATCTCTTTGTTGAGCTTGGGGCTTCTGATGAGGCGGCTTTCTTTACTACAGTTTATGCCAGTGCAAAAAATGGCTTGGCCGCACTTGAGCCTGATATTTCCAAAATGAAGGACATTGCACCAGTTTTTGATGCGATACTCGAGCACGTTCCCGCCCCCGGTGGCGATCCCAACAAACCTTTGCAAATGCTGGCTACAACTATTGTGGGTGACAATTTCAAAGGACGTATTGCCACTTGCCGGATTTACAATGGAAAGGTAGTAGCCAATCAAGAGGTTACCCATATCAACCGTATTGGTGAGATGAAGAAAGCTCGACTAACCGCACTGATCGGTTTTTCCGGTTTAGACAGGGTCGACATTCCACAAGCAGAAGCTGGAGATATCGTCGCGATTGCTGGGATTGGGGATATCAATATTGGGGAAACAATTGCTGATCCCAACGAATCAGTTGCCTTGCCACTTCTGGATATCGAAGAGCCAACTATAAATATGACTTTCTCCGTCAACTCTTCTCCATTTGCCGGAAAAGAAGGAGAATTCAAAACCTCTCGCCAGATCAGAGAAAGACTTTTCAAAGAACTTGAAACCGATATGGCGCTTAAAGTTATTGACGGTCCAAGTGGAGAGTGGATTGTTTCCGGTCGAGGGGAGCTGCACTTGGCGATTTTGATTGAGCGGATGCGCCGCGAAGGTTACGAGTTTCAAGTTGCTCGACCGCAAGTGATCACAAAAGTAGTTGATGGCAAGACTCTTGCTCCGTATGAAAAAGTTTTTATCGAAGTGCCCGAAAGTTATTCAGGAATAGTAATGCAAAAAATGGGTGAACGCGGCGCCATCTTGCAGGATATGACCAATGAAAACGGAATAGTTTTGGTTGAGTTTCTGATTGCCACGCGTCGGCTTTTTGGATATCGTAGTGAGTTTATCACCGATACCAAAGGTACTGGTATTTTCAATTCAATGTTTGCCGAGTTTAAAGAAGATGTTGGTTCTACATTTGAGCGTGCACGGGGTTCCTTAGTCGCGTTTGAAGACGGGGCAACAACGTATTATGGACTGACCAATGCCCAAGATCGCGGAACTTTGTTTATCGGACCAGCGATCAGGGTTTACAAAGGCCAAGTTATTGGTCAGAACTCTCGTGGAGATGATATCAAGGTCAATGTTGTCAAAGAAAAACAACAAACCAATATGCGCAGTAAAGGGGAAGGAGTCGCTGAGCACTTCAACGCACCAAAACCAATGGGGCTGGAAGACTCCCTCGAGTATATTGATGATAATGAGCTGGTGGAAGTAACCCCTCAAAATATTCGGATCCGCAAGATTGATCTTAACGCCAAGTACTAGCTGACTTTCACCCCAACAAAATCAATTTTTGGGTAGTTCTTCCGTACCTCCGCCCAGAATTTTTCTGCCAAATTTGCCGAGAATTTACTATATTGTCCTTGTTCCGAGTGTCCGCAAAGCCGGTTTTCATAGTCCCGAATTATTTCCAAAACTTTCTCACCCTCCTCATTGAATTGCGCAGACCAAGTCTTACGGTCGGCCGAATACATATCGTGGGTGATTTTGAAACGAATAAAAAGCTCGCGGTTTTTTCCTAGCATCTCATCAAAGAGCTGTTTGTATTTGGTCATAAGAAAATTATAAAGGAAAAGCAGAAACTACAAAACCTCTTAACATTTTGATTCTAAGCAGTATAATCCAAGTAAGTCAGGAGGTGGAGATGTACGACGTACTTCATATTTCTGGGGTGCTGGTGCTTGCATTTCTCTTTCTCTACTGGGTGTGGGACAACGGTCTTATCTCCACGGAGTGCCGTTGCTGCCATGTTGTAGTCGCGCCAGGGTTCTGCACTTTGTGTGAAGGGAAAGGAAAATGGGAGATCCGTAGAGGCGAGTTTGTCACCTGTACCCACCGCCGTTTCATTTTCGTGAACAAGTTAATCTGTCGTCTTTGCCGTCCTAACTTATAGAAAGGAGAGAGATGGCAAAAAGAATATGGGTTGAAAAAAGACTATCTAGTTTTGCTGAGGTAATCCTGTACACCAATTTATAAATGGCATCCGGTGTTTTTCTATTGATAGATCGTCTAGATTGATGTTTTTTTGGAGAGCAAATGCAGTAAGAGAGTCAAGATTAGCCGATAACTCTGGGTTTGAGATGTTGGCATTGTGAAAAGTAATGAAATTACTGATGTTTTCTGTCATCAGCTTAAGCTTACACCCTAAATCTCAATAAGCAAGTTTCCGAAAGCTAACTTGCCAAAAGATATAGCTAGTACTAAACTTTTTCCAAATGAAGATTTCCAAACATGTTCACAGCTGTTTATTAGTCGAAGATCAGGGAAAGACTGTTTTAATTGATCCGGGTGAGTATACGTTTGCTGCAAAAGCACTTGAAATCAACACCTTAGAAAAACTTGATCAAATACTTATTACTCACGAACATCCCGATCATTTTTACCTACCTTTTCTCAAAGAAATTTTACAAAAGTTTCCAAATACTCCAATAATCACCAACTCTGCGATCGTCGAGATTCTTGAAAATGAAAATATCGAGGCGGTTTCGGTTGGAAATGATTTTGTAGAGGTTGCAGAAGCACCGCACGAGCATGTTTTTGGCGTACCGCAAATACCAAAGAATGTTCTTTTCAACGTTTTTGGAAAACTTACCCATCCGGGAGATTCCGAGCACTATGCACTCAAGACCGAAGCCCTTGCACTTCCCGTCCAAGCTCCTTGGGCAAATACAACCACAGCCGTCGAAAGAGCATTGGGACTACAGCCAAAAGTGATAATTCCGATCCACGATTGGCATTGGAATGACGCGGCGAGAGAAGGGTTCTACAAGCGCTTTGTTGATTTCTTTGGCAAAAACGGGATCGAGTTCAAACCATTAAAGACCGGGGAAATAGTGGAAGTCTGAATCTGAAAGATCCGTCATGAAAAAGAACTTTATTTATATATTTCTGGTGTCCCTTTTGATCGTGTTATCAGTTTTAGGGTACTTCTGGATAAACAAGAAAGAGACCAAATCTCGGGAAGCTAAAGTTTCTAGCTTTGAGGAATGTGCAGCAGTCGGCAACCCAGTTCAAGAAAGCTATCCCCGCCGCTGTAGCGCTGACGGGAAGACTTTTACTGAGGATATTGGTAACATTTTGGACAAACAGGATCTGATCCGACTAGAACTACCAACTCCAAACCAAGTAGTAGGAAGTCCTTTGAAAATCAAAGGCGAAGCTCGCGGCAAGTGGTTTTTCGAAGCTAGTTTTCCAGTGAGAATTGTGGATAGTGGTGGTAAGGTTTTGGGAACAGCAATTGCTTCGACCACCTTCGAGTGGACGACTGACAACTTTGTACCGTTTACAGCTGATCTCACTTTCAAGACTTCAACAACAGAAAAAGGAAAGTTAATTCTAGAGAAAGACAATCCTTCAGGGCTTTCCGAAAACGCCGACTCTCTAGAAATACCGATTAAATTTAAATAACCCAAAAAGGCAGCACAGTATGCATTGACTAGCGAAGCTAGATCTGCTAATATCTACCATTCTGCGTTAAGAGACAACCCTTCGGGTTGCCTTTTTTTGTGGGCATTGGTTAGGGAAATTTGGATGAAGGGAGTCAAGCGACTAACGCAGCGGTCGTCTATCCAGAGGATCTTGAGTCAGCAGGGCTACTCGAGTCAGTCAGCAGAGTGCTTCTCATGGAAAGCAGAAAGACAGCGCGCGTGGGCAAGATGTTCCCGCTCGAGAGTCTTCCACTCGGTAACTCCTACTGCGGTTGGTGTACCTGGCCGTGTTTTGTGGTTCCAGTCGATGGTGTCGTGGGGGAAATGCCGGTTTTCTGTGAAAACTGTAACTGGCTCTTCGCGACCGATCTGCTCTAGGGACAAATAAGGAGAGGATCAAAAAGGGATTTTCGGCTTTGTGCAAACACTGCTGGTAAATTGGGTTTACACCTCGTATCGTTGCTTTTTGCTGCGATACGCCTTTCCTCTTTTCTAGATCGCAGGGTGTTTGGCGAGGTTTTTGTCTCGGTTTACCAACAGTAGAGACACAACATTGCCAATCAAAACAGCAAAAATTGCACTGAGGGCAAAATAACTGAAAACCTCTATTCCTTGAATCTTCTCGAGCGAAATAACTCCTACAAAAAATACAACTGTGTTGACGAAATTCAAAACTGTAGTTGTTACATTGGCCCAGTGCTTTCGCAACAGTAACAAGAGGGCCTGAACAAGCGGAATTACAAAAAATAGACCAAGCAAAGAGCTTGGGTAGTCTGCTGCCAGGGCAATACCACTCCTACCGATAGTTGAGGAGCTCTCCCAATTAAAAAACCCTGAGGCTATCTGAATAGTTAATAAGGCGAGAAGAGAAACCCTCAGGACACCTTTGGTTTTTTTGTCTGTCCGGGCGGCAATTAGGATCGCAAGTGGTGAGAGAATTAGTACCCCGGCAATTATTATCAAGTAAGTAAAGTCAAACATGTTACCAATTTCAATTATAGTTAGTTTCGCCAAAACTTGACAAGCGTGAAAAGCTGGGATTACGATTAAGAAGACAAAATAAATGCCCAACCTAAAATTACCTGTTCTGAACAAGAAAGTTCTACTTACCGCTGCTGCAGCCGTAATTATTATTGTCGGCCTGGCCGTTGGACTGTTTGTTTACCTCAAAAACAGAAAACCCCCTGACAAAATTGGTCCGGAAATACAAGTTACCAGCCCAACTTCCGAAGATTGGTATGCTGCAAGCCAAGATTCGGTTACCTTGGAAGGGTTTGTGGTTGACCCAGCAGGTGTAAAAAGTCTCTCTTGGGAAGCCAGCAATGGGAAAACTGGGACAGCGAGCATCGAGGGAGATTCTTGGAAGTCAGAGGCTGTTTCTCTGGCAAAAGGCGATAACAAAGTAACTGTTAAATCAGTTGACAAGAAAAATAACAAATCTGAGGTAGTGTTAAACATTGTCTACAATTCCGGAATTTCTTTTTACGATTTGACTCTGAGTCAGGACTATATTTACAAGGATGATGGGGATGCGACAATCACAGTCCGTTCTGGTGTCGAAACCTCCTCTGGTACAGCTTTTGGCGAAGTTGCTCTCTATCAAATTTCCGGTGATAAAAAAGACAAGCTACTTCCGCTAGTGGATAGTGGTGTAGTTGCTGATGGTGACGATATTCCGGGAGACTCCATTTATAGTGGCATACATTATTTTTCCTCGACTTCATCCGAGCCCATTCTTCTTCGAGTTGGGGCTCGCCTTGAGAAGACAGATGAAGTTTTCTACTCTGGGATTATAAAAATATCAGTCTTGGACCAACTGTCTGAAGAACAGATCGAGAAGGTTCTTTCGCTAAACAAGGAAATCAACGCTCGTTTTGAAGAGTTGAAAAAAGCAGGTGACCCCAAAAAGGCAGCGGAAAAGCTGGTCAAAGAACTTTCCGAAAAACCAGAGATAGCAGTAGCGGGTATGTCTGATCAAGGTTACGGAGTTTGGTGGAAATACAAAGACACAGGGATTTTGGCTGGACTTTTGAACAATCCCGATGGTACCCGGGGAGCGTCCGAAGATGAAGTGCGCAAAGAGCAGGCGCGTGAAGAACAAAGGCAGACCGAATCAGGTTCAGTTCAAGGCATCACTGATCTGATAAACACACCAGTCCATTTTGGAGTTTCGAAAGCCCAGGCAGCTGGCAACCAACTAGAGGTCAAAAGCACCAAGGCTCTTTATCTCGGACCTTACCTTCACCAGTTTGCAGATACGGATGACTACCATAAAGCTTGGAAGACTATCAAAGAGTCCAAATGCCCACAATGCCAGACAGTAGAACAAAAAGACAAGGAAGTGACGGTTGAAGATTTCAAGGGACTGAATAAATATGGTTTGGTGATGGTGATTTCGCACGGTGATACGTGGTTTAATGGCACTTTCGCTGCCAATTGTGCCGAGGATAATACTTGTCCACCAGTACTAAAGAATGGAAATGGTTATGTAGTCACCTGGACCGATCAGCAGGTTACAAATGAGGACATGCGCAAATATGTGCCGGATCTGGTCCGCTACCGATTGGCAATTGATGCCAGTGACAACACCTTGGCAATCTTGCCACCGTTTATCACAGCCTACAACGGGACCTTTCCCAACAGCTTAGTTTACATTGGGACTTGCCGCAGTACCCACAACTTTACGATGGCCGCAGCCTATCTTTCCAAAGGAGCCAAGTCTTACTTTGGTTTTAGTGAATACGTATTGTCTGACTATGCAGGCAATGTGGCCGGAGAAATGATGAAAAGCTTTCTGGACAAAGGTAAGACTACGGGCGAAGCGTTCAATGCTGCTATTGCCGCCAAAGGTGCTAATGATGGAAACAACCCGCCCGCCTTCTTTAATTTACTGGGTAACCGTGGCCTAGTTATGGGAGGAAAGAACCTGCAAAATCTGGGTTTTGAGGAGGGTCTAGTTGGATGGCAAGCAGAGGGGGATTCCAGGGTGATTAATCGTCTAGCCTCTCTCGCACCACCAGAAGGTAAAAAAATGGCAATTATTAGTACTGGTCTTGGATCGGTAAACAATAGTAATAGCGCAGTGATTCAAGATATTTGCTCTCAGGAGGGGAAGCTATCAATAGCATTCAAATACGATTTTGTTTCCGAAGAACCCCTCGAATATGTTGGTAGTCGCTACGATGATAATTTCCGAATGATAGTCACGATCAATGGTACCCAGACCGAAGTCGTCCAAAAGACAATTAATAATTCCAGCTGGAGCCAAATTGCTGGTATCAACTTTGCCGGTGGCGACTCTACTACCTTCCATACTGGTTGGCAGACCGTAACTAAAGATCTGGGAGAAATCAAACCGGCAGATGTAGTGAAGATAGAATTTCGTGTTAGTGACAAGGGAGACAGTATCTATGACTCCGCTGCCCTGATTGATGATATAATCCTCACAGTAAACTAAGTTTTAAGCCCACTTAGGTTTCCGTCTATGGAAAAGTTTCTTGATAAATATAAAAATTCGGCACTGATTGGACTGGTGCAAGCAGCGGCAGTAGTGGTTTATTCTGCGGCTGTAGCCGGGTTTTTCTTTTTCATGGAGCAGAGCAAGATAAACGAGCCTGGGTATGTGGGGATTGTTTTGATGTTGGTCTTGTTGGTTTTCTCTGCTGGAATCACCGGAACGTTTGTGTTCGGCTTGCCCGCCTACTTCGCTTTTATCAAAAATAATGTTACCCGCGCAATCTCTACCCTTGCCTATACTTTCCTCTATATCTTTCTAGCGATTGTCCTCGCAGTTTTTCTTATCGTCGCGATTGCCATATAAATTATTTAACCAAAGCTTGTTTGTTGAGTACTGAATTTACAAGTAGTAAACTGCTTATGCATTAATAAAATTTCCAAAGGAGGTTGTTATGGACAAAGTTGTTCATTTTGAAGTTCCGACCGATGACCTGAAGAGAGCACAAGATTTCTACAATCAAGTTTTTGATTGGAAGATCAATGTGACCGATTTCGAAGGGTATGCGATTGTCAACACAGGACCAACTGACCAACAAGGAATGAACCAAGAGCCTGGGTTCATCAATGGAGGACTGACAAAACGCGGACAGCCGGTACAGCACCCCGTTGTCACAATCGACGTTAAGAGTATAGAAGAAGTAGGTAAAAAAATTGAAGCACACGGTGGCAAAATGATGGGTGAGAAAATGCCCGTCGGTGACATGGGTTTCGCAGCTTACTTCACTGACAGTGAAGGCAACATGATGGGTTTATGGGAAACAGCGAAAAAATGAGCCTTTCTGTTAAAATATCTCTGTGGATACACTAGCAGATTTGAAAGCGGCGTTGAGAAAAACAGCCATCCCTGAAAAGGCGAAAGCCTCAGCTTGGTTTTTCAAGACTGGCCCCGGACAGTATGGTGAAGGTGACCAATTCATTGGTATCAGTGTCCCCGAGCAGCGAAAAGTTGCCAGAACCTTCAAAGATCTCCCTTTGACCCAAGTTGAAAGGCTTCTCAAATCCCCGATCCATGAAGAACGCTTGGTAGCGCTTTTTATCCTCGTTGCTCAATTCCAATCCGCCAGCCGGCGGAGCGACGAAAAAACTAAAAAAGAAATCTACAGCTTTTACCTAGCCAATACTGCACAGGTGAACAATTGGGATTTGGTGGATTCTTCCGCTGGCTATATTGTTGGTACTTACCTGCTTGATAAACCCCGAGACATTCTCTACAAATTAGCTGTGTCAAAGAGCCTTTGGGAAAGACGAATTGCGGCGATTTCTACTCTCGCTTTTATTATGGAGGGGGAGGCAGCCGATACTTTGAAAATTGCCGAAATACTGCTTTCCGACAAAGAAGATCTGATGCACAAGGCCGTGGGTTGGATGTTGCGGGAAGTCGGGAAACGGGTTTCCCGAGAAGAGCTCGTCAAGTTTCTGAAAAAGAATTATCAAAAAATGCCGCGCACTACTCTACGCTACGCGATCGAGCATTTTCCAGATCAGCAGAGGAAGAAATTTCTCCTTGGGGAATTTGACTTAAAAAATTGAAGAGGGTTAAAGAGGGCAGGTATTGCGGCCGAGTGCTGCGTAAAAACCACACCAGCTAAAAATAGCTTCAAAAAAGCAAAAGCCAGAGAAAAATAACAAAACAGGACTCCAGTTCGTAAAAATTGCCCAGAGGAAAAGAACGACGCCAATGGTTAGGCGGACCGCCCGGTCAGGTTTACCGATATTTTTGCTAACTCCCCGAACGGTTTTTGCCGCGAATTTTTTCAATAAAAAGCGGTAGGAAAAGCCAAAGACAAAGGCAAGGAAAAACATTATAAAAATGTAACCCAAGGCACCTAAAGTAAAGAGCTGTGCAGCAGTAGTTGGTCTCAACATATTTTGTTTATTGATTATACCCTACTTTTGTGAAGAGAACTTGAGCCGTCAAACTTTACGTGCTAAACTTTTTAAAAACTTATGAAGAGCTAACAAAGTTTTGCTTTAAGGAGGTACTATGACCGAAACCAAAATTGCCATTTCTTCCCTTGCCCTCGATCTCAAACGGGTTGCGGTCGGTTACTGGAACGGATCAGACCAAATTGCGCAACGTTTTGCGGATGAAGCTTTGAAGCGACAAGAAGAACTTAAATCTGCTTCCCTGAAACCTTACCTGAGAAATTTACTAGAAAAGTTACCCTCAATTTTGGAACAACAAGACAAGAAACGTTTGGCAGAGGACGCTCTCATGTACTCAACTCTTTTTCAAAATTACGC